>NZ_JBEXMD010000029.1:0-131146 GCF_040610315.1 Amycolatopsis sp. NPDC004169
ACGCGGGTAATAACCGGGGGGTTAACACCGGGGCGGGGGGGTTTTTTTACTGTATTATGCCTAACCACTCTTGGGGGGTCCCGCGGGCGCGGGCCAGCGCCGCCCGCCGGACCTGCACCCTGCTGTCCGCCGTCACCTGGTGAGTGACGCTGTTGTCGCCCAGAACCATCTCGCAACACCTCCGGTGACCGATGTCACACAACAGTGTGACGCTCGCGACCGGTTTCGGCGATCGATGACCGGTTTCTCGTCCGGTCGGTCACCGGCCACCGGAGGTGGTGCGGGGCTCAGGTGGCGATGGTGGCCGCCGTCTCCACGCCGTAGGTGCGTGCGTAGCCGTTCTCGACGCCCACGAGCAGGTCCACGACCTCGAACCAGCGGTCCCAGAACGGGGTTTCCCGCAGCGCGTCGACGAGCAGCCGGTAGGCGTCGTGGTCGTCGGCCTCCCAGACCCAGACGTCGGTGACCCGCGCCGAATAGAACTCCGTGTCGTAGAAGCGGGACCGGACACCCCGGGTGCGGGCTTCGACCACCGGGACGACCCGGGTTTCGAAGGCGTGGACCCGTTCGGCGACGGACAGCGCCAGCCACTCGGGCGTGGTCTTGACCAGCATGAACGCGGTGACGGCAGGCTCAGCGGGCATCGGCGGCCTCCGGCGCGGCGAGAACGGCGGGCTTGAGGGTCGTGGCGCACCACTGCGCGAAGCCGGTGCCCGTCGTCGCCGAGCGGGCGGCACCGGCGTCCAGGCCCTCGTCCTTGGCGCGCTTCATGGCGACCACGCCCTCGACGAACGCCGCGTCGAGGCCGTACCCGAGCAGTTCGGCGCGCAGGTCGTCGAGCGGCCGGCGGTGGTAGCGGACCGGGCGGCCCAGCTCCTCGGTCATGATGCGGGCCAGGTCGTCCGGCGACAGGTCCTGCGGACCGAGCACCGGAACGCTGCCGACGCCGGTCCAGGAGCGGTCCAGCAGCAGCCCGGCGGCCGCCGCGGCGATGTCGGCGACGGCCACCAGCGGCGCACGCCGGTCCGCGGCGACGGTGTCGGTGAAGACGCCGTGGTCCCGGATCGAGTCCGCTTCTTCGAGCAGGTTCTCGAAGAAGGACGGGCAGGCCAGCGCGCGGTAGGCGACCCCGGACCCGGCGATCAGGTCGTCGGCGGCCAGGGTGGCGGTCACCAGGCCGGCGTGGCCGGCCTGCGGGGTGCCGCGGCCGAGCGCCGAGACGCCGACGACGTGGCCGACACCGTGCTCGGCGAACGCCCGGGCGGCGGGGCGGGTGAAGCCGCGGTAGCCCTGTTCGGGTGGGACCGAGCCGTCCGGCGGGACCAGCCAGAACACGGCGTCGGCGTCGGCGAAGGCCCGCTCGGCGGTCGCGGCGTCACCGTGGGAGCCGGCGACCACCTCGACGCGGTCACGCACCGCCTCGGGAAGCCGGGCCGGGTCGCGGACCACGACCCGGAGCTCTTCGCCGCGGGCGGGCGCGGCTTCGAGCAGCAGGGACAGCAGGCGCCCGCCGATCTGGCCGGTGGGTGCGGTGATGACGATCATGGAACCTCGCGGTCTGCATCGAAGCGGATTGACCCCTCGATCGTGCTGGCGCCCGCCGCATTGCCACAATGGGAACGTCAGCAAGCAATCATTGCCGGAATCGGAAGAGTGCTGGTGAGCGACGCATTCCCGAACCTCGATGCCAACCTCGCAGTGGCGCTCGACGCCTTGCTGGCCGAGCAGAGCGTCACCCGGGCCGCCGAGCGGCTGCGCACGTCGCCCGCCGCGATGAGCCGCACCCTGGCCCGGCTGCGCCGGGTGCTCCAGGACGCGCTGCTGGTCCGGGCGGGGCAGGCGATGGTGCCCACGCCCCGAGCCGAGGCGTTGCGCGAAGAAGCCGCCGCGGTGGTGCGCGGGCTCGCGGCGCTGCTGACCCCGGGTGGCGGGGTCGACCCCGCCACCCTGCGGCGCACCTTCACCGTCCAGGCCGCCGACGTGGTCGGCGCCGCGGTGGCGCCGGGGCTGCTCGAGCTGGCCCGGCGCGAGGCGCCCGGCGTCTCGCTGCGGGTGCTGGCCGAGGAGTGGGAGGCCGGTCCCGCCCTGCGCGACGGCCGGATCGA
The DNA here is from genome assembly GCF_040610315.1 of Amycolatopsis sp. NPDC004169. NCBI lineage: Bacteria > Bacillati > Actinomycetota > Actinomycetes > Pseudonocardiales > Pseudonocardiaceae > Amycolatopsis > Amycolatopsis sp. NPDC004169. The sequence goes on from NZ_JBEXMD010000029.1 coordinate 2,106, forward strand.
CCTGGAGCTCGGCGACATCGGCCACGCCGACCCGGAAACCCGGGTCGAAGACCTGGTCACGCTGCGCATGGCGGCCGGTGTCCGCGCCGGGCACCCGCTGACCGAAGGCGCCGTGACGCCGGCCGGGCTGGCCGCGGCGGACCACGTGGCGGTCAGCCGTCGCGGCCGCTTCGCCGGACCGCTCGACGCGGCCCTGGCCGAACACGGGCTCACCCGCCGGGTGAGCGCCGTCCTGCCCGGGCACCTGGCGGCGATGGCGCTGGCCGCCGCCGGGGACGTGGTCTGCCTGGTCCCGGTCGCGCTGCCGGGCCGGCCTCCGTCGCCCCTCACCGACGTCGCCCACGCACTGGGCCTGCGCCTGCTCGACATCCCGCTGCCGCTGCCACCCCTGAAGATCGGCATGGCCTGGCACCCCCGGCACGCCGCCGACGGCGGTCACCGGTGGCTGCGCGACGCCGTGCGCCGGGTGCTGCAGGCTTCGCAGAAACTTGCCGACTGAGCAACTTTGCAGAGTCGGCAAGTTCCGCTACGGTGGAGCCATGGACACCGACCGCGCCGGCCTTCGCGAGCGCAAGAAGCGGGAAACGCGCATCGCGCTGAGCTGGGCGGCGATCCGGCTGACGGTCGAACGCGGCTTCGACAACGTCCGGATCGAAGACATCGCCGCCGAAGCCGGGGTGTCCACCCGGACCTTCAGCAACTACTTCGGCAGCAAGGGCGAAGCCATCGTCGCCCGGCACCACGACCGGGCGCGGGCCATCGCCGCCGCGCTCCGGGAGCGGCCGGCCGGTGAACCGATCTGGGACGCCGTCACCCAGGCCACGCTCGAAGGGTTCGCACTCGGCGAACCGGTGCCCAGCGGGCAGTCCGCCGACCCCAGCTGGGTCGAAGGGCTGCGGCTGATGGTCGCCGAACCCGCTCTGCAGGGCGAGTTCCAGAAAGCCGGCGCGGCCGCCGAAGCCGAGTTCGCGCTCGCCGTCGCCGAACGCACCGGGACCGACGTCACCCGGGACGTCTACCCGCGGCTCGTCGCCGGCGTCGTCGGGGCCGCGCTCAACGTCGTCACCCAGCAGTGGCTCATCGCCGGGCCGTCGCAGTCACTGGAAGGCGTCCTGCGGGACGTCTTCGGCCGGCTCGCCGCCGGCCTGCCCGAACCCCGCTAGACCTCCGTCCGCGAAGCCGCCCGGCCCGCCGGGCTGCTTCGCCCTGCCCGAAATCAGGGAGTCATGGAAGACACGGAAGACATTGTCATCGCCGGGGCCGGCCCCAACGGCCTGATGCTCGCCTGCCAGCTCGCCCTCGCCGGTGTCCGCCCGCTGGTCCTGGAACGGCTGCCCGAACCCACCACCGAGAACCGCGCCAACGGCCTCGTCGGCCAGGTCGTCCGCGTGCTCGACCGCCGCGGCCTGCACGAGCGGCTCGCCGGCCCGATCGCCCCACCCGTTCCGGGTTTCGTCTTCGGGGCGATGCGCCTGGACCTCACCCTCGTCGAACGCAACTCGCTGAACGTCCTTGGCGTGCCGCAACGCCGCATCGAAGCCATGCTCGGCGAACGCGCGGCCGAACTCGGCGTCGAGGTCCGCCGCGGCCACGAACTCACCGGCCTCGCCCAGGACGCCGACGCGGTCACCCTCGACGTCACCGGCCCCGACGGCCCGTACCGGCTCGGCGCCCGGTACGTCGTCGGCGCGGACGGCGGCCGCAGCGTCACCCGCAAGCTCGCCGGCATCGGCTTCCCCGGCGTCACCGAGGACCGGGCGGTGTCCCACACCGCGAACGCCACCGTGCCCGCGGAGTTCACCGACCCGGGATCGGGCGGCCTGCGGGTGCCGGGCCGCGGCGTCATCCCCCCGTTCTTCCACTACCGCACCGAAACCGGGCTGTTCGCCTACGCGCCGTTCCCCACCGGCACCCTCGTCACCGCGATGGAGTGGACCGACGACGAAGAGCCCGCGGACGAACCGCCGGTGACCCTCGACGACGTGCGCGCGAGCATCCGGCGCGTCCTCGGCTTCGACCTGCCCCTCGGCGCGCCCGAGGGCGAGGGGCCGCACCTGCTGCGGCGGCTGCGCGGGCGCAACACCCGGCTGGCCGACAAGTTCCGCGACGGCCGCGTCCTGCTGGTCGGCGACGCCGCGCACGTCCACTCCGCCATCGGCGGTCCCGGGCTCAACCTCGGCCTGCAGGATGCGGTCAACCTCGGCTGGAAGCTGGCCGCCACCCTGGGCGGCCGGGCGCCGGCGGGCCTGCTCGACACCTACGAGAGCGAACGCCGTCCGGTCGCCCAGCGGGTCGTCATGCACACCCAGGCCCAGTCGGCGCTGATCAGCCCGGGCGGCGACGTCACCGCGCTGCGCGAGCTGTTCGGAGAGCTGCTGCGCCTGCCCGGCACCGTGCAGCACATCGCCGACCTGATGTCCGGGGCCGACGTCCGGTACGAGCCGGGCACCGACCACCCGCTGGACGGCCGCTGGGCCCCGGACCTCGTGCTCGACGGCGGCACCCGGCTCGCCGAGCTGACCGCGACGGCCCGGCCCCTGCTGCTGGACTTCACCGGCTCGCTCGGCGACGAGCTCCGCGGCTGGAGCGACCGGGTCGACCACGTCACCGGCCACGCGGACGCCGACGCGACCGCGCTGCTCGTCCGGCCGGACGGCTACGTCGCCTGGGCCACCAGCGCGGCCGAGCCGGACGACACGGACCGCAAGGCGCTGCGCGCGGCCCTCGAACGCTGGTTCGGCCACTCGCTTGACGCGTAGGAGATCTCCTACGTAATGTCGGCGGCATGACGATCACCCACGTGCAGTTCCTGACCCTGCCGGTCGCCGACCACGCCCGCGCGCGCGACTTCTACGTCGGCAAGCTCGGCTTCGAAGCCCTCGTCGACCACCGCACGCCGCAGGGCGGGCGGTTCGTGATGGTGGCGCCGAAGGGAGCGCAGACCGGCGTGGTGCTGACCGACCAGCAGGTCACCGGGGTCGAACCGGGTCCGCGGCACTTCCAGCTGCAGACCACCGACGTCGACGCCGAGGTCGCCGCGCTGCGGGCGACGGGGGTCACGGTCGGCGAGCCGCAGCCGCAGCCCTGGGGGCGGGCGACGTCGTTCCGGGACCCCGACGGGCACACGATCGGCCTGCTGGAGCCGTCGGACTTCGGCGCCGTGCCGCGCTGATGCCGGTCAACGACGACGTCTTCGCCGCACTCGCCAGCCCGGCGCGGCGCGAAGTGCTGAAACTGCTGCTCGACGGCCCGATGGCCGCCGGCGCGATCGCCGAACGGTTCGCCATGGCCCGGCCCAGCCTCTCGGAACACCTGCGGGTGCTGCGGGAGGCGGGCCTGGTCACCGAGCAGCGCCAGGGCCGCAACCGCGTCTACCGCCTCGACGCGGCCCCGCTCGAGGAAGTCGCGGACTGGCTCACCCCGTACGAGCGCTTCTGGCGCACCAAGCTCGCCAACCTGCGCGACCTGCTCGACGAAGAGGAAGACCTGTGACCGACGACGACCCGAGGGCGATCCACGTCGACCAGTTCCTCGCCCACCCGGCCGCCAAGGTGTGGCGGGCGCTGACCGAACCGGACCTGCTCGAACGCTGGCTCACCATGCCCAACGACATCCGGCCCGTGGTGGGCCACCGATTCGAGCTGCTGGCCGAGCCGGTGCCCGCCGCCGGGTTCGCCGGTGGGCCGGTGGCGTGCGAGGTCCTCGAGGTCGAGCCCGAGCGCAAGCTGAGCATCCGCTGGGGTCCGCAGTGGACGGTGACATGGCGGCTGGTGCCGGAGGGCACCGGCACCCGGCTGTTCCTCAGCCACGAAGGGTTCGACCCGGACGACGAGTTCCAGCGCGTGTCCCGCCGGATCATGGGCGGCGGCTGGCGGTCCCACGTGCCGCGCGCGCTCGCCCGGCTGCTGGACTCGCTCCCCGGACAGGCCCCGTTACGATCGGCTGGTGACCCCCGCCGCTGACACCGCCGAGCCGAAACCGCTGCGCGCCGACGCCCGGCGCAACCGGGCGCGCGTGCTGGAGGCGGCCGAGAGCGTGTTCGCGGCCAAGGGCACCGGGGCGCCCACCGAGGAGGTCGCCCGCGTCGCCGGCGTCGGCATCGGCACCGTGTTCCGGCACTTCCCGACGAAGGAGGCGCTGCTCGAGGCGGTGCTCCACGCCCGGCTGAGCCGGTTCGTGGAAGAAGCCGAGACGGCCGTGGCCGCGGACTCCGCGGACGCGGGCGGCGCGTTCTTCACGTTCCTCACCAGCTGGGTCGCGATGTCCAGCGCCAAGAACGCCTACTTCGAGGCGCTCACCGCGGCCGGGGTCACGGTGCCGGTGGCGAAGTCCGGCATCGGCGCGCGGCTGCTGTCGGCCCTCGGCGTGCTGCTTTCGCGGGCGCAGGCGGCGGGCGCGGTCCGGGCCGACGTCGTCGTCGGTGAGCTGATCCCGGTGATCATCGGGGTGGCGCGGGCCGCCGAATACGCCGGCCCGGACGCGACGTTGCGCGACCGGGCCGTGGCGATCCTGTTCGACGGGCTCCGCCCGTCAGCGGGGGAGCGGCGCTGAGTCCACCGGCGCCAGCGCCGGGCGTTTCGCGGCCACGGTGTCCCCAGACGATTCGCCCTTCACCCGCCGCCGCACCCAGGGCAGCGCGTGTTCCCGCGCCCACTGCAGGTTCTGGCTGCGGCGCGCGGCCGGGCTCAGCAGCTCGCGCGGCGCGAGTTCGGGGCTGCTCAGCGGATGCGCCACCCCGAGGACCCGCAGCACCTCGATGGCGACCTCGGTGTGCCCGAGCGCGTTGAGGTGCAGGCGGTCCGGCGCCCAGAACCGGCGGTCGCACAGCTGCCGCATCGACCACAGGTCCACCAGCAGCGCGTCGTGGCGGGCCGCGATGCCGCGCACGAGCTCGTTGTAGATGGCCACCCGGCCGCGGATGGTGCGGAACAGCGGGTCCTCGACCCCGTCGACCCCGGTGAACAGCACCAGGCGCGCACCGGTCGCCCGGATCCTCGCGACGGCGGCTTCGTAGCCGACCATGAGACCGTCGATGTCGACCTTGGGCCGCATCAGGTCGTTGCCGCCGCCGTAGAGGGTGACGAGGTCGGGCGCCATGGCCAGGGCCGGCTCGAGCTGCTCGCCGAGGATCTGCGGCAGCAGCTTGCCGCGGATGGCGAGGTTGGCGTACTGGAAGCCGGGTTCCTGCGCGGCGAGCTGCTCGGCGACGCGATCGGCCCAGCCACGGACACCGTTGGGGGCGGCGGGATCGTCGTCGCCGACGCCTTCGGTGAACGAGTCCCCCAGTGCCACTAAGCGCTTGCTCATGTGTCCAGTGTAGGCAGAGCCGGCCGAAGCCCTGCGCGCCACCTGGGCCGGATTCCGCGGTGGTCCGCCCGCCGCGGAATCCGTGGACCTGGCCGGGCCCGGCCGGTACCACGGGAGCGTGACCTCTTACGACGCGATCGCCGACTGGTACGAGACCACGCTCGTCCCCGGCTGGCGGGACGACCCGCTCGAGTTCGGGCCGGTGGTGCGCGACCTGCTGGGGCCGGGCACGGGCCCGTGCCTGGAGCTCGGCTGCGGCACCGGCGCCCACGCGGAGCGGATCCGGCAGCTCGGGCGCACCCCGCTCGGCGTCGATGTGTCCGCCGGGATGCTGCGCCACGCCGCCGGCCGGCTGCCGGTGGTGCGTGGCGACGCCACCGCGCTGCCGATCGCCACGGGGGCGCTGCCCGCGGTCGTCGCGATCATGGTGCACACCGACATGCCCGAGTACCCCGCGGTGCTGCGTGAAGCGGCCCGCGTCCTGGCGCCCGGCGGGGTGTTCGTCCACGTCGGCGTGCACCCGTGTTTCTGCGGCGGGTTCGCCGACCGCACCGACGGCCGGGCCGTCGTCATCCGGCCCGGCTACCGGGAGCCCGGCTGGACGATGGAGTCCTGGAGCGACCAGGGTCTGCGCGACAAGGTCGGCGCCACCCACCGGCCGCTGCCGGCGTTGCTGGGCGCGGTTCTCGAGGCGGGGCTGGTGTTCGAGCGGTTCGCCGAAGGCGGCGAGCCGACGCCGACCGTCTTCGCGTGGCGGGCGCGAAAGCCCTGGCCCGCTTCCGGGTCGCTATTCTCCCGCGATGACTGGGGAAGTCCGAATCGGTGACGAAGCCCGCGCGGCGGCCACCCGCACGCTCGACACCGCATTGCGCGAAGGCCGGCTCGACCTGGCCGAGTACGAACGGCGGCTGGTGGTCGTCCAGGCCGCCCGGGTGCGCAAGGACCTGGCCCCGGCGGTCGCCGATCTGCCCGGCGCCTCCGGCCGGACCGGCCCGGGACTGCGGATTTCCGCCGCCGACCGGGAACGGGCGCTGGTCCGGCTGGCCGGCGCCCTGACCGACGGCCGCCTCGACGCCCGCGCCTACGCCGACGCCGAGAACCTGCTGAACCGGGCCGTCACCTACGCCGATGTCGACGCCGTCGTCGGCAACCTGGACGCCAAGGCGAGTCACACCGAACGCGACCAGGCCGTCGCGCGGATCGAGGCCGCGGTCGCCGGCGGGCTGCTGGACCCGGCCGAGCAGCACGACCGCGTGGCCGCGGTCCGGCGGGCGGCCACCGACGCGCAGCTGGCCGCGCTGGTGGCCGACCTGCCCGCCGCGGCGGGGCCGTCCCGGTCGCCGCGGGCCTCCCACGCCGACCGGGAAGCCGCGGTGGCGCAACTGCACGAGGCCGTCGAGGCGGGCGTGCTCGACCTGCCGGAGTTCGACGAGCGGGTGCGGGCGGTGTACGCAGCCCGGCTGAGCGACGAACTGACGAGACTGGTGGCGGACCTGCCGCGGCCGGAACCCGCACCGCCGACCGGCACGCCGCCGGTGGACCTGCCCGTGCGGAAGCCGCCGTCCTTCGCGGCCGGGATGGCCGCCGCCGTGGGAGCGGCCATCGGCACGTTCGTGGTGATCGGCGTGGTGATCGTGCTGGGGAGCTCGGGACTGGCCGTCCCGGCCGTCGTGGTGGCGGCGGTGTGGGCGGTCGTGTTCGTCGCGCTCGTGGTGTGGGCCAAGCGCACCACGACCGCAGCCATCGCCGCGGAAGGCGCGGCCAACGCCGACATCCGGTTCCCGCCGTTCCCGGCCGAGCCGACGTGGGTCGACGTCGACCCGGCCGAGTGGCGGCCCGCGCAGCGGGTGCTGGGCAGGCACAAGGGCGACCTCCGGTCGATCGCGGCACTGGTGCTGCCCGGCGGCGCTCCGGTGGCGATCACCGGCGGCCGGGACAACACGGCCCGGGTGTGGGACCTGTCCGACGGCTCGTGGCGGCACACGCTCGACGGCCACACCCACGACGTGACCGGTGTCGCGGCCATGGTCCTGCCGGACGGCGTCCCGGTCGCGGTGACGGTCAGCCCGGACCGGACCGCCCGGGTGTGGGACCTGCGGGACGGATCTCCGCGCGGCACGCTGCCGGGACTGGCCGAGGACGCAGCGGCGGTGCGGTGCCTGTCGCTGGCCGACGGCTCGCCGATCGCGGTCGTCCACAACGGCTGCACCAGGATCCAGACGTGGGACCTGCGCAACCACGCGAAGCGCCACGACCTCCGCGAAATCGGCATGTTCGACGTGGCGGTCCCGGCGGTCCTCCCCGACGGCACGCCGGTCGCCGTGGTCGCCGACTGGGAAAACCACCACCTCCGGGTGGTGGACCTGGCGAACGGGAAACCGCGGTTCCGGCTCACCGGCCACACCCAGCCGGTCACCGCGCTCGACACGGCGGTCCTGGCCGACGGGACGCCGATCGTGGTGTCCGCGGGCCGGGACAAGACGGTCCGGATCTGGGACCTGCACCGCCGGACCCTGCGCCGCACCATCACCGGCTCGGTCGACCCGAAGGAAGCCCTGGTGTGCACGGCGCTGCCGGACGGCACCCCGGTCGCGGTGGCGTGCGACTGGGATCCGGAGAGCACCACGGTGTGGGAGCTGCGGGACGGCTCCGAGCTGCCGTTCCGGTCCGCCCTCTGGGGGAACGTCCTGGGCGCGGTCGCCCTCCCGGACCGGACACTGCTGCTCGGGCTGTCGGAAGACCCCCGCGCGGCCGCGGTCCAGGAGCTGTCCTAGACGCCGACCTGCCGGGCCCGGTGCTCGGCCACGTGCACCCGCGTCGCACACCGCGTCGAGCAGAACCGCCGGCGGCCGTTGCGCGAGGTGTCGACGTACGCCGTTTCGCAGCCTTCGCGGCTGCAGATGCCCAGGCGGTCCGGGGCCTCGCACACCAGGTGGGCCAGGCCGCCCGCGGTGTAGGCGCGGACCCGGCCGACCGGGCCCGCGTCCTCGGCCGAGTAGTGGAGGTGGGGCGGCTTGCCGTCGTGGGTGGTGATGTACGGGCGGCACGCCGCTTCGGACAGCAGGTCGTTGACCAGGTCCGGGCGGTCGGCGGCCGCAGCGGCGAACACCGGCCGCAGCCGGCCGGCCCACGCGCCGATCAACGCCGCCTCGCCGTCGGTGAGGGCCTCGATGGCCATGCCGTTGCGGACCATTCCCCCCAGGAGCTCGCTCGCGGACCCGGCGTTGACCAGGTCGGCGGCCACCAGCGCGGCCGGGCCGCCGTAAGGGTTGAAGTGCACAAAGCCATTACAGCACGATCGGGGCATGGACCGGAACCGTTGCCCCCGCTGCGGCTGGCCGCTCGCCGAACTCCCGGCGGCCGCGGCGCAGCCCGTCACCCACCGCCTCGACTACGTGCGCTGCGTCTGCGGCAGCTGGCTCGCCCGCTTGGACGGGGAAGTCGTCGGCGCCACCCGATCAGCGCCGTAACTGTGTCGTTCGGTGCCGATCCGGCCACGGTGATCAGAGGTCGAGCGCACCGGCCGCGTTGTCGTTCCACTGGTCGACGCGGCGGATGTACTCGTACAGCGCCCGGCTGCCGCGCACCCAGCGGCCCTGGTCGGCGATCGCGAGGTCGTCGGCCCCGGCCCGGCGGGCTTCGGTGGCGAAGCCGGATCGCAGCGAGTGCCCGGTCACCGGGTACGGCAGGCCCGCGCGGACCCCGGCCCGGGTGAGGATCTGGTTGACCCCGGTCGTGCTCAGCGCGGGCTCGCCGACGTTGCCGTGCCGGTCGACGCGGCGGAACGCCGGCCCCTCGGTGAGGCCCGCGCCCGACCGCCAGGCGTGCCAGGCCCGCACCGGGTCGGTGTCGGGGCTCTCGCGCCGCGGGACGACCATGTCGCCGGTGCTCTTGCCGTGCCGGACGGTCACCGCCAGTCCCCGGTCGTCGACCGGCTGCACGTCGGTGACCAGCAGGTTCGCCAGGTCGGAGCAGCGCGCGGCGATCGGGAAGCCGATCAGCAGCATCGCCCGGTCGCGAGCGCCGGCGAGGGTGTCCGGACAGGCCCGTGACATCGCCCGCAGATCGGCGAGGGTGACCATGGTGGCCTTGCCGCGGCCGCGCTGGACGCCCTCCCTGGCCAGCCGCTGCCGGTACCCCTTCAGCGCCCGCCACGCGGCGCGGCTGGCTTCGGGATCGACGAGCACCTTGTGGTGGCGCAGCCCGGCGAGCGCGCCGGTGAGCCGCCGCTCGATCGTCGACGGCGCCGCCGGGGCGGCCCGTTCGGGCACCTCCGGCACGGCCCGTTCGTCCGGTCGCAGCGTGCGGCCGCGTTCCAGCCAGACGACGAAGCCGGTCAGCGCGCCGATCGTCGCCGACAGCGGCGGGATGCCGGCCTCGGCGGTGTAGTCCTGCCAGACCTGCCAGTCCTGGGCGTAGGCCTTGAGCGTGTTGGGCGGCCGCTGTTGGTCGACGTGCCGGGCGGCGGCCTCGTCCAGCAGCGCCAGCCGTTCGCGGGCGCTCAGTGCGGCGTGGGTCACCGGTTCGAGGTCGGGCACGCGCCGAGGTTAGTGGATCTCGGTAGGTTTTCCGGTCGGACGTGTCGATCCACGCGGGTGCCGTTCGTATCAGCGGTGAGACACCGAGGAGGACGACGTGAAGCAGTACCTGCTCAGCATCTACCAGCCCGACGGCCCGACCCCGCCGCCGGAGGTCCTGGCGGGCATCACCCGCAAGCTCGACACGCTCAACGCCGACCTCCAGGAGGCCGGGGCGTGGGTGTTCGCCGGCGGGCTGCACCCGCCGTCGAGCGCGACCGTGCTGCGCGCCGCCGACGGGGACACCCTCGTCACCGACGGCCCCTACAGCGAAGGCAAGGAGCACCTCGGCGGGTTCACCATCATCACCGCGCCCGATCTCGATGCCGCGCTCACGTGGGGTGGCCGGCTCGCCGAGGCCGTCGCGCCGCTGCCGGTGGAGGTGCGGCCGTTTCGGGGATGAGCGTCGAGGAGGTCTTCGTCGCCGAGTACGGCCGGGCGGTGTCGGTGCTGGTGCGGGTCTTCGGGGACATCGACGTCGCCGAGGAGGCCGTGCAGGACGCCTTCGCCGAGGCCGTGCGGCGCTGGCCGCCCGCCGGGCTCCCGCCGAGCCCGGCGGGCTGGATCATCACCACCGCCCGCAACCGCGCCGTCGACCGGCTGCGCCGCGAGGCCGCGCGGGCGGACAAGCACGCCCAGGCGGCGTTGCTGCACGCCGCACTTCCGGATGTCACAGCCGAGCCCGTGGAGGAGGGCGCCGTGCCCGACGACCGGCTCCGGCTGATCTTCACCTGCTGCCACCCGGCGCTGGCCCGCCCGGCGCAGGTCGCGCTGACCCTGCGGCTGCTCGGCGGGCTGAGCACCGCCCAGATCGCGGCCGCGTTCCTGGTCCCCGAGCCCACCATGGCGCAGCGGATCGTCCGTGCGAAGAACAAGATCCGCGACGCGGGCATCCCGTACCGCGTCCCGCGCGACGCCGACCTGCCCGACCGGCTGGCCGCGGTGCTCGCCGTGCTGTACCTGGTCTTCAACGAGGGGTACGCGGCCAGCGCGGGGGAGGAGCTGATCCGCGCCGAGCTGTGCCGCGAGGCGATCCGGCTCACCCGCGTGCTGGCGGAGCTGATGCCGGACGAGCCGGAGGTGCAGGGTCTGCTCGCGCTGATGCTGCTGATCGACGCCCGCCGTGCGTCGCGCACGACCGCGGCGGGCGAGATCGTGCTGCTGGCCGACCAGGACCGGTCGCGCTGGGACGCGGACCTGATCGCCGAGGGGCAGGACATCGTCCGCGGCTGCCTGCGCCGCAACCAGCCGGGCCCGTACCAGATCCAGGCGGCGATCCAGGCCGTCCACAGCGCCGCGCCCACGGACTGGGCGCAGGTCAAGGCGTTGTACGACCAGCTGCTGGCGTGGACGCCGACGCCGGTGGTGGCGCTGAACCGGGCGGTGGCGGTCGCCGAGGTCGACGGGCCCGCCGTGGCGCTCGCGCTGGTCGAAGCCCTGGAGCTGCCGCGGTTCCCGCTGTTCCACGCGATCCGCGCGGATCTGCTGGCGCGGGTGGGCCGCCCGGAGGAGGCGGCCGAGGCCTACACGGTGGCCATCGAGCTCACCCGCAACACGGCGGAGCGGGCTCTGCTGGAGCGCAAGCGCGCGTCGTGCCGTCAGCGGGCGGCCGGTGAGAGGACGTAGGAGAAGCGGCGGACGCGCGGGGCCCAGGCCTGGAACACGCGCACGTCGGCCAGCGTGATCGACGGCGCGAGGTCGGACAGGCTGCGGTGCAAGTGTGCCCAGTGCGCGACCTCGCCGTCGGTGATCGCACCGATGACCTCGCTGCGCCACTGACCGCCGTTCTCCACCGGCTGCAGGTCGGTCACGAAATCCGCCCACGACGTCTGGGGCGCCTGGCGAAGCAACGCGTCGGTGAACCGGCCCAGCAGACGCCCGTGTGCGGTGCAGGTCCCGAGCAGCACAGCCACGGCTTCGAACTCACCGCCGAGGAAGGCGGAGGCATCCGAAAGGTCGCGGGTCGCTCGCAGCATCCGGTAGAGGTTGATGAGCCGTTTCGCGTCCCGGGGTGTGTCGACCAGCTGGTCCAGGCGCGCGAGCAGGGCGATTTCCGGTTCGGTCAGCGGACGCGGTGGCGCGGGCGGCCCGGCGGGGTCCAGCTGCGCGCCCACCTGCGAGCCGCGCTCCACCCACGGGCCGGTGACGGGGCTGTCCCACCGGGAGGGTGCCGGCGGTTCCGCCTCCGGCTCCGGCGCAGCCGACGGCACCGGTGCGGCGGCCTGCGGTGCGGCCATCCCGTCCAGCAGCCGCCGGAGGCTGCCGGCGGGCATCCGGGGCAGGACGAGCGGGATGTTGAGGATCTTCTCGAGGTAGTCCTCCGGGGTGACGTGCCAGCCGTCGGCCCGCGCGACGGGACCGGCTTCGATCAGCCGGTCGTAGTGCGCGCTCAGCGACCGCAGCAGCCAGCGCGGGTCCACGCCGACGACCACCACGAACAGGTCGAACGCCAGCAGCAGGTGCACCGCTTGGAGCACGTCGACGACCTGGCGCGGGCTGCAGCGGTCGAGGTCGTCGATGTAGAGCACGATGCGGTCCACCGGGCCGGCTTCGTCTCCGTCGCGGGGCTCGGTCATCAGCGCGACGAGCTTCTCGAAGTCCTTCCGGATCGTGGAGATGAGGCCCAGGTTGCCGTGGTAGTCGTCGGCGCGGGACCGCTCGGCCAGGAAGGTGTAGAGCCGTCGTCCCGGCGTCAGCTCGGTGAGCTGCCTGCCCAGTTCCCCGATCCGGTCGACGACTTCGGCCAGCTGCCGTTCGGCGATCTGCTGCTCGGCGTCCGCCTTGCGCAGGGCGGCGATTTCAGAGTGCGCGTCGTCGTTCAGGCCGGTCCGCAGCTCTTCGGCGAGGACGCGCAGTTTTCGCAGGCCGCCGCGGGCCGCCGTGACCATCGTGAGCCCGCCGGCCAGGAGGGCGGCGAAGGCGGCACCGATGCCGATCAGCCAGTTCCGGATGTCGGGCGCGAACGCCGCGAGGACGGCCACGCCCGACAGCGCGACGGCCGCGGTGATCAGCGCGGTCCGGCCGTGGCGGTAGCGCGAGAGCCGCACCAGCACTTCCGTTTCCGAGTGTGCTCCGCGGAGCTGGTCGGCCAGCAGCAGGCCTTGCTCGGCCGCGTCGCCGACACCGAGTTTCCGCCACACCCCGGCGTACTCCGCCCGGACGACCGGCGACTTCGCCAGCGCGCGGACCAAGTCGCGGGCGCGGATCCGGCGGCTGCCCCGTGCTTCGCTGATCTTGCGCTCCAGCGCCGCGGCTTCCGCCTGGGCGCGCTCGGTCACCGCGGTCAGCTGCTTGCGCTGTTCGAGTTCACCGGCGAGGCGCTCGCGCAGCCGCGCGCCTTCGCGAAGGCGCGCGGCGTGCTCGGCGTCCGGCTCGCCCGGTTGCCGGAGCGGTTCGGCGAGCTGGCGGAAGATCTCGTCGCCGAGGCTGGCCCAGAGGTTCGCGTCCGCGTAGTGCCAGGCGTTGAACCCGACCTGCGCGATCTTCCGGCACTGGCCGGGCGTGCCTTCCAGCTCTTTGACCTGGCCGCGGAGCATGCCCATGAAGAAGCTCTTCCCGGCGCCCCACTCGCCGAACACCCCGACCGACAGCGGCAGCGGCGTGTCCTTCGCGGCGATCACCGTGGCCAGCATGGAAACGTACGGCTTGACGTCGAGGTGGTCCCGGCTCAGCGGGATGCATTCGTTGGGGTCGACCAGGTCCTTGGCCAGCCCGCCCGCGAGTTCGTCGGCCGAGAACCCGTGCCCCGGGAGGCGGGCCGCCTTCCAACGCTCGGCGATGATGTCCACCTGATCCTGGCGGTGGGAAAAGAAGAACACCTTGTCCACCGCGGCCCGGGCGGAGATTGCCCCCTCGATCAGGGCGTCGGCCGCGACCTGTGGATCCATGCCCAGTTGCCCGGTGGCGAACAGGGGCAGGGCAACGGATGCCGCCCCGGCACCGCCGGCGGCGAGGATCGCGGCCTTGGCGGCCGTGAGAATCGCCGAGGCGGTCGCCGAATTGCCCTCGTCCGGAGCGTGGGGCGTGGCCAGAACGACCATGTTCGGCTGCGGGTGGGAGCTGTGGTCACCCAGGTGGAGCACGGCCGGCGAGCCGGGTTTGACCTGGTCAAGGACGATCGAATCCCAGTCCGCGTCGGGGAACTCCTGCTGCACGGCGTCGGCGACCTGCCCGAACCCGCCGCCGACGGAGACCGCCACCGCATCCACCGGGAGTTCCCAGGGGCGATGGGTCAGCGCAACGCTGTAGCTGGTGCCTTCGAGAGTCCGCAGCTGGGTGATCACCTGGGCGCGCGGGGCATCGTTCACGGTCCCAGACTCGCCCATCCGGTCTCCGCTGTTACCCCGGGGGCTCCTTGGTGGTTCTGAGTTGGGATATGTGACCTTATCCCAACTCAGACCAGTCGGAGTGTCTGTTCTGATTTTGAACAGCTACTTCTGATTCTGATTAGAAGCTTTGATAGGGTCCTGATCATGACGGAAGATGCTGGTCAGGTGCGGGTGTGCGAGTACCGGAGGTGTGGCGCGCCGCTGCCGCCGGCGGTGGGGCGTGGGAGCCGGGCGCGGTTCTGCCAGGACGGGAAGACCTGGGGGCGCCGCAACCTCAGCTGCCGTGACGCCGAGGCCGTGCTCTCGGACGCCGAGTCGCTGCGGGAGAGCGACACCGAACTGGACGACACCGCCGTCACCGCGCTCGCCGGCCAGGTCGACCGGGTGCTCGAGCCGGCCCGCGGGCTGGTGGAGACGCTCACGACGCTGCGCCACCAGCTCGAGGCCACCACCGCCACCGCCCTCGCCGAGCGGGACGCGGCCCTGGCCGAGGCGGACGAGCACCGGCTGCAGCGTGGCCGCGCGGACGCCGAAGCGGCGCAAGCCCGCGAGATGGCCGAGGCCGCGGTGGCCGCCGCCGCGTCGGCGGAACGACAGCAGGCCGAAGCGCTCCGGGAACGGGACGAGGAACGGGCGGCCCGGCGCGCCGCGGTGCAGGAGCAGCAGCGGGCCGAAGGGCAGCTGGCCGCCGTCCGCGACGAGCTCGCCCGCGTCGCCGACCGGGCCGACGCCTCCGCGGCGCTCGCCGGTGAGCGCGCCGCGACGATCGCCACCCTGACCGCCGAGCTGACGGCCGCCCGGACCGCGTCCGAGGAGGAACGCAGCCGCGGCCAGGCTGCCGTCGCCCGGGCGGAGGCGGCCGAAACCCGAGCAGAGGCCGTCCAGCAGCGCCTCGACGCAGCCCGCGAAGAGCACGAAGCCGCGCTCAGGGCAGCGCGCGACGAGAACGTGAAGGCGGCCGCGGCGCACGAAGCGGTCCTGGAGCGTGCTCGCGACGACGCTGAGCGCCTGCGCGCCGGCTTCGACCAGCGTCTCGCGGAACTGCAGGCGGCGCACGAGCAGACCGTCCGGTCGATGCACGAAACCACGACGAACCTCGGAGCCGAACTGCGTTCCGCGGCCGGCCGGGCCGACGCGGCCGAGCACGTGCTCGCCACGCTGCGGGAGGTACCCGAGCTGCCGGAAAAACTTAAGCAGCTACTTGACCGTTCTGGCCTGCCGCGTTAACTTAAGTAGGTGCTTAACCATGAGGAGTCGCTGGACCTGGTGTTCCGCGCGTTGGGTGACCGGACCCGGCGGGCGCTGGTGGCGCGGCTCGTGCGCGGGCCGGCGTCGGTCAGTGAGCTGGCCGAACCGCTGACCATGTCGCTGGCCGCCGTCGTGCAGCACCTGCAGGTGCTGGAGGCCGCCGGGATCGTGCGGTCGGAGAAGGCCGGCCGCGTGCGCACCTGCCGGATCGAGCCGGAGGCGCTGCGCGCGGGTGAACAGTGGCTGGGCCGGCAGCGCACCACGTGGGAGAGCAGGCTCGACCGGCTCGGCGACTTCCTCGCCGAGCCGCCCGGAACGCCGGAAGGGAGCACGTCATGACCGTCTTGCACAGCACGTTCACCCTGGAGCGCACCTACCCCGTGCCGCCGGAGCGGGTGTTCGCCGCCTGGTCGGACCCGGAGGCGAAGAAGCGCTGGTTCGTCTCCGCGGGTGAGCACGAACTGGACTTCCGCGCCGGGGGCCGCGAAGCTGTCGAAGGCCGCACCCCGAGCGGCGGGGTGCTGAGTTTTGTCGCGACCTACCACGACATCGTGCCCGAGGAGCGGATCGTCTTCTCCGGCACGCTCACCGGCGACGGCGCGCTCGCGACCGTCTCGACCACGACGGTGGAGCTGTTCGCCGAAGGCGGCGGCACGCGGCTGGTGCTGACCGAGCAGGACACCTTCCTCGACGGTGCCGAGAAGCCGGAGTGGCGCGAGCAGGGCACCGGCGAGTGGCTCGACCGGCTCGGCGACGAGCTGAAGTGACGGCCGGGGCTACCGGCCCCGGTAGTCCCGGGGGCTGACGCCGAACTCGCGTTTGAACGCCGCGCTGAGCGCGAACGCGCTGCCGTAGCCGACCTGGCGGGCGATCGAGGCGATCGTCGTCTCCGGGTGCTGGCGCAGCAGGTCCGCGGCCAGCGCGAGCCGCCACCCCGCCAGGTACGCCATCGGGGTCTCGCCCACCGCGGCCGTGAACCGGCGGGCCAGGGCGGCCCGGGACACGCCGACGTCGGCGGCGAGCTTGGCGACCGTCCACGGTTCGGCCGGCTGGTGTTGCAGCAGCCGCAGCGCCTGGCCGGCCACCGGGTCTTCGTGTGCGCGGTACCACGCGGGGGCGCGGGTGTCGGGCCGGTCGAACCAGGCGCGCAACGCGGCGATCAGCAGCAGGTCCAGCAGCCGGTCGAGGACGGCTTCCTGGCCGGGGACGTCCCGGCCGATCTCGGCGGCGAGCAGCCCGACGAGCGGGGTGGGCCAGTCGCCGGCGCGCAGGACGATCAGCGCGGGCAGCGCGGCGAGCAGTTTCCGGCTGATCTCCCCTTCCATGCCGTAGGTGCCGGTGAGCAGCACGACCGGGCCGTCGCTGCCGTGGCCCCAGGTGCGGACCCCGACGTCGGCGAGGTCGGTCAGGTGCCCGCCGTCGGGGGTGCGGCACTCCTGGCCGGGCAGGATGAGCGCCTGCGGCGGGGTCGCCGGGTGGTCGGCGACCAGGTACGGGTCGGGGCCGCGGGTGATCGCGACGTCGCCTTCGCCGAGCAGGACGCCTTCGCCGCCGTCGGGCACGATCCACGCTTCGCCGCGGACCACGGCCACCACCGTCAGCGGTGCGCGGTCCTCGATCCGCAGCGACCACGGCGGGGTCAGCACCGAGCGCAGCAGGAACGCGCCGTGGGCGCGGGGGCCGTCGAGGAGCGCAGCGAGCGGGTCCATGTCCCCAATGTAGACGCTGAAGCATGTTATCGAGCCTGTGAACTATGGAGAGTCTCACCGGCGGCGGCTTGACTGGGGGCATGACAACGAACTTCCTGGTGGTGGGCGGCACCGGCAAGACCGGGCGCCGGGTGGCGGACCGGCTGCGCGAGCGCGGCCTGCCGACGCGGATCACGTCGCGGCACGGGGTGCCGCCGTTCGACTGGAGCAAGCGGGAGACCTGGGCTGCGGTGCTCGACGGCGTCGACGCGGTCTACCTGACCTACTACCCCGATCTGGTGGCGCCGGAGGCCGCCGGCGACATCCGGGCGTTCACCGAGCTCGCGGTGGCGTCCGGGGTGCGGCACCTGGTGCTGCTGTCGGGCCGCGGCGAAGAGGAAGCCGAGGCGTGCGAACGGATCGTCCGGGAGTCCGGGACCGGCTGGACGATCCTGTGCTGCAGCTGGTTCGCGCAGAACTTCAGCGAGCACTTCCTGCTCGACGCCGTCCGGGCCGGGGAGATCGTGCTGCCGGCGGGGACGGTGACCGAGCCGTTCGTCGACGTCCGCGACCTCGCCGACGTGGCGGTGCGGGTGCTGACCGAGCCCGGCCACACCGGTGTGCGGTACGAGCTGACCGGGCCGCGGTTGCTGAGCTTCGCCGGCGCGGCCGCGGAAATCGCCGCCGCGTCGGGCCGGGATGTCCGCTACGTGCCGGTTTCACCGGGGGAATTCGCTGCCGCGGCGGCGGGCCAGGGGGTGCCGGAGGCGGAGATCGGCGCACTGACCGAGTTGTTCGCGCGGGTGCTGGACGGG
Source organism: Amycolatopsis sp. NPDC004169 (assembly GCF_040610315.1). NCBI lineage: Bacteria > Bacillati > Actinomycetota > Actinomycetes > Pseudonocardiales > Pseudonocardiaceae > Amycolatopsis > Amycolatopsis sp. NPDC004169. Next base: position 20,069 of record NZ_JBEXMD010000029.1, read on the forward strand.
CGCAACGCGTCGGTGACGCCGGACGTGGAACGGGTGCTGGGCCGTCCGGCGACGGATTTCGCCGCGTTCGCGCGTGACGCGGCGGCGACCGGGGTCTGGGCGCGGTGAAACCGATGTCGACGGTGGTGCTGGTGGCCGCGCTGGTCGCGGCGGGGCTGGTCGCGGGGCTGTTCTACGCCTACGCCTGTTCGGTCATGCCGGGCTTGGGGCGCGGGGACGACCGGACGTTCGTGGAGGGCATGCGCGGGATCAACATCGCGATCGTGAACCCGGTGTTCCTGCTGACGTTCCTGGGCGCGCCGCTGCTGGCCGGGGTGGCGGTGTTCCTGAACCCGGGACCGCGCCCGTGGGTGATCGCGGGGTTCGTGCTGCTGGCGGCGATGGTGGTGATCACCGCGGCGGTCAACATCCCGCTGAACAACGCCTTGGAGTCCGGCGGTGACGACTATGCGGCGGTGCGGGCGGCGTTCGAGACGGTGTGGGTGCGCTGGAACGCGGTGCGCGCGGTGGTGAGCACGGCCGGGTTCGGCTGTCTGGTCGCGGCCGTGCTCACCAGCCGGGGGTAGCCGCGCGAGGCGGTCTCAGGCGAAGTCCTCCGGTCCGAGCATCGGGCGGACCTCGATGCTGCCGTAGGTCGCGGCCGGGTGGCGGGCGGCGAGTTCGAGGGCTTCGTCGAGGTCGGCGCAGTCCAGGATGACGAAGCCGCCGATCTGTTCCTTGGCTTCGGTGAACGGTCCGTCGGTGAGCAGCACTTCGCCGTCGCGGACGCGGATCGTGGTGGCTTCCGTCGGCGGGCGCAGGCCGCCGCCGCCGCGGATGATGCCGCGGTGCTGCATTTCCTCGCTCCAGCCGCCGCAGCCGTCGTTGGCGTGTTCTTCGGCGGTTTCGTCGCCGCAGATCATCAGCAGGTACTGCATGTCAGCATCCTTCCAGGACGTCGCGCAGGCGGGCGGCGAACGCGTCGGCGTGGGTGTCGAACCCGCCGTGCCCGCCCGGGAACACCTCGGTGCCGGTCCCGAGGGCGGTGGCCAGGTCGCGGGCGGCCCGGTGGACCGGCAGTCCGGTGGACTCCTCGCCGATGGCGACGACCAGGCGGGCCGGGGTGGCCCGCAGTGCGTCGAGGTCGGGCTCGTAGGCGCCCGTCGCCGGCATGAGGTGCCCGAAGAAGTAGGCGAAGTTGCCTTCGGCGCGCGGGTCGAGCGGCGGCGCGGGGTCGACGCCGACCACCTTCATGAACGCGGCGAAGGCGGCAGCGAGGCCTTGTTCGCGGAACAGTGCGGGGACGTCGGGCCCGGCGGGCAGGTAACGGGTGACGGGTGGTTCGTGCAGCACGACGGTGCGGACGTCGGCGGCGTGGTGGCGCAGGTGTTCGAGCAGGGTGATCGCGCCGCCGCTGCTGGCCAGGACGTCGGCGGGGCCGACCTCGGCGAGCAGCCGGTGGACGTCCTCGGCGTGGTCGCGGAGCACGTCCGGGCCGGGCGTGCCGGTGAGGGGGCTGCGGGACAGGCCGCGCGGGTCGTAGGTGACGACGGTGTGGTCTTCGGCCAGCAGCGGCCGGATGTGGGTGAAGACCATGGCGTCGGCGGGGCCGCCGGGGACCAGCAGCAGGATCGGGCCGTGGCCCTGGACGTCGTAGGTGAGCGTGGCGCCGGGAACGGCGAGGGTGGTCATGGGTGTTCCTCCGGTGGTCGGGCTTCACCAGCCCGACGAACGGGCTCGCCGGGGACCGACACCAGTTCCGAGATTCTCCGGGTGAGGTAGGCGCGTTCGGCGTCGGTGCCGGCGAGGTTGCGGGCCTCGCGGTACCAGTGGGCGGCTTCGTCGTGGCGGCCGAGGCGGCGCAGGAAGTCGGCGCGGGTGGCGGCGAGCAGGTGGTAGCCGTGCAGCGGGAGGGCGTCGAGGAGGGCGAGGCCGGCTTCCGGGCCGTCGGCCATGCCGACCGCGATGGCGCGGTTGAGTTCGACGACGGCGCTGGGGACGTGCTTGCGCAGCTGGTCGTAGAGGCCGGTGATCTGGGGCCAGTCGGTGTCGGCGGGGTGGGCGGCGGTGGCGTGGCAGGCGGCGATGGCGGCCTGGATCTGGTAGGGCCCGGGACGGCGGCGCCGCAGCGCGGCCTCCAGGATCCCGGTGCCTTCGGTGATCGCGGCGGTGTCCCAGCGGGTGCGGTCCTGCTCTTCGAGGGGGACGAGGACGCCGCCGTCGTCGGTGCGGGTGGCGCGGCGGGCGTGCTGCAGCAGCATCAGGGCGAGCAGGCCGAGGACTTCGGGTTCGTCGGGCATCAGCTCGGCGAGGGTGCGGGCGAGCCGGAGTGCTTCGGCGGCGAGGTCGGGGCGGAGCAGGTCGGGCCCGGCGCTGGCGGAGTAGCCCTCGCTGAAGGTCAGGTAGAGCACGCCGAGCACGGCGGCGGTGCGTTCGGGCAGCAGGTGCGCGGGCGGGACGCGGTAGGGGATGCGGGCGTGGCGGATCTTGCGCTTCACCCGCACGAGCCGCTGGGACATGGTCGCTTCGGGGACGAGGAAGGCGCGGGCGATCTCGGCGGTGGACAGCCCGGCCAGCGTGCGCAGGGCCAGCGCGACCTGGGCTTCGGTGGCCAGTGCGGGGTGGCAGCAGGTGAAGATGAGCCGCAGCCGGTCGTCGGTGACGCCGCTGTCGTCGGGTTCGGGTTCGTCGTGGACGTCCATGCGGCCGGCCTCCCGGAGCTTGGCGGCGCCGAGGGCGTCGCGGCGGAGCCGGTCGGTGGCCCGGTTGCGGGCGGTGGTGGTCAGCCAGGCGCCGGGCCGGCCGGGGACGCCGTCGCGCGGCCAGGTGCGCAAGGCGAGGGCGAAGGCCTCCTGGGCGCATTCCTCGGCGAGGTCCCAGTCGCCGGTGATCCGGATGAGCGTGGCCACGACCTGGCCCCACTCCTGCCGGAACGCCTCGGCGACCGCGGTCTCGATGTCCACCACCCGCTCCTTCCCGCCGGTTTCACCCCTCCGACGAACGCGACGGCTCCGGACCGACAGCGGCGGCGTGACAGGCGCCGAATCCTTCGGCCCGGGCGACGATCCGGCCGGCTTCGACGCGGACGGCGGTCTCGGTGGCGTCGCTGACGGCGGTGACGCCGGCGGCCGCGGCGAGGTCGCCGCGGGCGTCGCAGACCAGCCGCAGCCGGGGCCGGGCCGGGGCGGCGATCGCCTGGTCGAGGCAGCTGCGCAGGTCGGCGAGGGCGAGCCGGGCCAGCGGGGCGAGTTCGCCGGGGTCGCTGGTGACGAGCACGGCCGTGACGTCGGCGCCGGCGCGGACGGCTTCTTCGAAGGCGGCGGCGCGGTGCAGGCCCAGGACGGTGACGACACCGTCGCCGGGCCGGAAGGTGCCGCCGGTGAGCAGGTCGGTGGCGGACGGCGGGTCCCACGCCCGGCCGTCGGGGACGGCCGGGGTGGTGATCGGCGGCTCGGCCGGCCGGTCGTCGGCGAGGTCCAGGTCGAGCAGGGCGGCGCAGGCGGTGACGAGGTGGAACGGTTCGCCGAAGCCGGGTGCGGCGGCGGCGAGCTGGCTCGCGCCGTGCAGCGTGGTCAGCGCGGCTTCGGCGACGCGCACGAGCCGCCGTCCCGGGCGCACGCGTTCGAGGGCGAGCCCGAGCAGGATCGCTTCGACCTGCATGAGCTGGGCGAACGGGCGGCGGGTGTGGTCGTCGGCGAGGATTTCCGGGAGCAGGTCGCGGGCGAGGCGGGTGTCTTCGCTGTCGCTGTCGGTGGCCAGGGGGAGCCGGGCGATCCAGGCGCGGGCGAACGCGGCGAGGACGTCGGCCGCGGCGGGGTCCGGCGGTGGGGTGGCGGGCCGGGGCGCGTGTTCGGCGAGGTCGGCCAGTACCGCGAAGTAGAGGGCGCGTTTGCCGGGGAAGTTGGAGTAGACCGCGCCGCGGGTGAGCTCGGCGCGTTCGGCGATGACGTCGATCTTCGCCTCGCGGAAGCCGCGCCGGGCGAACTCGTCGCGGGCGGCGGTGAGCACCTTGGCGCGGTTGCGCTCCTGCGTTTCCGCTCGGCTGAGCCTGGCCATCGTCCTCCTTGCCGCGGGGTCGGGAGCCAAGATACCGTCACCACTGAGATGATAAGAACATCTGACTTTAACATCTGGAGTGGTGGATGATCCCCGAGATCGACCTGACCGACCCGAAGGTGCTCACCGACCCGTTCACCGCCTACGACCACGCGCGGGAAGCGGCCGCGGTGGCCAAGCTGGTCATCCCCGGCTTCGGGCCCTTCTGGGCCCTGACCCGCTACCGCGAGGCCCGCGCGATGCTGAGCGACCCGCGGTTCGAGGTGAACTCCGGCAGCTTCCTGCGCCCGCCCGGCCTTCCCGAGCACTGCCTGGCGTACCTGGAGACGATGGCGGAGAAGGACGGGCCGGAGCACCTGCGGCTGCGGCGGCTGGTCGCCCCGGCGTTCACGCCCAAGCGGGCGGCGCAGCTGCGGCCGCGGCTGGCGGCGATCACCGGGCGGCTGCTGGACGAGCTGCCCGGGCACGCCGAGGACGGCGTGGCCGACCTGGTGCCGCACTTCGCGCGGCCGCTGCCGATCGACGTCATCTGCGAGCTGGTCGGCATCCCGGAGGCGGACCGGCCGCGCTGGCGCGGCTACGGCGCCGCGGTGGCCGGCGGGCTGGGCCCGGACTTCGCCGAGGCGATCCCCGCGATCATCGAAGGCGCGAAGGAAGCCGTGGCGCGCAACCGCGCCCAGCCGGGCGACGACCTCATCGGCGAGCTGGTGCGCGTCCAGGCCGAGGACGGTGACCGGCTCACCGACACGGAGCTGGTCACCCTGGTCTGGCACTTGGTCCTGGGCGGGCAGACGCCGGTGAACCTCATCGCCAACGCCGTCGAGACGCTGCTGCGGCACCCGGACCAGCTGGACCTGCTGCGGGCGGACCCGGGGTTGTGGCCGGGCGCGGTGGAGGAGCTGATGCGCTTCTGCAGCCCGCAGCTGCTGGCCACTCCGCGGTTCGCGCGCGAAGACGTCGAGATCGACGGCCGGCTGATCGGCAAGGGCGAGCGGGTGACGGCGGCGCTGGTGGCCGCCGATCGCGACCCGCGGGTGTTCGCCGAGCCGGACCGCTTCGACGTCACCCGGTCGGGGCCGGCGCAGCTGGGCTTCTCGCACGGGCCGCACTTCTGCCTGGGCGCGTCGATTTCGCGGGTGCAGACCGAGGTGGCGTTGTCGATGCTGTTCGACCGGTTCCCGGACCTGGCGCTGACCGAGGACGTGCCGCGGGCACCCGACGGCGGCACCTGGCGCCCCGCCCGGCTACTGCTGGCGCTGTAGAACGAGCATTTCGATGCCGTCGAGGACGCGGGCGAGGCCGAAGCGGAAGGCGTGGGCCGGGTTTTCGGCGGCGTTGTGGGCCGCGCCGGCGGCTTGGCCGACGCGGGAGGAGATCGGGTAGTGCGCCGCGTCGGCGGCCGGGATGCCGGCCAGCACCGGCCAGGCGCGCTCCCACCACTGGGCGTCGGTCAGGCCGGTGGTGCGGGCCAGGCGGGCGTTGTCGAGCGAGCTGCGCGCGGTGGTGCGGACCAGGCCGGTGACGAGGCCGGCCACGGCGTCCATCTCGACGTCGCCGAGGCCGATGCCCTCGACCGCGCGCAGCTCGCGCTCGTACTTGGCGAAGCTGTTCGGGCCGAGCGGCGGGCGGCCGGTGGGGACCTGCAGCAGCCAGGGGTGGCGGTGCAGCAGCGCCCACTGGTCTTCGGCGACGGCGGTCAGCGCGGCCCGCCAGCCGAGGCCCTCCTCGGGGTCGGTCAGCTCGCCGTGGACGTGGTCGGTCATCAGGTCCAGCAGCTCGGCCCGGCCGGGTACGTAGGTGTAGAGGGACATGGGGGAGACGCCGAGCTGTTCGGCGACCCGGCGGATGGTGACCGCGTCGAGGTCCTCGGCGTCGGCGAGCGCGACCGCGGCGCGGACGACGTCGGCGGTGGCGAGCTTGGGTTTCGGGCCGCGGCGCGGGGGTGGCGAGATGCCCCAGAGCAGCTCGATCGCCCGCCGCGGGTCGCCGTCACCGTTCTCCTGCGTGCTCACCCCGGTCATTCTGCCCACCCGATTTCCGTACGACGTACAGAGTTGTGCTAACCTGTTCTCTGTACATCGTACATAGTTAAGGGGGCGGGTTGATTCCACAGATCCACGCCGAGGGGCTCCGCAAGCGCTACGGCGACAGCTACGCCCTCGACGGGTTCGACCTCTCGGTCCCGGCCGGCACCCTGTGCGGCCTGCTGGGCCCCAACGGCGCGGGTAAAACCACCGCGGTCCGCGTGCTCTCGACCCTGCTGCGTCACGACGGCGGCATCGCCCGGGTCGCCGGGTTCGACGTCGCCACCGAACCGGCGCAGGTGCGCTCGGCGATCGGGCTGGTCGGGCAGCAGGCCGCGGTCGACGAGATCCTGTCCGGGCGGCAGAACCTGGTCCTGTTCGGCCGCCTGCACCACCTGGGCCGCCGCGAGGCGACCCACCGCGCGGACGAGCTGCTCGAACGGTTCGGCCTGGCCGAGACCGGGGCGAAGCCGGTGTCGGCCTACTCGGGCGGGATGCGGCGGCGCCTGGACCTGGCCGCGTCACTGCTGGCGGCGCCGCGGGTGCTGTTCCTGGACGAGCCGACGACCGGGCTGGACCCGCGCAGCCGCAGCGAAGTCTGGACGGCGGTGCGGTCGCTGGTCGCCGACGGCACGACGGTGCTGCTCACGACGCAGTACCTGGAGGAGGCCGACCGGCTGGCCGACCGGATCTCGCTGGTCGAGCACGGCCGTGTGGTCGCCGAAGGCACCCCGGCGGAGCTGAAGGGCTCCCTCGGCGCGACCCGGATCGAGCTGGTGCTCTCCGATCCGGACGCTCTGGGCGCCGCGGCGGCGCTGCTGGCCCGGGTCACCGGTGCCGCGCCGGTGACCGAGGAGCTGAGGGTCAGCGCGCCGGCCGAGCCGTCGATGCTGACCGACGTCGTGCGGGCGCTGGCGGCGGCCGAGCTGCCGTTCGCCGACGTGGCGCTGCGGCACCCGACGCTGGACGAAGTGTTCCTGGAGCTGACGGGGGTGGCGCGATGAGGTGGGCGGTCGAAGACGGCTGGACGATGGCCGGGCGTTACCTGGCGCAGCTGGCGCGGCGCCCGGCCCGGCTGGCCACGGTGGTGGCGTTCCCGATCCTGATGGTGCTGATCTTCGCCTACCTGCTCGGCGGCGGGATGAGCGTGCCCGGCGGCGGTTCCTACCGGGAGTTCCTGCTGCCGGGGATGTTCGCGATGACCATGGCCTTCGGGCTCTCGGGCACGATGATCGCGGTGCTGGACGACACCGGCAAGGGCGTCACCGACCGGTTCCGGTCGCTGCCGATGGCACCCTCGGCGGTGTTCACCGGCCGGGTGGCGGCGGACCTGGTCAACGCCGTGCTGGCCCTGGCCGTGCTGGCCGGGTGCGGCCTCGTCGTCGGCTGGCGCCCGCACGGCACCCTCGGCGAGACGCTGGCCGCGTTCGGCCTGCTGCTCCTGCTGCGCACGGCACTGGTGTGGGCCGGGATCTACCTGGGCCTGCTGACGTCGGACCCGGCGATGGTGACACTGGCGCAGACGCTGGAGTTCCCGTTCGGCTTCCTGTCCAGCGCGTTCGTGGCGACCTCGACGATGCCGGCGTGGCTGGGAACCGTGGCCGAGTGGAACCCGTTGTCCGCCACGGTGACCGCGGCGCGGGTGCTGTTCGGCAACCCCGGCGCGGCCGGGACGTCGTGGGTGAGTGCGCACGCGGTGCCGATGGCGGTGGCCTGGCCGCTGGTGCTGCTGGCGGTGTTCGTGCCGTTGTCGGTGCGCCGGTACGGGAGGCTGGGGAACTGAACGTCCATTTCGAACCGGGCGAACCACCGCGGGCGGGACGGCTGGTGGTCGACGGCCGCGAGCTGTCCGTCGCGGGCGCGCTGCCGGAACTGCTGGCCGGCCCCGATCCCTTCTGGGCGACCGCGGCGCGGGCCGCGCTGCGGCTGGTGGCGGCGGGACGGCTGCTGCCGGGGGTGACCGCGGCCGGGTACGACGCCTGGCGCGCCGGGCCGCTGGAACCGGCGGAAGCGGCGTGGCTGCGGGACCTTGCGGCCGCGATGCCATCGGACGAGCGCGCGCCGGGGCCGCTGCTGCGGGCGTTCCTCGACGCCGTCGCCGACACGCTGCCGCGCACGCCGGCCGCGGCCAAGGCGGCGGGGACGCGGTTGTTCGCCGCCGTCGCGCCGCAGCGCGCGGACGCCCTGCGCGACTGGGCGGACGAGCTGGCCGCCGGCCTGGATTCGGGCATCCGGGTGTCCCTGCGGGTGGAGGCGCCGGACGGGTTCGCCGCGGGCCGGTACCGGGCCGTGGTCCAGGTGCACAGCCTGGCCGATCCGGCGCAGGTCGCCGACGCGGCGCAGCTGTGGGAGACGGGGCGGTTCGGGCCCCGGGCGCGCATCGACGTGCTGCTGGCGCTGCGCCGCGGCGCGCAGGTGTGGCCGGCGCTGGGGCCGTTGCTGACCTCGGCGGTGCCCGGCGAGCTCGAGCTGGGCGAGGACGACGTCACCGAGCTGGTCGCGGCCGCGGCGCCGCGGCTGGCGGCGGCCGGGATCGACCTGCACTGGCCGGCCGGGCTGGCGGGCTCGCTGACCGCGCGGGCGGTCGTGCGGGCCGGCGACGCCCCGGGTGACCTGCCCTCGTTCTTCGGCGGCGGGCGCGCGCTGGCGTTCGACTGGCAGCTCGCGCTGGGCGGGGAGGTGCTGACCGAGGCGGAACTGGACGCCCTCGCCGAAGCACGGCGTCCGGTGGTGCGGCTGCGGGACCACTGGGTGCTGGTCGACCCGGCGCTGGCGGCGAAGGCGCGGGAGCGGGCGCTCAAGCCGCTGAAGCCGGTCGATGCGCTGGGCGCGGTGCTGGCGGGGACCACCGAGGTCGACGGCGAGGTGGTCGAGGTCGTCACCGGCGGCTGGCTGGCCCGGCTGCGGGAACGGCTGTCCGCGCCGGCGGAACCGCAGGCGGCGCCGTCCGGGCTGGCCGCGACGCTGCGGGACTACCAGCTGCGGGGGCTGCAGTGGCTGGCCACCGTCACCGGCCTCGGGCTGGGCGGGTGCCTGGCCGACGACATGGGCCTCGGCAAGACGGTCACGCTGATCGCGCTGCACCTGCACCGGGCGTCGGGGCCGACGCTGGTGGTGTGCCCGGCGTCGCTGCTGGGCAACTGGGAACGGGAGATCCGCCGGTTCGCCCCCGGCGTGCCGGTGCGGCGCTTCCACGGCAGCGCCCGGTCCCTCGACGAGCCCGACGGGTTCGTCCTGACCACCTACGGCACGCTGCGCGCCGATCCCGCGCCATTGGCCGCGGTGCGCTGGGGCCTGCTGGTCGCCGATGAGGCCCAGCACGTCAAAAACCACCGATCGGGCACGGCGAAGGCGTTGCGGCTGGTGCCGTCGGCGGCGCGGGTGGCGCTGACCGGGACGCCGGTGGAGAACACGCTCTCGGAGCTGTGGGCGATCCTCGACTGGACCACGCCGGGCCTGCTGGGGTCGTCGGGCGAGTTCCGGGCACGCTGGGCGAAGCCGATCGAGGCGGGCGACCCGGCCGCGGCGGAGCGGCTGGCCCGGTTGCTGCGGCCGTTCCTGCTGCGGCGGCGCAAGTCCGATCCGGGGATCGCGCCCGAGCTGCCGTCGAAGACCGAGACCGACCGGCCGGTGGCGTTGAGCGCGGAGCAGGTGGCGCTCTACGAGGCGGTCGTGCGGGAGATGCTGGCCGAGATCGCCGCGAGTGACGGGATGGCCCGGCGCGGCCGGATCGTGACGCTGCTGACCGCGCTCAAGCAGATCTGCAACCACCCCGCGCAGTACCTGAAACAGCCGGGTGGCCGGTCGGGGAAGGTGGAGCTGCTCGACGAGCTGCTGGACACCATCCTCGCCGAGGGCGGCGCGGTGCTGGTGTTCACCCAGTACGTCGCGATGGCGCGGCTGCTGGAGAAGCACCTGGCCGGGCGCGGGATCGCGACGCAGCTGCTGCACGGCGGGACACCGGTGGCGCGGCGGGAGGAGCTGGTGGCGCGGTTCCAGAACGGTGAGGTGCCGGTGTTCCTGCTGTCGCTGAAGGCGGCCGGGACGGGCCTGAACCTCACCCGCGCCGACCACGTCGTGCACTTCGACCGCTGGTGGAACCCGGCGGTGGAGGACCAGGCGACCGACCGGGCGTACCGGATCGGGCAGACCCGGCCGGTCCAGGTGCACCGGCTGGTCGCCGAGGGCACGGTGGAGGACCGGATCGCGGCGATGCTGCGGGAGAAGCGGGCGCTGGCCGAGGCGGTGCTGGCCGGTGGCGATGCCGCGTTGACGGAACTGTCGGACACCGAGCTGGCGGAGCTGGTCGAGCTGAGGAGCCGCGGATGAGCGACGACCGGGTGCGCGGCTTTCCCGCGTTCGGACCGGGCGGGCACCCGACCCGCTCCTGGTGGGGCCGGGCGTGGGTACGCGCGATGGAGGACACGGCGCTGGACCTGCGTCAGCTGAAGAAGGGGCGCAAGTACGCCGCGGCCGGCCTGGTCGGCCCGATCACGGTCAGCCCGGGCCGGATCGCGGCGGTGGTCGAGGACGCCGACGGCGGCCCGTACCGCACCCAGCTGCGGCTGGCGGAACTGCCGGAGGCGGAGTGGACGCGGTTGCTCGACCGCGTCGCCGCCCGCGCCGGGCACCTGGCGGCCCTGCTGGACCGGGACCTGCCACCCGACCTGGCCGGCGTCGACCTGCTGCCGGGGATCGGCGACCTCGACCCCGAGTGCGACTGCCCGGGCTGGGAGCTGCCGTGCCGGCACGCGGCGGCGTTGTCGTTCCAGGCGTCGTGGCTGCTGGACGCGGATCCGTTCCTGGTGCTGTTGCTGCGGGGCAAGGGCGAGCGGGAGATCCGGGAGGAGCTGGAGAGCCGCACGGCGCCGGTGCCGGTCGCGGAGCCCGCCGCCGACCGGGTGCCGGGGGAGCTGCCCGATCTCGACGCGTTCCGCCCGTCGGGCGCGCCGTCGATCCCGGCGGCCCCGGGCGTGCCGGCCGAGGCGTTCGCGCTGCTGGCGGCCAACGCGGCCGGCCAGGCGGAGGCACTGCTGGCGGGGCGGGGGTGGCCGGGACGGCGGCACGACGCGGTCCGCCTGGCGGCGGAGTTCCCCGCGGTGGAGCCGCGGCTGGGCGAGGGCACCGAGTTCGCGCGGGCGGTCGCGGCGTGGCGGTACGGCGGGCCGGACGGGCTGGAGGTGCTCGAGACGTCGTGGACGCCGCCGAAGCCGGTGCTGGCGGCCGCGCGGGCGGCGCTGGTGGAGGCCGAGGGGGAGCCGGTGTTCGAGCGGAACCGGTGCACGGTCGGGCTTGTGCAGTTGCGGCTGGACCGCCGGGGCCGCTGGCACCCGTACCGGCTCGAGGGCGGGGAGTGGTGGCCCGCGGGGACGCCGGAGCGGGATCCGGGGCTGTTGGCGGGCTGAGCGAGACCCCGGGCCGGGCCGGCGACTGGCCGGCAGGGGACGCCAGAGCTCGTGGTCGTCGTTCGCCGCTCGACCTGCCCGGTGCGGCGGGCGGAAATCCGCCGGATTTCGCGGTATCCAGCGCGCTACTCGTTGTCTCCTGTCCCCGACGGCGGGTTCCGCCGGGCCACTGGGGGTGCGGGCGCGCGGGTTCACTCCCGCGCGCCCGCCCGGTATCCGCCGGTGACCGACATCCGTCGTCGAAAGCTGGAGGGGGCCGTCACCACCGGGTCCCCTCCAGCCCTCAGGCCGTGGTCTTCGCCGCGTAGTCCTTGACCTGCATCGAGTCGTGCATGCGCACGCCGCCGGTGTTGAGCTTCGCGACCGCCCGCGTCAGCCCGGCCGGCAACGCCGAGACCAGCTGGCCGCCGCGGGCCAGCGCCCACACCCCGGCGCGCGACGCGGGGATCAGGCTGCGTGCGGCTCCGGCGGCGAAGGCCCGGCTGCGCCGCACCAGCTCGCCCATTTCGCGTTCGTAGGCGGGGAAGGCGCGTTCGTGGTCGCCGCCGGCTTCGGCGAGCTCGCCGGCGAGGACGTACGCGCCGAGCACGGCGAGGCTGGTGCTGCCGCCGACGGCCGGGCCGGGGCAGTAGCCGGCGTCGCCGACGAGGGTCACCCGGCCGCGGGACCACGTGTCCAGGCGCAGCTGGGTGATCGAGTCGAAGTAGAACGGGCCGGGGCCGTCGAGCCCGGCCAGCCAGCCGTCGACCTGCGGGTGCATCCCGGAGAACGCTGCCCGGAGCAGCTGCTGCTGCCGGGGGACGTCGCGGTGGTGGTAGTCCAGCGGCTCTGCGCGGCGGAAGAGGAACACCGCGCGCGCGTCGTCCAGGTGCCGGGCGCTGTAGAGCGAGGCGCTGCGCCCGGGCCCGACGTGGGTGACCGCTTCGCCGTCGAGGCCGAACTTGCCGGGCAGGGACAGCACGGCGAGGTAGGCGCCGATGAACGTGGTCAGCCCGGCCTCTTCGCCGAACACCAGACGCCGGACGGTGGAGTGCAGGCCGTCGGCGCCGACGACGAGGTCGAACCGGCGGGCCGGTGCGTGCTCGAAGGTGACGTCGCCGTCGGGGGAGATGGCGGTGACCGAGTCGCCGAAGAGGTACTCGACGTCGTCGCGGCCGGCGTCGTAGTAGATCTCGGACAGGTCGTCGCGCATGATCTCGACGTGCCGGTCGGAGGTGGCCTGGAAGACCTTCGACAGGTCCACCCCGAGGGGACGGCGGCTGCCTTCGCGGTGCACCGTCATCCGGGTCGTGCCGGTGGCGAGGGCGGTCACGCGCGGCAGGACGCCCATCTTTTCGGTGATGTCCATGGCCGGGCGGAAGAGGTCGACGGCGTGGCCGCCGGTCTTGCGCAGCGCCGGTGCGCGCTCGACCACGGTGACGTCGAAGCCGTGCCGGGTGAGCCAGTACGCCAGCACGGGGCCGGCGATGCTGGCGCCGGAGACGAGGATCCGCATGAGTACCTCCCTGACTTAACGGTAGGTAAGTTGTACCACAGGTCCTTACCTATCGTTAAGTCAGTTATGCTGGGGCGGTGCCGAGGCCTTCCGACACCAAGCAGCGCATCCTCGACGTCGCCCGCGAACTGTTCAGCAGCCAAGGCGTCCAGCGCACCAGCCTGCAGGACATCGCCGACCGGCTCGGCATCACCAAGCCCGCGCTCTACTACCACTTCCCCTCGCGCGACGACCTGGTCCGCAGCATCGTCCGGCCCCTGCTCGACGACGGCGAGAAGTTCCTCCTCGACCAGGAAGCCCGCGGCGACGCCCCGGTGCGCGAGCTGATCGAAGGCTTCTTCGACTTCAACTACCGCCACCGCGCCGACGTGGTGATGCTGCTGGCCGAGATGCCCACCCTGGCCGACCTGGGCCTGATCGACCGTGTCCTGGGCTGGCGCACCCGCCTCACCGCCCTGATCTGCGGCCCGGACCCGACGCTGGCGCAGCAGACCCGCGCCATCCTGGCCCTCGGCGGCCTGCAGGACGTCTGCATGCAGTTCCCGGACGTCCCGGTCGAGGACCTGCGCGCCGCCGCGGTCGCCGGCGCGCTCGACGCCCTCGGCCGCTGAAAAATCTCCGCCGGCGTGTCGAGAACGCCCGTGCGGCTCCGTCCCCGGGGCAGAAGAGGCCCCGCACGGAGAAGGAGACAACCATGCCGCAGCACGAGATCACCGAGGTGCTCGACCGCCCGCTCAGCAGGGAGCTGCTGGCCCGCGACCTGACCCGGCTGGCCTACGTCGCCAAGGACGGCACCCCGCGCAGCATCCCGATCGCCTTCACCTGGAACGGCACGGAGATCGTCATGTGCACGGCGAAGAACTCCCCGAAGCTGCCGTCCCTGCGCGCCAACCCGGCGGTCGCCCTGACCATCGACACCGAGTCGCACCCGCCCAAGATCCTCCTCATCCGCGGCCGCGTGGAACTGGACGTCGTCGACGGCATCCCGGACGAGTACCTGCAGCTGAACGGCAGCTACGAGATGACCCCCGAGCAGCGGGTCGAGTGGGAACGCGAGGTCCGTTCCCTCTACGACGGCATGGTGCGGATCGTCCTCACCCCGACCTGGGCGAAGCTGATCGACTTCGAGACCACCCTGCCCAGCGCCGTCGAGGAGCTGGCCCGGCGGCGGGCCGAGCGGGCCGGTTAACCGGCCGCGGCGCGCTCGATGATCGCTCCCGTGTCCACACCGGCCGGGAGCGTGCCGAACGCGATGCCCCAGTCGCCGCCGAACCGGGACGCGCAGAACGCGTCCGCCACCGCCGGGTGGCCGTGGCGGACCAGCAGCGATCCCTGCAGCACCAGCGCCATCGCCTCGACCAGCCGCCTCGCGCGGTACTCGATGCCCTCGAGGTCGGTCAGCTCCTTGCGGACGCGGTCCACCGCGTCGTCCAGCCGGGTGTCGCCGCCGGCCGCCTGGTCCACCTCGGCGAAGAACGCCGCCATCGACTCCGGCTGGCGGCCCATCGCGCGCAACGCGTCCAGCGCCGCCACGTTGCCCGAGCCCTCCCAGATCGACGACAGCGGCGCCTCCCGGTAGAGCCGCGGCATGCCCGACTCTTCGACGTACCCGTTGCCGCCGAAGCACTCCAGTGCCTCGGCCGCGTGCGCCGGGGCACGCTTGCACACCCAGTACTTCGACACCGCCAGCCCCAGCCGGCGGAACGCCTGCTCCTGCTCGTCGTCGCGCCGGTCGCCCGCCGCGGCCAGCCGCATCGCCACCGTCGTCGCCGCCTCGGACTCCAGCACCAGGTCGGCCAGGACGTTCGCCATCAGCGGCTGGTCCACCAGCGCCTTGCCGAACGCCCGCCGGTGCGTCGCGTGGTGCACCGCCCGGACCGCTCCCAGCCGCATGCCCGACGCGCTGCCCAGCGTGCAGTCCAGCCGGGTGTTGTTGACCATCTCGATGATCGTGCGGACCCCGCGGCCCTCCTCGCCGACCAGCCAGCCGACCGCGTGGTCGTACTCGATCTCCGACGAGGCGTTCGACCGGTTGCCGAGCTTGTCCTTCAGCCGCTGCAGCCGGATCGGGTTGCGCGAGCCGTCCGGCAGAACGCGGGGGAGCAGGAAGCACGACAGCCCGCCCGGGGCCTGCGCCAGCGTCAGGAATACGTCGCACATCGGCGCCGAGGTGAACCACTTGTGCCCGACCAGGGTGTAGCTGCCGTCCGCCGACGACACCGAGGGGGTCGCGGTGGTCGTGTTCGCCCGCACGTCCGAGCCGCCCTGCTTCTCCGTCATCGACATGCCCGCGAGCAGGCCGCGCTTGGCCGAGGGCTCCCGCAGCCCGAAGTCGTACTCGGTCGCCGCCAGCAGCGGCTCGTACCGCGCCGCCAGCTCCGGGTTGGCCCGCAGCGCCGGGATCGCCGCGTAGGTCATCGAGATCGGGCAGCTGTGCCCGGCTTCGACCTGGCCCCAGACGTAGAACTTCGCCGCCCGCGCCGCGTGCGCCCCTTCGCGCGGATCCCGCCACGGCGTGCCGTGCAGGCCGTGCGCGGTCGCCACCTTCATCAGCTCGTGCCAGTACGGGTGGAACTCGACCTCGTCGATCCGGTGGCCGTAGCGGTCGTGCGTGCGCAGCACCGGCTCGTTCTCGTTGACCAGCCGGCCCCACTCCTGCGCCTGCTCGGTGCCGGCCAGCCGGCCCAGCTCGTGCAGTTCGCCGGCCGCCCAGCCCGCACCGGCCCGCTCCAGCCCGGCCAGCAGCGCCGGGTCGTCGGCGACGTCGTGGCCCACCAGCGGCGGGACCTGGTTGGTGACCTCATGCGTGGTGGGCATCGGAACCTCCAAGAGCACGAAGGATGAACAGGCGAAGCTCGGCGACGTCACCGGCGTTCCCGCTGGTCAACGGGCCGATCAGGACTTCGGCGGCGGCACCCACCAGCGCGGCGGCCGTCAGCCTGCCGTCCTGGGGCGGCAGCGAGCCGTCCCGGACCCCGGCGGCCACGTGCTCGGCGATGACCTCGGTGTAAGCCCGCCGGAACTCCAGCCGCTCGGCGTCGATGAGCGCGTCGACCGGCTCCGCGAGCAGCGCGTACGCCTGCTTCGGCGCCTTGAGGGCACGCTGGGCGAAGGTCTCGACGGCCGCCAGCACCCGCTCGGCCGGGTCGCCCGCCGCCGCCGAGGCCGCGCGGACCGCCTCGACCTCCCGGGTCACCACCTGCCGGAAGACGTGCACGACCAGCTCGGCCTTGGTGGGGAAGTGCTGGTACACACTGCCGACGGCCACCCCGGCGCGCTCGGCGACCGCGGCGACCGAGCAGCCGCCGTAACCGTGTTCGGCCAGCTGCCGGGTCGCCGCGGCGACGATCGTCTCGCGCTGGGCGTCGAGGCGTTCCTGCACCTTCGGGGTGCGGCGGTAGGGCACGGCAAGAAGTGAAGCACTGATTCATTGCTTCAGCAAGGCCGGATCCACGTCGGGCACCGCGAACCGCGGGTTGTGCCCCGCGGCCACCACCCGCATCACGAACCCCGCCGCTTCCTCCAGCTGCCGGGCCCCGGAGAGCCCACCCACCACGGCGGCCCGCCCACCGAGGTCCCGGACCAGCGCCCCGGCCTGCTCGAGCGCACCCGGCCCGTCACCGCAGATCGCCACGACCGGCGCCTCCGCCACCGGCCCCGCGAACGGCCACGAACCACCGGCGAACAGGTGAAGCGCCTTCACCACGAACGCCCCGGGGGCCGAGCAAGCCACCACCTCGGCCGCCGAGCCCGACGCAGGCCGCAGCGCACCGGTCGCGTAGTCCACCGCATTGGTGCAATCGATCACGGTCTTGCCCGCCAACGTCCCGCCGGGACCGCCGACGAGGAAGAGGGCAGCCTCGAGCCCGTCCCAGGCGATCGCGACCACGACCACGTCGACCCGGCCCGCGAAGCCGCCCGGGTCGACGGCACTCGCCGCGGCCCCGATCCGGGCAGCCGCTTCGCCGGCCCGCACCGCGTCGCGCCCGGTGAGCACCAGCGAATGCCCCGCCGAAGCCCACGCCCGCCCCAGCGTCACAGCCAGGTTGCCGGTACCCAAAATGCCCACGGTCACAACGATCTCCTTCAACCGGAAGAGGGGTCACCGAGAACGCTGGGAACCCCGTTCCTACCGTTCGGTAGGAGACGCATGTGCCAAACTGGGCCGGTGATCGACGGGTCCTGCCAGACGTTCGTCTCCGACTGCCAGGTACGCTCGGCGACCGAGCTCATCACCCACGCGTGGGACCCGGTCGTCCTCTCGGCCCTGCGCGCGGGGCCGATTCGACGCAGCGAGCTGCTCACCCGCATCGCCGGCGTCAGCGACAAGGTCCTCACCCAGGCACTCCGCCGCCTGCGAACGCGCGGGCTGGTGGCCAAAACCACCGGCCCGGCGGGGGGAGCGGTCTACCAGCTCACCCCGCTCGGCGACTCGTTCGCCAACGGGCCCCTGGCGCAGCTCGCCCGGTGGGCCGCCGACCACCAGGCGGAGCTCGCCGGCCCGTAACGCCAGCCGCTTCGCGCCCCGGATCTCCGCCGCAGAGCCTGCGGCACACCGGCCCGTCGTCCTCCTGGGCGACCTCAGGTAGCCCGCTTCACCAGCACCACCAGGTACCGGCACGGCTCCGGCCCCGGGTTCGCGAACACGCAGTCCGCCGCCGGCCCCAGCTGGAGGCAGTCGCCGGCGGCCAGCTCGTGGACCTCGGGGCCCTCGTGGAACCTCAGCCGCCCGGCCAGCACCCAGATCTGCTGGTGCAGGAACGCATACGTCCCCGACGCCAACGGCACCTCCACACCCGGCGGCAGCTCCACCTCGACCAGCTCCAGCGGACGACCGGCCGCGGGGGAGACCGACCGCCGCCGGTAACCCGTGTCCGGGTCGACCCACACCGGCTGCTCCGCCGCCCGCGCCAGCCGCCGCTCGTCGCCCTCGGCCCGGGCGATCAGCTCCGACAACGTCAGGCCCAGCGCCGCCGACAGCTTCGCCAGCAACGCCGCCGTCGGCTGCACGTCACCCCGCTCGATCTTGCCGATCATCGCCCGCGACACCCCCGACCGGTCGGCGAGCGCCGCGGTCGAGAGGCCGTGCGACGTCCGGGCGGCGTGCACGGCGGCGGCCAGGCGGGCAGACAGGGGATCGGTCATAACGTGGATACTATACGACTCAACCCGGCTACCATATGAGCCATGATTCGAGCCGCCACCCCCGCCGACGCGCCCGCCTGCGCCGCCCTCTACGCGCCCTACGTCACCGACACCGCCATCTCCTTCGAAACCGACCCGCCCGACGCCGCCGAAATGGCCCGCCGCATCACCGGCGCCCACGCCTGGCTCGTCTTCGAAGACCACGGCCACGTCGCCGGCTACGCCTACGCCACCCGCTTCGCCGAACGCGCCGCCTACCGCTGGTCCTGCGAGACGAGCATCTACCTCGAACACGGCCGTCGTCGCACCGGCGCCGGCCGCGCCCTCTACGAAACCCTCTTCGAGCGGCTGCGCGACCGCGGGTTCTACCGCGCCTTCGCCGGCATGACCCTGCCCAACGAGGCCAGCGCCGGGCTCCACCTTGCCCTTGGCTTCACACCCGCCGGCGTCTACCGGCGGGTCGGCTGGAAACACGGCGCCTGGCACGACGTCGCCTGGGTGCAGAAAGACCTTCGCGCAACCGACGGTTGCACATCAGCCCCCGGCGAGCTAACGTGACACGCAACCAAACGTTGCACAAGGAGCCCGCCATGGACCACGGCACCATCCACCGCGAAATCCACATCGACGCCCGCCCCGACATCGTCTTCGACGTCGTCAGCAGCCCCCAGCACCTCCGCGAATGGTGGCCCGACGAAGCCGAATACCCCGTCGAACCCGGGGGAGACGGCCGCATCGGCTTCGGCGGCTCCTGGGTCCGCTTCACCGTCGTCGACGCCATCCCACCCAAGCACTTCTCCTTCCGCTGGACCCACGCCGAAGGGGAGACCGCCGCCCCCGGCAACTCCTTCCTCGTCGTCTTCGACCTCGAACCCACCGCCACCGGCACCCGCCTCAAGATGACCGAAACCGGCTTCCGCGAACGCGGCTGGGACGAAGCCAAGATCGCCGCCGAATACACCGACCACGTCACCGGCTGGGACCACTTCCTGCCCCGCCTGCCCGCCTGCGCCGCCAAGCTCGGAGCCACCCGGTGACCACCGCCGTGGACGACGACCTCTGGTCGGCCGTCGGCGACCCCACCCGCCGCCGCATGCTCGACCTGCTGCTCAGCCAGGGGAGCGGCACCGCGACCAGCCTCAGCGAACACCTGCCCGTCACCCGCCAGGCCGTCGCCAAGCACCTCGCCGTCCTCGACCGCGCCGGCCTCGTCCACGCCCACAACGCCGGCCGCGAAAAGCAGTTCCACGTCGACGAAACCCAGCTCGCCCGCGCCGTCGCCCAGCTCACCGACGTCGGCAACGCCTGGGACGCCCGGCTCCGCCGCATCAAGACCATCGCCGAAACCATCGAGAAGAAGAGAAAGCCGTAGAAAATGGACATCCTGCACCGCATCGGCATCCACCACGCCACCCCGGAGAAGGTCTACGACGCGCTCACCACCATCGACAGCCTCGCCGGCTGGTGGACCGAGAAAACCGAAGGCAGCACCGAACCCGGCGGCGTCATCGCGTTCCGCTTCATCCCGGGCGGCTTCGACATGAAGGTCCTCGAACTCGACCCGGGCCGGCTCGTCCGCTGGGAAGTCGTCGACGGGCCGCCGGAGTGGCTCGGCACGACGATCCGCTGGGAACTCGAACAGCGCGACGACTACACGATCGTCCTGTTCACCCACGAAGGCTGGCGCGAGGCGGGCGAGTTCATGCACCACTGCAGCACGAAGTGGGCGATCTACCTGATGAGCCTCAAGCAACTCGTGGAGACCGGGGAGGGCGCCCCGGCACCGCGGGACGTGATGATCAGCGACTGGCACTGACGTTACTTGACATAATGTACATTATCGGCACTTGGTGACCAGCTGGGCGGACAGCCAGGAGAGGCCCGGATCCGGGATCAGACCCTCTCTGCGCACACGAGAGACGTGCGCTTCGCCAGGACGGCTCCTCTCACGGTTTGGGGACCACCTGCCCGGCAGCATCGCCCGATCCGGCCCCACGGAGGGCCCGAGAGCATCCCCTGAAGGCCGTGGCGCCGATGCCCTGCCACCCGACCTCAAAACGTCACGGTGACGAAATTGACTGGGATTTGGCCGAGCTGAAGGTGCCGCTCAACGCGGCTTGGTGACGCCGGTGCGCATCACGACGACTCTCGCGGCTCGGATCCTCCAGGGTGAAACTCGCGTCGAACATGCGTGCGATACCCCGCGCGGCGGACGTGAAGCCGCCCGAAGGCCCGGGAATGGGCCGCCGGAGAGAACCGTGTCCCCCAAGGGGAAGATCCAGGGTCATCCCGGCATTTCATGCATAATTGCCATTATGCATGAAATGCCGGGTCCGGGACCGGCCGCGGAAACTGTCGGTGGTGTGCGGTACAAGATCCACATGAAGGTTTCCGAGGCCCAGCAAGCCTTCTTCGCCGCCCGCCGTCCGCGCAAGGACTCCCCGCACACCACCGACGCCTACCGCCGGGATCTCGCCGGCATCACCACTCTCCTGGTTTCGGAGCTGGGCCGCCCGGCCGAGGAGCTGGAGGTCGCCGACCTCACCGGGCCGGCGCTGCGGGCGGCGTTCGGGGTGTTCGCGGACGGGCACGCGAAGAGCTCGGTGCTGCGGGCGTGGTCGACGTGGAACCAGTTCCTGACGTTCTGCGTGGCCGACGGGCTGCTGTCGGGCAATCCGATGGGTGCGGTGGCGCGGCCGCGGACGCCGGCGTTGACGCCGAAGCCGTTGCGGGGTGAGGAGACGCCGGAGCAGCTGCTGTCGGCGGCGGCCGCGGGGTCGCGGCGTGCGCGGGATCCGTGGCCGGAGCGGGACGTGCTGGTGATCGCGCTGGGTCTGGTGGCGGGGTTGCGGGCGGCGGAGATGCGGGCGCTGACGTCGCGGTCGCTGGTGGGGCGGGCCGGTGAGCTGCGGTTGCACGTGAAGGGGAAGGGCAGCCGGGACCGGTCGATCCCGGTGCAGCCGGTGCTGGCGGAGCTGATCGAGCGGTACCGGGAGTCGTGCCGGGTGCGGTTCCCGAACGTGCGGTTCTCCCCTGGTTCGCCGTTGCTGCTGGACCGGGCGGGTGAGCCGATCGGGCGGGGTGCGCTGGAGTACCTGGTGAAGTCGTGTTACCGGGGTGCGGGGTTGCACGACCGGGTGCCGGTGGGGGCGAATCTGCACGCGTTGCGGCACACGTTCGCGACGCGGCTGGCGGAGGACGGGGCGACGGCGTCGGAGATCATGGCGTTGCTGGGGCACGCGAGCTTGGCGACGAGCCAGAACTACATCGAGGCGACGGGGCGGGAGCAGCGTGCGGCGGCGGCGAGCAACCGGACTTACCGGGCGTTGGACGGCTTGGGCTGATCCCGTGGTCAGCGGAGTTGTTCGAGGTCTTTGGCGGCTCGGGCGATTTCGTCGGCGAGGCTGCGGAGTTCGCGGGGGTCGGCGCCGTCGTCGGCCGCGGTGACGATGTCTTCGGCCGCGCACCTGAGCTGGAAGAGGCGGTCCTGGAGGGCGGCGATCTCGGTGTCGGAGAGCACGACGGCGTCTTCGGGCAGTCCGCTTCGCTGCAGTGCCGTGCGGCGCTCGTAGGCGCGTTGGCGGCAGGACTGGCCGCAGTACCGGCGGCGTCGGCCGACGTTGCCGGCTTCGGGCAGGCGGCGGCCGCACCAGCCGCAGTGCTTCGGGGCGCCGCGGCGGGCGGGGACGGGTTCGAGCTGGGTCAGTTCGGCGGCTTCCCTCACCCGGGAGACCCTAGCTGGCCACCGTTTGCTCATGCCGGGGTCATGGCGGAAGTGCACACTTGGGGGATGCAGGCGTCGTTCCCGTACTTGGCCGATCCGCTCCCCCGTGCCTTCGCTCACCGGGGGTGGCACCTCGATGAGCTGGCGGGGCTGGAGAATTCGCTGCCGGCGTTCCGGCGGGCGTGTGCGGAGGGGTACCGGTACCTGGAGACGGATGTGCACGCGACGGCGGACGGGGTGGTGGTGGTCCACCACGATCCGGATCTGGACCGGACGACGGACGGTTCGGGGCCGATCGCGGCGCAGACGTGGGCGCAGCTGAAGAACGTCAAGGTGGGTGGGAAGGCGCCGCTGTCGCGGTTGGAGGACGTGCTCGAGGAGCTGCCGGGTGCGCGGTTCAACGTGGACGTGAAGGCGGATCGGGCGGTGGAGCCGTTCGTGCGGGTGCTGGAGCGGACGGGGGCGTTCGACCGGGTGGCGGGGGCGGCGTTTTCGGATGCGCGGCTGGTGCGGTTGCGGAAGCTGGCGGGGCCGCGGCTGGTGACGGCGATGGGGCCGCGGTCGGCGTTCGCGTTGTGGGCGCGGGGGAAGCTGCCGTTGTTGCCGCTGGGGCGGCTGGTGCTGGGGGCGATGGCTCAGGTGCCGGTGCGGCAGGGTGCGTTGCGGGTGGTGGACAAGGCGTTCCTGGCGATGGCGGGGCGGTCCGGGATCGAGGTGCACACGTGGACGATCGACGATCCGGCGGAGATGCGGATGCTGCTGGACCTGGGGGTGCACGGGATCGTGACGGACCGTCCGGACCTGTTGCGTGAGGTTTTGGTCGAGCGGGGCAAGTGGCAGCAGTCGCAGGAGCCGTGACCGGTCTCAGCGGGGTGGTTTGCCGGTCCAGGCGGCGTCCCAGGTCTTGGGGCCGAGGAGGCCGCTGTCCTTGATGCCGTTGGCGCGCTGGAGGTCGAGGACGGCGGTGCGGGTTTTGTCGAGGTAGCAGCCGGTGCCGGTGAAGCCGTAGCCGAAGGCGTTCATGCGGAGCTGGAAGTTCTTGAGGGCGTCGGCGCAGTCGCCGTAGGAGTAGACGACGCCGGGCCAGGCGGGGCGGGGGCCGCCGGGACCGGGTGGTGGGGTGGGCAGTCCTCCCTCGCCGATGTAGGCGGATTCGGTGTAGCTGGGGACGCGTTTGCTGCGGGCGTCGGCGTCGGCGGTGAGTTTGAGCATGCCGGCGCACTGCCAGGGTTGCCAGCCGCGCATGCGGTAGAGGTAGAGGGCGCGGTAGTCCTGTTCGGCGGGGGCGGCCTGGTCGGGGCGGCCCTGTCCGCCGACGCTGCGCCAGGTGGGCAGGTCGAACTGGTAGGCGCCGTAGTAGCCGTTGCCGGTGTTGGTGGCGTAGCGGTCGCTGGATTCGCACATGCGGAGCTTGGCCCAGGCGCTCGACGCGGGGTCCGCGGAGGCGGCGGCGGGGGTGATCAGCGGCAGACCCGTGGCGGCGAGGGCGAGGAGCAGGAGTCTCGCCACGGTGCGTCGGCGGTTCTGGATCATGGGTGCACAGTAGGAGCGTGTCTCACTGACCACAACAGACACGATCGGCTCCCCAGTCTCACATGGAACACTGTTCACTTTTGCCGGCGACACGCCGTGGGGGCGTAGCGGGGCGTGGTGGCGGGGTCGCGGGTGATCACGAAGCGACAAACCGGACACGGTTTCGGTGGCGTGGTCTCGGGGGTGGTCGTGTGCCCGTAGTCTCCGCGCTGACCTGGAAGTTCTTGAGCTGAAGGAGCCGTGGATGACGCTGGCCGGGACGCGCTCGACGCAGCGCGAGCGCTGGGGCTGGTATTTCTACGACTGGGCGAATTCGCCGTTCTATTCGTCGACGACGACGGTGTTCGGGGCGCTGTCGATGAGCTCGATCGCGGCGGCGGACGCGAAGTCGAACATCACCCTCAACGGGGACCGCCCGTGTGTCGACGCGGCGGGCAAGACCGACACGCTGCACAACTGCGACGTGACGTTGTTCGGGCTGCACTTCCCGGCGGGTTCGGTGTGGGGGTACCTGCTGTCGGTGGCGACGGTGGTGCAGGTGCTGGTGCTGCCGATCGCGGGTGCGGTGGCCGACCGCAGCCACAACAAGCGGCGGATCCTGAGCGGGTTCGCGTTCCTGGGTGCGGCGGCCGCGGCGGGGATGTTCTTCCTGACCGGGTCGGACTGGCAGCTGGGTGCGGCGTTGTTCATCGTGGCGAACATCGGGTACGGGGGTTCGCTGGTCGTCTACTACTCGTTCCTGGCCGACATCGGCGGGCCGGACGAGCGGGACGGCATTTCGGCGAAGGGCTGGGCGTTCGGGTACCTGGGTGGCGGGCTGGCGCTGGCGCTGCAGCTGGGGTTCTACCTGAAGCACGACCTGTTCGGGGTGAGCCAGGGGCTGGCGGTGCAGATCTGCTTCCTGACGTCGGGGTTGTGGTGGGCGGCGTTCACCTTCCCGGCGGTGCGGCGGCTCCCCCGCCGGCACGTGCCGGTGGACGTGGCGCCGGGGCGTTCGGTGTTGCGGGCGGGGTTCACGGAGCTGCGGCGGACGCTGGTGGCGGCGAAGGCGTTTCCGCTGACGCTGGCGTTCCTGGGCAGCTACCTGGTCTTCACCGACGGGATCAACACGGTGGTGACGGTGTCGGCGCAGTACGGCAAGGACGAGCTGGGGTTCGGCAACGAGGTGCTGATCGTCACGATTCTGGTGATCCAGTTCGTGGCTTATCTGGGTGGGACGCTGCACGGGCTGGTGGCGCGGCGGATCGGGGCGAAGCGGACGATCCTGGGCAGCCTGGTGGTGTGGATCGTGGTGCTGGCCGGTGCGTACTTCGTGCAGCCGAAGCAGCTGGGGCAGTTCCTGGCGGTGGCGGTGGGGATCGGGCTGGTGCTGGGTGGGACGAACGCGCTGTCGCGGTCGTTGTTCAGCCAGATGATCCCGGCGGGCAAGGACGCGCAGTACTACTCGCTCTACGTCGTGGGTGAGCGCGGGACGTCGTGGCTGGGGCCGCTGGTGTTCGCCGGGGTGGGGCAGGCGACGGGGTCGTTCCGGCTGGCCATCGTGGCGTTGGTGGTGTTCTTCGCGGCCGGGTTGGTGCTGGTGTGGCTGGTGCCGGTGCGGCGGGCGATCGAGGCGGCGGGCAACCGTCCGCCGGAGGTGCTGTGAGGCACCGATAGGGTCGGGCGTCGTGACCTTGATCGACGACGCCGGCCCTGATCCCACGGACGCTCTCTCCTCGGTTCCCGCGGCCGGTTCGCGCCGTGGGACGCCGCCGGTGGGCAAGCTGAAGTTCTGTTACGGGCCGATGGACTGCGGGAAGTCGACCCTGGCGTTGCAGATCGACCACAACCACGCGCGGCAGGGCCGGCGGGGGCTGGTGCTGGTGCGCCACGACCGGTCGGGTGCGCCGCAGATCTCCAGCCGGATCGGGTTGACCCGGCAGGCGGTGGAGGTCGGTGAGGACACCGACGTGCGTGAGCTGGTGCGGCAGGAGTGGGCGCGGGGGCAGCACGTGGACTACGTGGTGGTGGACGAGGCGCAGTTCCTCTCCCCCGGTCAGGTCGACCAGCTGGCGGAGCTGGCCGACGAGGTGGAGATCGACGTCTACTGCTTCGGGATCGCGACGGACTTCCGGAGCCGGTTGTTCCCGGGGGCCGCTCGTCTGTTCGAACTGGCGGACGAGTTGCAGCCGGTTCAGGTGGAGGTGTTGTGCTGGTGCGGGCTGCCCGGGCGGTTCAACGCGCGGGTGGTGGACGGCGAGGTGGTGCGGGAGGGCGATACCGTCGTGGTGGCAGATACCGAACAATCCGTAGTTGAAACTTCAGCTTCAGCACGTTTTGAGGCCGAATTCGCTACGTTGCGTTATCAGGTATTGTGTCGCCGCCACTTTCGATCGGGTGACTTGGGGCCGGTTACCGCTCATCACGGTCAGTTACGGTTGACCTGACCGAGACGCTAGTAGCCCATCCGGGGGATATCAGCACTAAGAAGGCCGTATTGACGTCACGCCGGAGCGCGAAATGCCTCCTACTAGAGGAAGCTGATGCCGGCGGGTGATGCAGCTCATCGTGAGCAACGACATGGTGGCCCGGGAATCCTCCGGGGCCGTGGGTCGTTGCATAGGGTGAGCAACACCCTGGCTCCACCCCGGAGCTGACTGAAAGGACCCCCATCATGGCCGACCGTGTTCTTCGTGGAAGCCGGCTGGGAGCGGTCAGCTACGAGACCGACCGCAACCACGACCTCGCCCCACGCCGCACCGTGCGCTACGCCTGCCCGAAGAACCACGAGTTCGAGGTGCCGTTCTCCGACGACGCCGAGATCCCGACGGTCTGGGAGTGCCGCCTGCACGGCAGCGAATCGGAGATCGTCGATGGCGGGCAGCCCGAGCAGAAGAAGGTCAAGCCGCCGCGCACCCACTGGGACATGCTGCTCGAGCGGCGCACGATCCCTGAGCTCGAGGATCTGCTGAACGAACGTCTCGCCGAGCTGAAGGGCCGCCGCACCTCCCGGTCGGCGTGACCCTGCGGAACTCGGCCCAGTAGCCAAGCTCTCACCACAACGGAAAGGCCCCCGCGACCTCCCCCCGCGGGGGCCTTTCGCATGCCCGCACCTGCACCCGGACGGCCGGAGGGTGTACCCGCAGGGTCGGACCGCGTACCCCGGCGGTCGGTTCGCGTACCCAGAGGGTCGGATGGCGTACCTGGACGGTCGGGGTCCGTCACCCCTGTGAGCCGACTCCTCCGGTACGCGAACCGACCGTCCAGGTACGCAAGGCGACCCTCTGGGTACGCCGTCCGGCCGTCCGGGTACACCTCAGGCTGGGCGGAAGGGGCCGTTCAGGGCGGCCCACTGCAGGAGCAGGATCGTCTTGGCGTCCGCGATCTCGCCGGTTCCGATCATCTCCAGTGCCTTGGTGAACGGGAGCTCGAGGACCTCGATGTCCTCCCCCTCCTCCGCCAGTCCGCCGCCGGTGCCGCGGGCTGCGGGGTCGTAGGGCGCGGCGTAGCAGTGCAGGCGCTCGGTGACCGAGCCCGGGCTCGTGTAGACGTCGAAGACGTGCTCCAGGGCGCCGATGCGGACGCCGGTTTCCTCCTCGGCTTCGCGGAGGATCGCCGTCTCCGGGTCGTCGGTGTCCAGGAGACCGGCTGCCGTCTCGATGAACATGCCGTCCGGGTGGTCGTTGACGTAGACCGGGTAGCGGAACTGGCGGGTCAGCAGGACCGTGCCGCCCGCGAGGTCGTAGAGCAGCACCGTGGCGCCGTTGCCGCGGTCGTAGGTTTCGCGCTGCTCGGTCGTCCAGCGGCCGTCGGCGTGCCGGTAGTCGAACGTCGTGCGGCGGAGCACGTACCAGGCCGACGACAGCAGCTCCACGTCGGTGACCCGGACGCGCGGGTTGCGGGACAGGCTTGTCGAAGAGGTCATGCCGCGACCATAATGTGCACGACTCGGAAACAACAAGGAGGATCGTGCATGCTGGTCGGGGAACGCCGTGAACTGCTGCTGGCCCGGCTCGCCGCCGACGGCAAGGTGCTGGCCAAGGACGTCGCGGCCGAACTCGGCGTCTCCGAGGACAGCATCCGCCGCGACCTGCGCGACCTCGCCGCGGCCGGGCTCTGCCAGCGCGTCTACGGCGGTGCGCTGCCCGTCTCCCCCGCCGTCGCCGACTACGCCAGCCGCACGGCCATCGCCGTCGACGGCAAGGACCGGGTCGCCAAGGCCGCGGCCACGCTGGTCCGGCCCGGGTCGACAGTCATCCTCGACGGCGGCACCACCACCCTCGCCGTGGCGAAAGCCCTGCCGAAGAACCTCGAAGCCACCGTCGTCACGCACAGCCCGACCGTCGCCGTCGCGCTGCTCGACCACCACGGCATCGAGGTGTTCCTGCTCGGCGGGCGCCTGTTCCGGCACTCCGCGGTGACCTGCGGCGCGGCCGCCGCCGAGGCCGCCGGGTCGATCAGCGCCGACGTCTTCCTGCTCGGCGTCACCGGCGTCCACCCCGAAGCCGGCCTGACCACGGGTGACGCCGACGAAGCCGCCATGAAACGCACCCTGGCCCGGCGCGCGGCCGACACCTACGTGCTGGCCAGCGCCGAGAAGCTCGGGGCGGCGTCCCGGTTCACCGTGCTGCCCTTCGGCGACGTCGCCGGGATCGTCACCGACGCCGACGACCAGAACGTGCAGGAACTTGCAGACCTGGGTGTGCCGATCCTGCCGGCGTGACCTCGGTGAACCACTCCCGGCCGGCCACCAGCCCGAACAGCGGCGCCGGCAGCCACACGAGCACCCGCAGCACCGCCGAGAGCCGTCCGCTGCCGCGGACGTCCGACACGTGCGCGGCCAGCGCCGCCTGCTTGCGTGCGGCGAAGCGCCGCACGTCGAACCGGTGGGTGATGGCCGAGGCCGGGCTGTAGGCGTGGCCGAGCGCTTCGGCGTCGTAGTCGAACGGGATCCGCAGCGTCCGCAGCACCCGCACGAACCGCAGCGCGAAGTCGCGTGGCAGGGTGGCCTCCAGCAGCCGCGTTCCGGTCAGCCGGGCCGCCCGGCGGGCCACCTCGTGCACCTTCACGTGGTCGCGGTGCCCGTAACCGCCGTTGCCGTCGTAGCCCAGCAGCAGGTCGGCGCGCTCTTCGTGCAGCACGGCGGCGAGCCGGTGCGCGGCTTCCTCGGTGTCCGCGCGGGCGAAGCGCTGCCGTCCCGGCGGGTCGGCGAAGAGCTGGGGGCCGTGGCCGCTGTCGGCGTAGCCCAGGTGCACGACCCGGTGCACGCCGAGGATGGCCGCGGCCGCCTCCAGTTCGGCCCAGCGTGGCGTCGGGTGCTCGGCGGCGATGCCGTCGGTGGCCACGACGACGACCACGCGGTGCCCGTCGGCCGCGGCGCGGGCCAGCGTGCCGCCGCTGAGCAGGACGGGGTCGTCGGCGTGGGCGTGGAAGGCCACGATGGTCGTCACCGGCCCCATCATGGCCCAGAACGGCCGGAACCGGGTCAGGCGCGCTTGAGGAGCTTGCGCAGCTGGTGCCAGCGGCGCTCCAGGCCCCACTTCGCCACCCGCAGGAACGCCTCCTGGATGATCGAGCCGTTCATCTTCGACTCGCCGATCTCGCGCTCGGTGAAGGTGATCGGGACCTCGACGATCTCGAAGCCGGCCTCGTCGGTGCGGATGGTCAGGTCGATCTGGAAGCAGTAGCCGTGCGAGTTGACCTCGTCCAGGGCCAGCTTCTCCAGCACCGGGCGGCGGTAGGCGCGGAACCCGGCGGTGATGTCGCGGACCTTCATGCCCAGCGCGACCTGCGAGTAGAGGTTCGCGCCGCGGGAGAGGACCTGGCGCTTGACCGGCCAGTTGACGACACTGCCGCCCGGGACGTACCGCGAGCCGATCGCCAGGTCGGCGTCGCCGACCGCGTCGAGCAGGCGGGGCAGGTCTTCGGGGGCGTGCGAGCCGTCGGCGTCCATCTCGACGATCGTGTTGTACTCACGCGCCAGGCCCCAGCGGAACCCGGCGATGTAGGCGGCGCCGAGGCCGGCCTTCTCGGTGCGGTGCAGCACGTGGACGTGGTCGTTGGCCGCCGCGCGCTCGTCGGCGAGCTCGCCGGTGCCGTCGGGGCTGCCGTCGTCCACCACGAGCACGTGCACGTCCGGGAGTGCCTTGTGCAGGCGGTCCAGGATCGGGCCGAGGTTCTCCCGCTCGTTGTAGGTCGGGATCACCACCAGCACCGGCTCGATTTCCCGGGCCCCCCGCGGCGCCTGCGACATCCGTGCTCCTCCGATATCCGCGGCGGTCAGTCCGCCGCTTCCCCTGCTGCCGTGCCGGCGCTGCTGCGCCGCGTGCGAAAACGGAGTACGAGCCCGCCGGCCACCCCGGCGATCGCCAGAGCCAGCAGCCCGTACTCCGTCCACGCACCCAATTGATCCGACAGCGTAGTCTGCGTCCGCAACGGGACGCGCCCGACCAGCGAATCCGCCGTGAAAAGGCCGGTTGAGCTGGTCACGGTCCCGTCGGGGGCGACGATGGCGCTCACCCCGGAGACCGCCGACACCACGACGGCCCGGCCGTGCTCGACCGCCCGCAGCCGGGACATGGCCAGCTGCTGCACGCTCATCTCGCTCTCGCCGTACCAGGCGTTGTTGGTCGGTACGACGAGCAGCTCGGCGCCGTCGCGCACGGCGTCGCGGGCCGGGTAGTCGAACGCGGCTTCGTAGCAGACGAACACGCCGATCCTGGTGCCCGCGGCGGCCATGGCCTGGTTGGTGCCGTCGCCGGGGACCATGTCCACGGTTTCGGAGTCGAGGAACGGCGTGACCAGCTCGGCGAGCTTGCGGGCCGGGACGTATTCGCCGAAGGGCACCAGCTGCTGCTTGGCGTAGCGCGCGCCGGGCCCGGTGCGGGGGTCCCAGGTGATGACGGAGTTCTGCAGGTGCCCGTCCGGCAGCCGGTAGATCGCCCCGATCAGGGCGGGGACGCCGAAGGTGGCGACCAGCTGGTCGACCTGCAGGTCCGGGCCGGTGACGGTGGTCGCGCTCTCCGGCCACACGAGCAGGTCCGGCTTGGGCACCTTGCCGGCCCGGATGTCCGCGAGCAGCCGCTGGCTCTCGGCGATGGTGTTGTCGCGCAGCACGGTCCGCTCCCCCTGCAGGGCGAGCCCGATGTCCGGGGCGTTGCCCTGGACGGTGGCGACGGTGCGCTCGCCGTCCTGGGCGTCGGTGCCGATCGCCGGCCAGAGCGCGAGACCGGCGACGACGGGCAGCAGGGTGCCGAGCGCGGCGAAGGCCGCCGGCCGGGTGATCTTGCGCACCCGCCACAGCCGCGCGGCGAGGGCGGCCGGCGCGAAGCCGGTGAGGACGACGGCCAGGCCGACCAGCGGGGCGCCGCCGATCGAGGCGAGCGGCAGGAACGCGCCTTCGGGCTGGCTGAAGGCGACCCGGCCCCACGGGAAGCCGCCGAAGGGGAACCACGCGCGCGGGGTCTCCAGGGCGATGAACACCAGCGCGGCCCACAGCGGCGCGGCCGGCAGCCGGGACACCAGCGTGATCAGCCCGCCCGCCAGGCCGTGGTAGAGCGCCAGTGCGAAGGACAGGCCCAGCCACGGCCACGGGCCGAAGTCGGGGCCGAGGAAGTCCAGCAGCCAGGTCAGCAGCGGCAGGAAGAAGACGAACCCGAACGCGAAGCCGTAGCCGAAGCCGGCTCGGAAGCGGCGGCCGCGCAGCACGAGGGCCAGTCCGGCGAACGCCAGTGGCGCCAGCCACCACAGCGGACGCGGCGCGAAGCTGAGGTAGAAGGCGAATCCGGACGCGCACGCCGCGGCGGTGCGCAGCAGCCAGGCCGGGGGGAATCGCCGCGTGCGGGCGCGCTGGTGCGGGGTGCCCGGTCCGGGGTCCGCCACGGTGACTGCCACAGCCGAGAACTCTAGGTGATGGTGTCGTGGAGGACCGCACCCGCGCGGACCGTGCGCAGGCACCGCGGGAGGGCGGCGTCCGGTTCCAGCCTGGGCAGCGGCGGCACGCCGGCGCGCGGGTCGGTGGACCAGCGCTGCACGCGGCTGTCGGGGGTGGCCACGACCAGGTCGGTGGCGTCCCAGATCGCGTAGTGCGCCGGCGCGCCGGGGACGAGGCTGCCGGTGACGCCGTCGTTGACCCCGGCCGCGCGGTGCCCGGCGCGGGTGTGGGCGGTGAACGCCGCCCGCGGCGACAGGCCGGCGCCCGGTGTCCGGTGGTAGGCCGCGGCGCGGACGCTCGCCCACGGGTCCAGCGGTGTGACCGGGGCGTCGGAGCCGAAGGCGAGCAGGACGCCTTCGGCGGCGAGGGTGGCGAAGGGGTTGAGCCCGGCCGCGCGTTCGGCGCCGAGGCGTTCGGCGTACATGCCTTCCGGGCCGCCCCAGAGGGCGTCGAACTGCGGCTGCATCGAGGCGACGACGCCCCAGCCTGCCAGTTGCTCGGCCTGGTCGGCGGTGACCATTTCCAGGTGCTCGAGCCGGTGGTGGCGGGCGGCGAGGGCGCGCTGCCCGACCTCCTTTTCGGCCAGCCGGAAGCCTTCGACGACCTCGGCGACGGCGGCGTCGCCGATGACGTGGAAGCCGGCTTGCAGCCCGGCTTCGGTGCAGGCGGCCAGGTGTCCGGCGATGCGGTGGGCGTCGAGGTAGCGCGTCCCGGTGCCCGGGTGGTCGGCGTAGGGCTCGGTGAGGGCAGCGGTGTGGGAGCCGAGGGCGCCGTCGGCGAACAGGTCGCCGGCCAGGCCGCGGGCGCCGAGGTCGCGGGCGGTTTCGACGGCGCCGAGTTCGCCCCAGTAGCCGACGACCTCGGGCGTGCCGGGGCCGGCGAGGGCGAGGAGGGCGGCGAGGTCGTCGCGGCCGGAGATGTCGGGGCCGGCGCATTCGTGGACGCTGACGATGCCCTGCTTCGCGGCCTCGGCGAGGAAGGCTCGCTGGGCGCGTTCGCGCTGCTCGGGGGTGATGGCGGCGCGCACGGCTGCGCGGACGGCGTGGTGGGCGGCGCGGGTGAGCGGGCCTTCGGGTGACCAGCCGTCGGCGTTGCGGGCGGCCGGGGCCAGCTCGACCAGCGCGGTGGAGACCAGCGCGGAGTGGACGTCGACGCGGCTGAGGTAGACCGGCGTGCCCCCGGCGGCGTCGTCGAGTTCCGCGCGGCTGGGCAGGCGGGGGTCGGTCCAGGTGGTCTCGTCCCAGCCGTGGGCGAGCAGGACCTGGCCCGGCGCGACGGCGGTGCGGACGTGGGCCAGCAGGTCGGCGGCGCTGCGGACGCCGGTGAGGTCGAGGCCGGTCAGGTGCAGGCCGGTGGCGGTGGCGTGGACGTGCGCGTCGACGAAGGCGGGGGC
Organism: Amycolatopsis sp. NPDC004169; assembly: GCF_040610315.1. Lineage (NCBI taxonomy): Bacteria > Bacillati > Actinomycetota > Actinomycetes > Pseudonocardiales > Pseudonocardiaceae > Amycolatopsis > Amycolatopsis sp. NPDC004169. The sequence continues at coordinate 52,735 of NZ_JBEXMD010000029.1, forward strand.
GACGAAGGCGCCGTGGAGGTCGACGACCCGGGCGCCGGGGTGCAGGGCGCGGGCCGGGGCGTCCTGCCCGACCCAGACCACGGTGCCGCCGGTGACCGCCATCGCGGTCGTGTCGGGTCCGGCGGGGGTGTAGATGCGCCCGCCGAGCAGGAGCGTCGTCTGTTCGTCCGTCACGCCCTTGAGTCTGCCCCCTTCGTCCACGTGGGGGACGGCGCCCCAGCAGGCAGGAAGATTTACTCTGTGGCAGCGTTATGACAGGATATTTTAACGCGTTCCCGACGACTAGGAGTACAAGTGACTGCGATCCAGGAACCTGTGACGCCTGCCGCCGCCTTCGACCAGCCCTACGAGTACGCCCGCGCCGAGCTGGTGGAACCCGACTGGCGCCGCTTTCCTGGCTGGCACGACGTGACCGAGGCCGAGTGGCGTGACGCGCAGTGGCAGCGGGTGCACTGCGTCCGCAACGTCAAGCAGCTGCGCGCGCTGATGGGCGACCTGCTCGAGGAGCGCTTCTACGACGACCTGCTCGCCGACCAGCGCGAGCTGGCGACGATGTCGATGCTGCTGCCCCCGCAGATGCTCAACACGATGGCCCCCACGGCCGGCACCGACCCGGCCAAGGTGACCGAGGCGTTCTACGCCGACCCGATCCGCCGCTACATGCTGCCCGTTCGCAGTGATCGTGACGCCACCTGGCCGAGCCACCCCCACTCCGAGCGCGACTCGCTGCACGAGGCCGAGATGTGGGTGGTGGAGGGCCTGACCCACCGCTACCCGACCAAGGTGCTGGCCGAGATGATCTCGACCTGCCCCCAGTACTGCGGCCACTGCACCCGCATGGACCTGGTCGGCAACTCGACGGAGACGGTGGAGAAGCACAAGCTGACGCTCAAGCCGGTCGACCGCCAGGACGCGATGATCGCGTACCTGAAGAAGACCCCGGGCGTCCGCGACGTGGTGGTCTCCGGCGGCGACGTCGCCAACGTCCCGTGGCCGCAGCTGGAGTCGTTCCTGATGCGCCTGATGGACATCGACACCGTCCGCGACATCCGCCTGGCGACGAAGGCACTGGCGGCGCTGCCCCAGCACTGGCTCCAGCCGAAGGTGGTCGAGGGGCTGGAGCGCGTCGCGGTCACCGCCCAGCGGCGCGGGGTCAACCTGGCGATCCACACCCACGTCAACCACGCCCAGTCGGTGACGCCCTTGGTGGCGGAAGCCGCGCAGACGGCGCTGAACGTCGGTGTCCGCGACGTCCGCAACCAGGGCGTGCTGATGCGCGGCGTCAACGCGACCCCGGCGGCGCTGCTGGACCTTTGCTTTGCGCTGCAAGGGGAAGCGAACATCCTGCCGTACTACTTCTACATGTGCGACATGATCCCCAACGCGGAGCACTGGCGCGTGGCGGTGTGGGAGGCGCAGGAACTGCAGCACGCGATCATGGGCTACCTGCCGGGGTACGCCACGCCGCGGATCGTGTGCGACGTGCCTTATGTGGGGAAGCGGTGGGTGCACCAGCTGGCCGAGTACGACCGGGAGCTGGGGATCTCGTACTGGACCAAGAACTACCGGACCGGGATCGAGCTGGAGGACCCGGAGGCGTTGCAGCGCCGGTACCCGTACTACGACCCGATCTCCACCCTCCCCGAGGCCGGCCAGACCTGGTGGGCGAACCGCACCCACTGACGCGGCACATCACCGACCAAGAGGTGCGCCGAAGGGTGCTGCGAGGCCTGGTCGAGGCCTCGCAGCACCCTTCGGCCGTCTCGGGCATTTTGGGCTGGTCGGCGCCGGTGAGGACCGGTTGCGACCGTTCACGATCTGCCCCAGGAATTCCCTTGCGGAATCCGGCGGTGGCACCAGGATGTGGCCGCGGTTCGGGCAGCCCGAGCGCCGGGCCGTAACGGTGGTGGCCAAGACACTCCCATCGCGCGATCCGGCCGGCGAGCACTGGCAACCTACGGGGCGGCGAGCCGGGAATTCCCGAGACATTGCCGCACCGGGCCCGCGGCGAACTGCGGCAACCGGACAATTGCGTCCCGGCGCACCACCGAACCGCGGCCCGCGGCCGCCGGAGCGATGTTTTCCCGCGTTTATCCGGGAAATCGGGGACGTCCGCCGCCGGTCCCCTAAGCTGCGGCATCGTCACGCTCGCGAGGGGAACGAGGAAACGGCGTTGTACGCGGAAGAGCGGCAAAGGATCATCGTGGAACGGCTGCGCGTGCACGGCCGGGTGGAAGTCGTTCCGCTGGCGGCCGAATTCGCCGTGACCGCCGAAACCATCCGCCGCGACCTGACCGCCCTGGAACGGCTGGGCCACGCCCGCCGCGTGCACGGCGGCGCGATCTCCCTGGACCGGCTGTCCTTCGAACCCGCGGTGGGCGCGCGCCGGGCCGTGATGACGGCGGAGAAGACGCGGATCGCGCGCGCCGCACTGGGTGAACTGCCCGAAGTGGGCACGATCCTCATCGACGCCGGCACCACGACCGAACGCCTGGCCGCGGAACTCCCGGCGGACCGGGAACTGACCGTGGTGACGAACTCGGTGAACGTGGCGCTGTCGCTGCACGCGCGGCCCAACCTGCAGGTGGTGCTGGTCGGCGGCCGGCTGCGCAGCACCACACTGGCCACCGTGGACGACTGGGCCCTGCGGGCCCTGCGGGACACGTTCGTGGAAGTCGCGTTCATCGCCACCAACGGCGTTTCCGCCGAGCGCGGGCTGACCACCCCGGACCTCGACGAGGCGCTGGTGAAACGGGCCTCGATCGACTGCGCCCGCCGCCGCGTCCTGCTCGCCGACCACTCCAAGGTGGACAACGTGTTCCTGACGCGGTTCGCCGACCTGTCGGACATCGACACCTTCATCACCGATGACGGGATCGACCCGAAAGCGCGTTCGGACATCGCCGCCGCCGGCCCCCGGGTCATCGCGGTCTGATTCGGCGCCGGCGCATTCGCTCCGGCCATTGCTCCGTTCGGCGCTGCCATTGTTCTCGAAATCGTCGAAATCATCGATCCGCGGCCACGCGCTTTTCGACGGCCGGGCTCGGGTCCGTTCAGACCACGAGCACGCGGGGCCCGGCGGCGGCGATCGCGGCGACGCACTCCGGGTCGGCGTGGTCGTCGGTGATCAGGACGTCGACCTCGCCCAGCGCACCGAAGCGGGCCAGCCGGTCCTGGTCGAGCTTGGTGTGGTCGGCCAGCAGCACGGTCCGCCGCGCGGCCACCATGGCCGCGCGTTTCACCATCGCCACCGCCCCGTTGCGCACGGTCATCCCGTGCCGCACGGACACCCCGTCGGCGCTGAGGAAGGCGACGTCGACGCAGGTGTCGGCCAGCGTGCGCAGCGCCCAGCTGTCCACCAGGGCCAGCGAGCCGCCGCGGACCCGGCCGCCGACCAGCATCAGGTTCAGGTCCGGGCGCTCGCTCAACGCCACGGCCACGGCCACCGACTGCGTGACGATGGTCAGGTCGTGGTCGGCGGGCAGGAGCCCGACCAGCTGCGCCACCGTGCTCCCGGCGTCCAGCAGGATCGAACCGCCCGCGGGCACCTCGCCGACCGCGGCCCGGGCGATCCGTTCCTTCTCCGCGTGCATCTCGCACAGCGCGCCCCACTCGTCGGGTGCGTCCGGGGTGCCCACGCCCGGCCGCACCGGTACGACGGGGATCGCGCCGTCGGGCACCCGGCGCAGGGTGCCCTCGTGCTCCAGGGCCGTCAGGTCGGACCAGACGGCCTCGGTACTGACGCCGTGGCGCTCGGCGAACTCCAGGACGGTGAGCCCACCGTACTCGCTCACCCAGCGCGTGATCGTCCGACGACGTTGTTCCCCGTCCATTCTCACCACCCCGTTGTTGCTGAGACCTGCGTGATCGTAAGTCAAAAACCGGCGGGGACAACCCGTGCGGCGGCACGGCTGCACGCGCGTACCGATCCGGTGGGCCCGATGGCCACTGTCTCCGGACTGGGGGAACCCCTACCCCCTCCCGGCGGACAATCCCGGTACCGCTCGACGCGACCACGAACGCGAGGGGAAGCACCCGCATGCATGTCCTGTTCGTCACCGTTCCCGCGCTCGGACACCTCCGCCCGACGCTGCCGCTGGCCCGTGAACTGCGGAACCGCGGCCACCGGGTCACCTACGCCGCCCACGACAAGTTCCGCGCGGACGTCGAGGCGGCCGGAGCCGCCCTTCTGCCGATCCCGGTGGCGCTGCCGCCACGGTCGGCCACGCCCAGCGCCCGGCACACCGTGGCGACCGCGGAGGCGCTGCTGGCGATGACCAAGGTCAGCGGGCGGCTGCTCAACGAGTTGTTCGAGAACGACCGGCCGGATGTGCTGTGCTACGACGCCCAGGCGGTGTCGGCGACCATGGTGGCCGAACGGTTCGACGTGCCCTGCGTCGCCCTCAACCCAACCTACGCCAGCAACGCCCACTTCTCGCTCGACGAACTGCTGGCCGCCGGCACGGACATGTCCGACCCCCGGGCCATCGAGATCTTCACCGAAATCTTCCGGAGCCAGCTGAGCACCGCGGCGGAGTTCGGCCTGACGCCCCCGCACGAGCGGGAGAGCTGCGCCCCGCTGAACCTGGTGTTCCTGCCCCGCTCGTTCCAGCCCGCCGCGGACACCTTCGACGAACGGTTCCACTTCGTCGGCCCGGCCCTGGGTGGCTGGGCCGACGACAGCGCCTGGCGCAAGACCGGCGACCGCCCGCTGCTGTTCATCTCGATGGGCAGCTTCCTGGCCGACACGACCGGTTTCTTCCGGCAGTGCTTCGAAGCCTTCGGCGACACCGGCTGGCAGGTCGCGATGGCCATCGGGGAACACGTGGACCCGGCGGAGCTGGGCCCGGTACCGGCCAACACCGAGGTGCGGCCGTACTTCCCGCAGCTGTCCGTGCTGCGGCACGCCGAAGCCTTCGTCTCCCACGCCGGGATGAACTCCGTGCTGGAGTCGCTGACCGCCGGGGTACCGCTGGTCACCGTGCCGCAGCAGCAAGAAGAGCTGCGCACCGCCCGCACGGTCGCCGACCAGGACCTCGGCGTGCTGCTGGAACCGGAGACGCTGACGGCGCAGGGGCTGCGGGAGGCCGTGGAGACGGTGCACACCAGCGACCGGATCCGGGCCGCCGTGGCCGCCTTCCGGGACGAACTCCGCTCCGCCGAGCCGGCCGCGACGCGTTCGGCTGACCTGATCGAGCACCACCTGGCCGCGCTCAGCCAGACAGCGTGATCTCTGCGGAAGCGGGCACGGCCGGTCGCCCGGCCGTGCCCGCTTCGGCTGATTCGTCCGGGTGCGCGCCGGGTCAAGCGGCGGGGAGGCTCCAGTAGCGTTCGGCCGGCTCGCCGTCCGCCAGCGACTCGGCGTACATCGTGAGCCACTTCGGCAGTTCGGCGTGGCCACCGAGGAGGATGGGGGCCTGGGAGGCGTAGCAGCCGATCCCCCGCAGCTTGGCCTGCCACTGCCCCCGCGTGAGCCGGACGGTCCGGGGGTCGGTGTGGGACTCGTCGAACGGCTCGAGCAGGTCTTTCGGGAAGATCACATAGGGCGCGTCCTCGTACCACCAGACGGTGTCGGGGTCGCGGTCGAGCAATCGGGCCGCGGCGCGGGTGATCCGGTGGTCGATGTGGTTGCCGATGGCCAGCGGGGCCAGGACCAGCTCGGCGTCGCGCACCGACGGCTCGGCGGCCAGGACGGCCGCCAGCCTCCCGATCAGCTCGGTCTCCGCCGCCAGCGCGGCCCGGGACATCCCCTCCTCCTGCGGGTACCTCGGGTGGCCCGCGTGGTCCTTGCGGTACAGCGCGTCCGGCACGCCCAGGCGGACGGGAGCGGCCCCCACCGCGGTCATCGCGCGGTCGTCCTCCGCCTCCCGGGTCGCGATGGCGTCGGCGTCACCGAGGCCGCACGCCCGGTGGAACGCCCGGGCCGCGTCCGACAGGGGCGGTTCGGGCGCCCCGGAGAACACCGTGACGACCGTGCCCGGCGTGCCCGCCTCGGCGCAGGCCGCGAGCAGCCCGCCGCACGAGAGGACGCCGTCGTCGTAGTGGGCCGACAGCACGGTCGGCGTGCGCCCGGCCAGCGCCTCGACACCCCGGAGTTCACCCATGGCTCACCACGCCACGGGGAGCGCGCTGATGGACGCCGCGAGCCGGTCGGTCCCGTCTTCTCCGTCGACGCGGTTCAGCTTCTCCAGCGTGGTGGTCAGGGTCAGGTCGGGGAACTTCGCCAGCAGGGCGGTGAACACCGCGTTGAGCTCCAGCCGGGCCAGCGGGGCCCCGACGCAGTGCCAGGCACCGTGGGCGAAGGTGAGGTGCTGGTTGGGCTTGCGGCCGAAGTCGATCCGCTCCGGGTCGGCGAACGAGCGCTCGTCGAAGTTGGCGATGGCGAAGTCCGGCAGCACCAGGTCCCCGGCCCGGATGGTGACGCCGGAGATTTCGATGTCCTCGTGTGCGTAGTGCGGCTGAGCCCCGCCGCCGAAGTTGGCCGTGCGCAGCAGTTCTTCCACGGCCCCGGCCATCGCCGACGGGTCCGAGCGCACCTCGGCCAGCAGGTCCGGCCGGGTCAGCAGCCGGGCGACGCCGTTGCCGATGTGCGTTGCCACGCTCTCGTGCCCGGCGAACAACAGCATGCAGACGATGTTGGTGACGTCGGAGTCCTTCAGCCCGGCCTGGCAGATCCCGGAGATCACGTCGTCGCCGGGGTCCTCCCGCTTGCGGGCGGCCAGCCCCATCAGGTAGCCGATGAACTCGGCCTGGCCGGCGTTGGCGTGTTCGCCGATCCCGTGCACGTGGTCGAGCAGCTCCCCCAGCCGGTCGCGCTCGTCCTGCGGCACGCCCATCAGCTCGCACAGCACCTTCAGCGAAACCGGGAGCGAAAAAGCGGTCTGGAGGTCGACGGGCGGGGTGAGCGCGGCCAGCTCGTCCACCATGCCGCGGACGATGCCCTCCACCCTCGGCTTGAGGGACTGCATCTTCTTGTGGGAGAAGTGCGGGATCAGCAGGGCGCGGAAGGCGGCGTGCAGCTCGTGCTCGTCCCGGCCGGCCGCGACCCCGGCGATCATCGAGAAGATCGGGTTGTCGGCCAGCTGCGCGGCCTCGGCGGGCTTCGGGTGCGTGCGGCCGATGCGCTTGTCGAGCATCAGCTCCTTGATCTCCGGGTAGCCCACCACCAGCCAGCCTTCGTCACCCGTGTCGGTGCGCACCCGCCAGATCGGCCGCTCCGCCTGCAGCTTGCGCAGGTACGGGTTGTCGCCCAACACGGGCGAACGCAGCGACGCGAGCGTCGGCAGCTCTTCGGATGTCGTCATGGCCGGTTCCTCTCCGAGGTTCGTGCGGGGCGCACCCGGTGCCGAGTGTCATCGGCCGCCCGCCCGGAATTCCCTAGATTCCCCGGCCACCGCGGGGATTTCCTCTAGGACCTTCCCTACCGGCCGCTCCGTAGGGTCCGTCGGTATGGCGCAGAACGCGGAGGCGGCCGGCGAGCACGGAGACGAGCGCGGCGTTCGCCCGCGCCGGAAAGCACCACCGGTCCTGCGGGCGCTGCTGCGCGACCGGCTGCGTCCCTACCGCGGCCGCATCCTGGTCCAGGCCGGGCTCCAGTTCGCGCAAACCGTCGGCATGCTGCTGCTGCCGACGCTGAACGCCGCCATCGTGAACCAGGGCATCGTCGCCGGCGACACCGGGGCGATCCTGCGGCTGGGCGCCATCATGATCGCCGTTTCGCTGGCCCAGCTGGCCACCGCGATCGTCGCCGAGCTGATGGCCGCGCACACCGCCGCCGACGTCGGCCGCGACCTGCGCTCCCTCGTTTTCCGGAAGGTACAGGCGTTTTCCCCGTACCAGGTGGCGCGGTTCGGCACGCCCTCGCTGACCAACCGCACGCTCAACGACGTGCAGCAGCTGCAGACGCTGGTGATCTCCACCCTGACCTCGCTGCTGACCGCGCCCATCATCTGCGTCACCAGCCTCGTCATGGCCGTGCGGCAGGATCCGCCGTTGTCGGTGCTGACCGTGCTGACGATCCCGGTCACCGCGCTCGTGGTGCTGGTCATGCTGGCCCGGCTGAGCCCGCTGTACGAACGGATCCAGGCCTCGCTGGACCGGCTCAACCGGATCCTGCGCGAACAGATCTCCGGGGTGCGGGTGATCCGCGCGTTCGTCCGGGACGACCACGAGAAGCAGCGCTTCGGCGAGGCCAACCGCGGCATGTTCACGGCCTCGGTGCGCGCCGGGCGGCTCGGCGCCACGCTGTTCCCGGTCGTGGTGCTGATCAGCAACGTGTTCTCGATCGCGCTGGTGTGGTTCGGCGGCAGGCGGATCGCCGGCGGCGGGATGCCGGTCGGCGCGCTCAGCGCGTTCCTCGGCTACCAGGTGCAGATGCTGACGGCGCTGGTCATCGCGTTGTACGTACTGCTGACCGTGCCGCGCGCGCGGGTGTCGGCGCGGCGCGTCCACGAGGTGCTGGCCACCGAGCCCGAACTGACCGCACCCGCGCGGCCGGTCACTCCCCCGAGCCGCCGCGGCCACCTGGAGCTGCGCGAGGTGGAGTACCGCCACCCCGGCGCCCAGGAGGCGTTCCTCTCCGGCGTGAGCCTTTCGGCCGAGCCCGGCCGCACCACGGCCCTGGTCGGCAGCACCGGCAGCGGCAAGACCACCCTGCTGAACCTGGTGCTGCGGCTGGCCGACGTGACCGCCGGCTCGGTGACGATCGACGGCGTCGACGTCCGGCAGCTCGCCCCCGACCGGCTGGCCGCGACGGTCGGCCTGGTGCCGCAGACGCCGTACCTGTTCACCGGCACGGTGGCCGAGAACCTGCGCTACGGCGATCCGGACGCGACCGACGCACAGCTGTGGCACGCGCTGGAGACCGCGCAGGCCGCCGACTTCGTGCGGAAGATGCCGGGCCGGCTGGCCGCGCCGATCGGGCCGGGCGGCAGCACGGTCTCCGGGGGCCAGCGGCAGCGGCTGGCGATCGCGCGCACCCTGCTGCGGCGACCGGCGATCTACCTGTTCGACGACTGCTTTTCCGCGCTGGACTACGCGACCCGCGCCCGGTTGCGGGCGGCGCTCGCCGTCGAGACGGCGGGATCGGCCGTGGTCACCGTGGCGCAGGAAGTGCGCCTGGTCGAGGACGCGGACACCGTCGTCGTGCTGGACCAGGGCCGGGTGGCCGGCTCCGGCACCCATCGGGATCTGTTGCGCGACAACGAGGTCTACCGGGAGATCGCCGGCTCGCAGCCAAGCGGCGAGCCGGCGCGGGAGCTGAAGCAGGAGGCGGTGTGAGCGGCGGCGAGGCAGGCGGCCCCCGGGGAACGACCCGCCGGTTGTTCGGGTTGCTCAAGCCGCATCGCGGCCAGGCAGCCCTGGTCCTCGGCGCCGGAACCGTGTCCATCCTGATGAACGTGTTCGGACCGTTGCTGCTGGGCAAGGCGACCAACCTGATCTTCGGCGGCCTGATCAGCGCCCGGCTGGAGCCCGGCCCGAGCCGGGACGAGGCCGTGGCCCGGCTGCACGCCGAAGGCAAGGACGCCCTGGCCACCGGGCTCGGCGCGGCCGACGTCGTGCCGGGCGAGGGCATCGACTTCCGGAAGATCGGCCTGCTGCTGGCGGCGGTCGCGGCGCTCTACCTCGCGGGCACCGTCTTTTCCCTGCTGCAGGAGCGGCTGGCCGCCACCGTGGTGCAGAAGGTGGTGCTGCGGCTGCGCGGGGACGTCATGGCCAAGCTGTCCCGGCTGCCGCTGCGATACTTCGACGAACACCCCCGCGGCGAGCTGCTCAGCCGGGTCACCAACGACATCGACAACATCCAGAACACGTTGCAGCGCACCCTGAGCAAGCTGGTCACCGCCACGATGTCCGCGCTCGGCTCGCTCATCCTCATGTTCGCCATCTCGCCGCTGCTGGCCTGCGTGCTGCTGGTGGTGCTGCCGATGGCGGGGGTGGTCGCGGCCCGGATCGGCAAGAAGGCCCAGCCGCAGTTCGTCGAGCAGTGGACCGCCACCGGTGCGCTGAACGCGCACATCGAGGAGATGTACAGCGGGCACGCCCTGATCACCGTGTTCGGCCGGCAGGAGCAGGCCGCGCGGGTCTTCGACGAGCACAACGAGGCCGTGCGACGGGCCACCGGCAAGGCCAACGCCCTGTCCGGCGTCATCGAGCCGAGCACGAACCTGGTCACCGACCTGGTGTACATCCTGGTGGCGGTGGTCGGCGCGCTGCGCGTGGCCGCCGGGGCGCTGTCGCTCGGCGACGTGCAGGCGTTCATCCAGTACACGGCGTACTTCGGCGGGCAGGCCGCCCAGATCGGCAGCATCACCGGCGACCTGCAGTCCGGCGTCGCCTCCGCGAAGCGCGTGTTCGAGCTGCTGGACGCGGACGAACTGGCCGCCGTGGAGCGTCCTTCGCGGCCACCGGCCCGGGTGCGCGGCCGGATCGACTTCGAGCACTTGAGCTTCCGGTACGAACCGGATTCACCGCTGATCGACGACCTGTCCTTCAGCGTCCTGCCCGGGCAGACGGTGGCGATCGTCGGGCCGACCGGAGCGGGCAAGACGACCCTGGGCAACCTGCTGATGCGCTTCTACGAGCCCGACGGCGGCCGCATCCGGCTCGACGGCGTGGACATCGCCACGATGACCCGCGAGGACGTGCGTCGGCAGACCGCGCTGGTGCTGCAGGACACGTGGCTCTTCGACGGCACCGTCGCGGAGAACATCAGGTACGGCAACCCGGACGCCACCCCGGCGGACGTCCGCCGCGCGGCCGAGGCGACCCGGGTCGACCACCTGGTGAGCACCCTGCCGGACGGCTACGAGACGGTCCTCGGCGAAACCGGCGGGATCAGCGCGGGCGAACGCCAGCTGATCGCCATCACCCGCGCGTTCCTGGCCGACCCGGCGATCCTCATCCTCGACGAGGCGACCAGTTCGGTCGACACCCGCAGCGAAGTGCTGATCCAGCGGGCGATGCAGTCGCTGCGCGAGAACCGCACCGGTTTCGTGATCGCCCACCGGCTCTCCACGATCCGCCACGCCGACCTGATCCTGGTGATGGACGCGGGCCGCATCGTCGAGCGCGGCACGCACCTCGAGCTGATGGCCGCCCAGGGCGCCTACGCCCGCCTTCACGCCGCCCAGTTCGCCGGTCCGGTCGCGGCTTCCTGACCCTCTCGGTCGCCCGCCCCGGGCGGGCCTTTCCGGCCTGCCGCCGGCAAGTGCGGTAGCCGTTGCCGCGAGCGGACGGCCGGTCCCATCACGACCGACCGCCTGCCGCACGCAAACGCGGTAACCGGTGCCGCGAGCGGAAAGGCCGGCTCCATCACAGCCACCAGCCGCCGCCCCGGGGCGCGACAGCTGGAGCCCGCTTGGCGCCGCGAACGAACCCTCGCGACGCCAAGCGGGTGGTCAGTGGCCGAGCTGCTGGTCCAGCAGGGAAAACAACTCGTCGTCGGACGCCGTGTCGTAGTCCGGTGCTTCGGCTTCCGCCGATCGGCGGCCGGACCAGCGGGTCTTGAGCACGTCCAAGCGGCCGGCGACCTTCTGGTGCAGGACCTCGTCGGCGGCCAGGCCGGCCAGCAGCTCCTGCAGCCGGTCCAGCTCGGCGAGCACCGCTTCCGCGCTGTCCGCTTCGGCCGGGGCCAGCAGGCCGAGCAGGTGGTCGGCCAGCTCGGCCGGGGTGGGCCGGTCGAACACCAGCGAGGCCGGCAGTTTCAGGTCGGCGGCGGCGCCCAGCCGGTTCCGGAACTCGACCGCGGTCAGCGAGTCGAAGCCGAGGTCGCGGAACTGCCGGTCCGGCTCGATGCCGTCCGGGTCGGGGTGGCTGAGCACCATCGCGGCCTGGTCGCGGACCAGCTCGAGCACGAGCTCGTACCGTTGTCCGGCACTCTTGCCCGCCAGGCTTTCCCGCACCCGGGCGGCCGGTTCCGGCGCCGGTCCGGCGGCGTGCCGGACCGGCGCGCCGGCCAGCCCGCGCAGCAGCGGCGGGATCACGCCCTTGGCCCGGATCCCGGGCAGGTCGAGCGAAACCGGGAGCAGCAGCGGCTCCGGCCGGGCCAGCGCGGCGTCGAACAACGCGACGCCCTGCTCGGCGGTCAGCGGGATCGCTCCCGAGCGGCGGATCCGGTCCAGGCCGGCCGCGTCGAGGGTGCCCGTCATGCCGCCCGCCGGCTCCCACGGGCCCCACGCCAGCGCGGTGGCCGGCAGCCCGGCCGCGTGCCGGTACGCGGCCAGCGCGTCGACGTAGGCGTTCGCCGCGGCATAGTTGCCCTGCCCGGCGCCGCCGAAGACCCCGGCGACCGAGGAGAACAGCACGAACGCCGTCAGCTCCCGGTCCCGGGTGAGCTCGTGCAGGTGCCGGGCGGCGTCCGCCTTGACCCGCAGCACGGTGTCCAGGCGTTCGGGGGTGAGGGTCTCGATCGTGCCGTCGTCGAGCACCCCGGCGGCGTGCAGCACCGCCGTGACCGGGTGTTCGGCCAGCACCGCGGCCAGCGCCGCGCGGTCGGCGACGTCGCAGGCCAGCACGGTCGGCTCGGCGCCGGCCTCGACGAGGTCGGCCACCAGGCCGGCCGCGCCCTCGGCGTCCGGTCCGCGGCGGCTGAGCAGCAGCAGCTTGCGGACGCCGTGTTCGGCGACCAGGTGCCGGGCCAGGATGCCGCCGAGGCCGCCGGTTCCGCCGGTGATCAGCACGGTCCCGTCCGAGTCCCACGGGGAACCGGCGGCCGCGGGGGCGTCCGCGCGGGCCAGCCGGGCGGCCCGCAGCTCGCCGTCACGGAAGGCCAGCTGCGGCTCGTCGGTCGCGAGGGCGTCGGCCAGGGTCGCCGGCGCGGGGCCGTCGAGGTCGAGCAGCCGCAACCGGCCGGGGTGCTCGGACTGGGCGGTGCGGACCAGCCCCCAGGACGCGGCCGCGGCCGGGTCGCCCCCGGTGGCGGCGTGCCGGGTGACCAGGACGAGGCGGGCCCCGTCGAGCCGGTCCAGCGCCAGCCAGTCCCGCACCAGGGCGAGGGTGGCCGCGGTCCGTTCGTGCACGGCGGCCGGGTCGTCGGTGACGGCGGTGGCCAGGACCACGTCCGGAAGGGCGGTCTCGTCGCCGGCCAGCGCGGCCAGGTCGGGGTGGGTGGTGACGGGGACCCCTTGCGCGGCCAGCGTTTCCGCCAGGCCGAGGGGGTCGGCGCCGAGCACGGCGACCGAGCCGGGCGCGGCGGTGCCGGCGGGCACGGCCGGCCACTCGAGCCGGAACAGCGCGTCACGCGGGGTGGTCCCGGAGCCGGCCAGCGCGTCGGCGGACAGCGCCCGGACGCGCAGGGCGCGGATGTCGGCGACCGGGCCGCCGTCCGGGTCGGCCAGCGCGAGGGACATCGTCCCGTCGCCCTCGTCGCGGGTGAGGCGGACGCGGAGGGCGCCGGCCCCGGTGGCGTGCAACCGTACGCCTTCCCAGGAGAACGGCAGGCGGACGGCATCGCCGGTGCCGGTGAGCATCGAGGCGTGCAGGGCGGCGTCCAGCAGGGCGGGGTGCAGGCCGTAGTCCCCGGGCCGCAGGTCGGCGCCGGACTCGTGCGGCGCGACCTCGGCGAACACCTCGCCGTCGCGCCGCCAGACGCGGCGCAGGTTCCGGAACGCCGGTCCGTAACCGAAGCCGGCCTCGGCGAAGGCCGGGTAGCAGTCCGCGACCGGCACCTCCACCGCTCCCGGGGGCGGCCACTCCGCCGCCGCGGACCCGGCGCCGGACCCCGGCTCGACCGGCACCAGGGTGCCGGTCGCGTGCTGGGTCCAGGCAGCGTCGCCGGTGTCCGGGCGGGCGTGCACGGTGACGGTGCGGCGGCCGTCTTCGCCGGCCGGGCCGGCCCGCAGCTGCACCTGGACCGCCCCCGGTTCGGGCAGCACCAGCGGCGCGCCCAGGACCAGCTCCGCCACCTCGGCGCAGCCGCAGTCCCGGCCGGCGCGCAGCGCCAGCTCGACGAACGCGGTGCCGGGCACCAGAATCCGGCCGAACACGGCGTGGTCGGCGAGCCACGGGTGGGTGCGAACGGACAGCCTGCCGGTGAACAGCAGCCCGTCGTCCTCGGCGAAGCGGGCGGCCGCGCCCAGCAGCGGGTGCCCGGCGGTGCTGAGCCCGGCGGCGGTGACGTCGCCGCGCCGGCCGGTCACCGGTGGCCAGTAGTGCTCGTGCTGGAAGGCGTAGGTGGGCAGCTCGGCCGGGCGCGCGCCGCCGAACAACGCCGGCCAGTCCACGGCCGCCCCGGCCTGGTGCAGGCGGGCCAGCGCGGTCAGCGCGGCGGTGACCTCGTCCTGACCGGCGCGTTGCACCGGCAGCACCAGGGCGGACTGGCCGTCGAGGCACTCGGTGGCCAGTGCGGCGAGCACGGCGTCCGGGCCGATCTCCACGAAAATCCCGGCGCCGGCGGCGCGCAGCGCGGCGACCGAGCCGGCGAACCGCACCGGCCGGCGCACGTGGTCGACCCAGTAGCCGGGTTCGCGCATCCGCGCCGGGTCGGTCAGCGTCCCGGTTTCGTTGCACACCAGGGGAATGCTCGGCTCGGTGATGGTGATGTCGGCGATCTCGGCGGCGAAGGCGGCCAGCATCGGCTCCATCAGCGCGGAGTGGAACGCGTGCGACACCGCCAGCCGTTTGGTCTTGTGGCCCCGCTCGGCCAGCCGGCCGGCGACGGCCAGCACGGCCTCTTCGGCGCCGGCCAGCACGACCGTCCCGGGCGCGTTGTACGCCGCGATGTCGACCGGCCCGGACAGCAGCGGGGTGACCTCGTCTTCGGTGGCCCGGACCGACACCATCGCGCCCCCGGCGGGCAGCGCCTGCATCAGCCGGGCCCGGGCGGCCACCAGCCGGCAGGCGTCGGGCAGGGTGAACATCCCGGCCACGTGCGCGGCGGCGATCTCGCCGACGGAGTGCCCGGCCAGGTGGTGCGGGGTGATGCCCCAGGACACCACCAGCCGGTAGAGCGCCACTTCGACCGCGAACAGGGCGGGCTGGGTCCAGCCGGTCCGGTCCAGCAGGCCGGCGTCCTCGCCCCAGACGACCTCGGCGAGCCGGCCGTCGAGGTGCCGGTCGAGCTCGGCGACCACCTCTTCGAAGGCCGTGGCGAACACCGGGAAGCGGGCGTGCAGCTCGCGGCCCATGCCCAGGCGCTGGGGGCCCTGACCGGAGAACAGGAACGCGGTGCGGCCCTCGGCCGTCCCGGAGCGCACCACGGCGGCGTCGGGTTCGCCCGCGGCCAGCGCGCCCAGTGCGCGGACGGCTTCGGCCCGGTCGGCGGCCAGCACGGTGGCGCGGTGCCGGAACAGCGAGCGGGTGGTGGCCAGCGCCGAGCCGACGCCGGCCAGCCCGGGTTCGGCGGTGCGCAGGTGGGCGCGCAGGCGGGCGGCCTGCGCGCGCAGGGCGGTCTCGGACTTGGCCGAGAGCACCAGCGGCACGAGCCCGGGGTCGGCCGGGCCGGGCCGTTCGGGGCCGGGAGCGGGCGCTTCCAGGATGGCGTGGGCGTTGGTGCCGCTGATGCCGAACGCGGAGACGGCCGCCCGGCGCGGCCGGCCGGTTTCGGGCCAGGCCACCGGTTCCCGCACCAGGTCCACCGCGCCCCCGGCCCAGTCGACCTGGCTGGAGGGCTCGGTGACGTGCAGGGTGCGCGGGACCAGGCCGTGCTGCATCGCCTGGACCACCTTGATCACCCCGGCGACCCCCGCGGCCGCCTGGGCGTGCCCGATGTTGGACTTGATCGACCCCAGCAGCAGCGGAATTTCCCGGTCCTCGCCGTAGGTCGCCAGCAGGGCCTGCGCCTCGATCGGGTCACCCAGCGTCGTGCCGGTCCCGTGCCCCTCCACCACGTCGACGTCCGAAGTGGACAGCCCGGCGGACGCCAGTGCCTGGCGGATCACCCGCTGCTGCGACGGGCCGTTCGGCGCGGTGAGGCCGTTTGACGCCCCGTCGGAGTTGACCGCGGAGCCGCGCAGCACGGCCAGCACCGGGTGCCCGTTGCGCTCGGCGTCGGAGCGGCGCTCCAGCACCAGCATGCCGACGCCCTCGGCCCAGCCGACGCCGTCCGCGCCCTCGGCGAAGGACTTGCAGCGACCGTCCGGGGCGAGCCCGCCCTGGCGGGAGAACTCGACGAAGGTGCTCGGCCGGGACATCACGGTGGCCCCGCCGGCCAGCGCCAGTGAGCACTCGCCGGCGCGCAGGGCCTGCGCGGCCCAGTGCAGGGCGACCAGCGAGGACGAACAGGCGGTGTCCACGGTGACCGCGGGACCCTCCAGGCCGAAGACGTAGGCCACGCGGCCGGAGGCGACGCTGGCCGCGCTGCCGTTGCCGCGGAAGCCTTCGAACTCGGTACCGTCCAGCAGGCCGGCGTAGTCGCTGTACATGATGCCGGTGAACACGCCGGTCCGGCTGCCGCGCAGCCCGGCCGGGTCCACTCCGGCCCGTTCCAGCGCCTCCCAGGACACCTCCAGCAGCAGCCGCTGCTGGGCGTCGGTGGCGAGGGCTTCACGGCGGCTCATGCCGAAGAACTCCGCGTCGAACTCCGCGGCCTGGTGCAGGAAGCCGCCGGAGCGGGTGTAGGACGTGCCGGCGTGCTCGCGGTCGGGGTGGTAGAGCGCGTCGAGGTCCCAGCCGCGGTCGGCCGGGAAGCCGGTGATCGCGTCGGTCTCCTCGGCCACCAGCCGCCACAGGTCCTCGGGCGAGCCGACCCCACCGGGGTAGCGGCAGCCCATGCCGACGATCACGATCGGGTCGTCGGCGTCGGTGCCGCGCGCCGGTCCCGCGGCGGCCGCGGCCGGGCCGCCACCGACGAGCTCGGCCAGTAGGTGACCGGCCAGCGCGGCCGCGGACGGGTAGTCGAAGACCAGCGTGGCCGGCAGCCGGAGGCCGGTGGCCGTGCCGAGCTGGTTGCGCAGCTCGACCGCGGTGAGCGAGTCGAAGCCGAGGTCGCCGAACGAGCGGTCCGGCTCCACGGCGTCCGGGGTGTCGTGGCCCAGCACGGCGGCGACGGCTCGCCGGACCAGCGCGCCGACTTCCGCGGCCGCGTCTTCGGCGGGCAGTCCGGCCAGGCGGCGGCCCAGGCCGTCCTCGGCGGCCGCGGCGGCCAGGGCGCGGCGCCGCGGGGCGCGGATCAGGCCGCGCAGCAACGGCGGGATGTCCCCCTTGGCCCGGAGCACCGGCAGGTCCAGCCGGACCGGCAGCACGGCGGCGGCGTCCACGGCCAGCGCGGCGTCGAAGAGGGCGGTGCCCTGCTCGACGGTGAGCGGGGGCAGGCCGAGCCGGGCCATGCGCTCCCGGTCGGCGTCGGTGAGACCGGCGGTCATCCCGCTGTGCGGCGCCCAGGCGCCCCAGCCCAGCGAGCGGGCGGGCAGCCCTTGCGCCCGGCGGTGTTCGGCCAGGGCGTCCAGGAAGGCGTTGCCGGCGGCGTAGGCGCCCTGCCCGGCCGAGCCGAACACGCCCGCGGCCGAGGAGAACAGCACGAACGCGGCCAGGTCCAGGTCCCGGGTGGCCTCGTGCAGGTGCCAGGCGGCGTCGGCCTTGGGGCGTAGCACCGCGGCCAGCCGGTCCGGGGTGAGCGCGGTGAGGACGCCGTCGTCGAGGACGCCGGCTGCGTGCACGACGGCGGTGAGCGGGTGGTCGGGGTCGGCGGCCAGCTCGCCCACCAGGGCGTGCACGGCGGGCCCGTCGGCCAGGTCGCAGGCAACGACCCGGGCGTCCGCGCCGAGGGCGCCGAGTGCGGCGACCAGCTCGCCGGCACCTTCGGCGGCCGGGCCCCGCCGGCCGGCCAGCACCAGGCGCCGGACGCCGTGCCGCTCGGCCAGGTGCCGGGCCAGCACGGAGCCGAGGCCACCGGTGCCGCCGGTGATCAGCACCGTGCCCGCCGGGTTCCAGCCGGCGGTGGCTGCGCCGATGGCGCCCGCCCCGGAGGCATCAACCGCGCCGGTGACGCCCGCCCCGGAGGCTTCGGCGGCACCAGCCCCGGTGGCGCCGGTGGCGGGCGCGCCGGGGGTGCGGCGGCCGAGGCGGGCGGCCAGCACCCGTCCGCCGGCCAGCCGCAGCCGGGGCTCGGTGCTGCGCAGCGCTTGGGGCAGCAGTTCGGGGAGGTCGGCGTCGCCGGTCACCTCGACCAGGCCGATGGCACCGGGGTGCTCGGACTGGGCCGAGCGGATCAGGCCGCTCGCCGTGGCCGCCGCCAGGTCGTCCCCGGCGAGGAACACCAGCCGGGCCGACGGCGGTCCGGCCAGCCAATCCTGGAGCAGGGCCAGGGTTTCGGCGGCGCGGGCGTGCGCCGCCGCTGCGGTGTGACCGGGCGCGAGGGGCACCAGTACCACCCCGGTGCCGCTGTGTTCGCGCACGGCGGCCAGGTCGGCGTGGGCGGGCACATCCACCGCCGACCCGTCCGGATCACGGCCCACCCCGGCGCCGCCGCGCACCGCGGCCAGGTCGGTGCAGGCGGGCGCGTCGAACCCGGCCAATGGCTCGCCCAGCACGGCGAGGACGTCCGCCGCCGGGCCGTCCGGGGTGATCGAGGCCCAGTCCACGCCGAACAGGCTGTCCGCCGGCCCGGTCTCGGCCAGGTGGTCGGCGGAGACGGCGCGGACCCGCAGCGCGGCCACCGACGCGACCGGGGTGCCGGCCGGGTCGGCCAGGGCCAGCGCCACCGTGTCGGGGCCGTCCGGGCGCAGGCGGACCCGCAATGCTGTCGCACCGGTGGCGGAGAGCCGGACGTCCTCCCACGAATACGGCACCCGGCTCCGGCCCGGCCCGGTCAGCGCGAGGCCGTGCAGGGCGGCGTCGAACAGGGCGGGGTGCAGGCCGAAACCCGCGTCCGCCCGGTCACCTTCGGC
Organism: Amycolatopsis sp. NPDC004169; assembly: GCF_040610315.1. Classification (NCBI taxonomy): domain Bacteria; kingdom Bacillati; phylum Actinomycetota; class Actinomycetes; order Pseudonocardiales; family Pseudonocardiaceae; genus Amycolatopsis; species Amycolatopsis sp. NPDC004169. Next base: position 71,559 of record NZ_JBEXMD010000029.1, read on the forward strand.
GGTCTCCGTCAGGGCCACCTCGGCGTAGAGGTCGCCGCCGCGGCGCCAGCCCGCCCGGAGGCCGCGGAACAGCGGTCCGTAGGCGAGGCCCTGCTCGGCGAGGACCTGGTACAGCTCGGTGACGGCGACCGGCTCCGCGTCGCGGGGTGGCCAGTCGGTGGCGTCGAAGCCCGCGTCGGCGGGTCCGGCGTCCGGGGCCAGCGTGCCGGTCGCGTGCCGGGCCCACGGGGCGTCCGGCTCCCCGGCCGGGCGGGAGAACACGCCGACCGTGCGGCGGCCGCCGGTGTCCGGGGCGCCCAGCGCGACCTGGATCCGCACCGCCTCGTCCTCGGCCAGCACCAGCGGCGCGGCCAGGGTGAGTTCCTCGAGCCGGCCGCAGCCGGCCTCGTCGCCGGCCCGGATGGCCAATTCGACGAACCCCGTCCCGGGGAACAGGGTCCGGCCGAACACCACGTGGTCGGCCAGCCAGGGCTGGGTCGCGGTGCCGATGCGGCCGGTGAACAGCAGTTCCCCGCCACCTCCGGCCACCTCCACCGCACCGGTGAGCAGCGGGTGTCCGACCTCGGTGAGGCCGCTGTCGGCGCGACCGGCGTTCGGCGTCGGCCAGTAGGTCCGGTGTTCGAAGGCGTAGGTGGGCAGGTCGATCCGGCGGCCACCCGGGTACCACGGAGTCCAGTCCACGGCGGCGCCGTGCACGTAGGCCTCCGCCAGCGCGCGGGCCAGCCGGTCCGGACCACCCTCGCCGCGGCGCAGGGTGCCGATCGCCGCGGCCGCCGCGCCCGCCGTCTCGCGGATGCCGGCCACCAGCACCGGGTGCGGGCTGACCTCGACGAACAGGTCGTGGCCGGCCTCGGCCAGCGCCCGGACGGCGTCGGTCATCCGCACGGTCTCGCGCATGTTGTCGTACCAGTACTGCGGGCCCATCGTGGTGGTGTCGCACCAGTCGCCGGTCACGGTGGACAACAACGGCACGTCCGCGGCGCGCGGCTCGAGGCCCGCCAGCCCGGCCAGCATCCGGTCGCGGACCCGCTCGACCTGGGCCGAGTGGGAGGGGAAGTCGCCGGCCACCTTCTTGGCCTCGATCCCGTCGGCGGCCAGGGTTTCGGCGAGCTCGTCCAGTGCCGCGTACTCACCGGAGACGACGACCGAGTCGGGCGCGTTCACCGCGGCCACCGAAAGCCGGCCGGCCCAGCGGTCCAGCCGGCCGAGCACGTCCTCGTGCGGCAGCGGCACCGAAACCATGCCGCCGCGGCGGTACAGCTCATCGGCGATCAGCTTGCTGCGCAAGGTGACCACCCGCGCGCCGTCCTCGAGGGACAGGGCACCGGCGACGCAGGCCGCGGCCACTTCACCCTGCGAGTGGCCGAAGACCGCGGCCGGGCGGACGCCGTGGGCCCGCCAGACCTCGGCCAGCGAAACCATCACGGCCCACAGCGCGGGCTGGGCCACGTCGAGCCGGTCCAGGCGGTCCGCCTCGCGCAGAACCGCGGTCAGCGACCAGTGCACGTGCGGGGCCAGCGCCTCGGCGCAGCGCTGCATGCCCGCGGCGAACACCGGCGAGGTGTCCAGGAGCTCGGCCGCCATCCCGGCCCAGTAGGCACCCTGACCGGGGAAGGCGAACACGGTGCTGCCGCCCCCGGCGGTGCCGGTGACGGTGCGGGCGGCTGGTTCCCCCGCGGCGAGGGCGCGCAGCCCGGCGGTGAGTTCGGCAGCGCCGTCGCCCAGCACGACGGCCCGGTGTTCCAGCGCGGCCCGGGACGTGACCAGGGAGTGCCCGACGTCGAGCGGGTCGCCTTCGGCCAGCTCGGCCAGCCGGGCGGCCTGGCCGCGCAGGGCCGCCGCGGAACGGGCCGAGAGCACCCACGGCACCGGGCCCGCGGGCGCGGCGGGCCCGGCGACCGGAGCGGCGGGCTCGGGTGGCGCCTGCTCGATGATGGTGTGCACGTTGGTGCCGCTGACGCCGAAGCTGGACACGCCGGCCCGGCGCGGGCGGCCGGTTTCCGGCCACGGGGCGGGTTCGGTGAGCAGCCGGACGGCTCCCGCCGACCAGTCCACATGGGACGACGGTGACCCGGCGTGCAGGGTCCGCGGGACCAGGCCGTGCTGCATCGCCTGGACCACCTTGATGATCCCGGCGACGCCGGCGGCGGCCTGCGTGTGGCCGATGTTGGACTTGACCGACCCCAGCAGCAGCGGCGTTTCGCGGTCCTGGCCGTAGGTGGCCAGCAGGGCCTGCGCCTCGATCGGGTCGCCCAGCGTCGTGCCGGTCCCGTGCCCCTCGACCACGTCGATGTCCGCTGTGGACAGTCCGGCGGAGGCCAGCGCGTCGGCGATCACCCGCTGCTGCGAGGGGCCGTTGGGGGCGGTGAGGCCGTTGGACGCGCCGTCGGAGTTGACCGCGCTGCCGCGGACGAGCGCGAGCACCGGGTGGCCGTGGCGGCGGGCGTCCGACAGCCGCTCCACCACGAGCACGCCGACCCCCTCGGCCCAGCCGACGCCGTCCGCGCCGTCGCCGTAGGCCTTGCAGCGGCCGTCCGGGGCCATGCCGCGCTGCCGGGAGAACTCGACGAACACGTGCGGGGTGGACAGCACGGTGACGCCACCGGCCAGCGCGAGGGAGCATTCGCCGGAGCGCAATGCCTGCACGGCCAGGTGCAGGGCCACCAGCGAGGATGAGCACGCCGTGTCGACGGTCAGGGCCGGGCCCTCGAGGCCGAAGGCGTAGGCGACCCGGCCGGAGGCGATGCTCGGCGAGCTGCCGTTGCCGCGGAAGCCCTCGAAGCCGCGGCCGCCCAGCAGGCTGGCGTAGTCGTTGTACATCACGCCGGCGAACACGCCGGTGCGGCTGCCGTGCAGCGACGTCGGGTCGATGCCGGCGCGTTCGAACGCCTCCCAGGACGCCTCCAGCAGCAGCCGCTGCTGGGCGTCGGTGGCGAGCGCCTCGCGGGGGCTCATCCGGAACAGGGCCGCGTCGAACGCTCCGGCGTCGCGCAGGAAGCCGCCGGAGCGGGTGTAGCTGGTGCCGGGGTGGGCCGGGTCCGGGTGGTAGAGCGCGGCGGTGTCCCAGCCGCGGTCGGCCGGGAAGCCGGAGATCGCGTCCACGCCGTCGCTGACCAGCCGCCAGAGGTCTTCCGGGGAGGCCACCCCGCCGGGGTAGCGGCAGCTCATGCCGACGATGGCGATCGGCTCGTCGGTGCCGGCCGTGGTCCGCGCCGGGACGGCGGTGACCGGACCCGAGTCGAGCAGCTCGGAGAGCAGGTAGCCGGTCAGGGCGTGCGCGGTGGGGTGGTCGAAGACCAGGGTGGCGGGCAGCCGGACCCCGGTCGTGGCGCCCAGCCGGTTGCGCAGGTCGACCGCGGTCAGCGAGTCGAAGCCGAGGTCGCCGAAGGTGCGGGCGGGGTCGACGGCGGCCGCACCGGCGTAGCCGAGCACGGTCGCGACCGCGCCGCGGACCAGCCGCAGCACGTGGGCGGAACGCTCGTCGGCGGACATCCCGGCCAGCCGCCGGGCCAGCTCGCCGCCGGCGGCCGCCCGGCCCGCGGTCCGCCGTCCGGGACGCACCAGGCCGCGCAGCAGCGACGGCACGGCTCCGGCCGCCCGGATCGCGGCCAAGTCGAGCCGGGCCGGCAGCACCACCGGTACCCCGGTGCTCAGTGCGGCGTCGAACAGGGCCACGCCTTGCGCCACGGTCATCGGCGGCAGCCCCTGCCGGGCCAGCCGTTCCCGGTCGGCGGCGGTGAGGGTGGCCGTCATCCCGGCCGTGGGCACCCAGGCGCCCCAGGCCAGCGCGGCGCCGGGCCGGCCGAGGGCGTGCCGGTACCGCGCGAGGGCGTCGAGGTAGGCGTTGCCCGCGGCGTAGTTGGCCTGGCCCGCACCGCCGAAGACACCGGCGACGGAGGAGAACAGCACCAGCGGCGTGGTCTCGGGCAGGGCCTCGTGCAGGTGCCAGGCGGCGTCCACCTTGACCCGCAGCACCCGGTCCAGCTGCTCGGCGCCCAGCGTGGTCAGCACGCCGTCGTCCAGCACGCCGGCGGCGTGCACGACGGTGGCCGGAGCGTGCTCGGCCAGCACCGCACGCACGGCTTCCCGGTCGGTGACATCGCAGGTCACCGCGGTGACCGTGACCGGCTCGGGGGATTCGGTGGCCTCCAGTTCGGCGATCAGCCCGGCCACGCCGGGGGTGTCCGGGCCGCGGCGGCCGGCCAGCACCAGCCGCCGGACGCCGTGCGCGGTGACCAGGTGGCGGGCCAGTTCCGCGCCGAGCCCGGTCGTGCCGCCGGTGATCAGCACCGGGCCCTCGACCGGCACGGTCCGCGGCGGCGGGGGCAGCCGGTCGAGGCGGGCCGCGCACGGCCGGCCGTTCCGCACGGACACCTGGGGTTCGTCGCCGGCGGCGGCCCGGGCGGTCAGCTCGGCGGGATCGCCCCTCTCGTCGTCGGGGTCGAGGTCGAGCAGGACGAACCGGCCGGGGTGTTCGGTCTGGGCGGTGCGGATCAGGCCCCAGACCGCGGCGGCGGCCAGGTCACGGCCGTCCACCGCGCCGCGGGTGCGGAACACCAGTGGTCCTTCCGGCGCTTCGGCGGCCAGCCGGTCCTGCGCGGCGGTCAGCGCCCGCGCGACCAGGGCCCGCACCGCTTCGGGGCCTTCCTCGCCGATCAGCTCGACGACGGCGGGGGCGGGACCGGCCGCCGGCAGGTCCACCGGGGTCCAGGTCAGGTCGAACAGGGAGTTGCGGTCGCCCCCCGGGGTTTCGCCGGGGATTTCCCGCAGCACGAGCGAATCCACCGAGACGACCGGCGCGCCGGCCGGGTCGGTGGCCAGGATCGCCATGGTGCGCGGGTCGGGCCGGGTGACCCGCACACGCAGCTCGGCCGCACCCGCCGCGTGCAGGGTGACGCCGCTCCAGGCGAACGGCATGCTGGCCGCCATCTCGCCGCCGCGCTGCGCCACGCCGGCGGCCTGCACGGCGCCGTCCAGCAGGGCCGGGTGCAGGCCGAAGCCGGACGGCTCGAGGTCTTCGGGCAACGCGATTTCCGCGTACACCGTGTCGTCGTGCCGCCAGGCGGCCCGTACGCCCCGGAACACCGGGCCGTAGTGGAATCCGTGCTCGGAGAACCAGTCGTAGAAGCCGTCGAGTTCGCAGGGCTGTGCGCCCGGCGGCGGCCAGGCTGTCGCGAAGCCGGTGTCCACTTCGGACGCGTCGGAGGTCAGTACGCCGGTGGCGTGCGGGGTCCAGGGGGCGTCCGGGTCGCCGTCGGGGCGGGAGTGCACGGTCAGGGTGTGGCTCTCGCCGTCCTCGGCCGCGGCCACCACGACCTGCACCTGCACCGCGTCGTGCGCGGGCAGCACCAGCGGCGCGGCCAGGGTCAGTTCGGCCACCCGGTTCCGGCCCACCTCGTCGGCGGCACGCACCGCCAGTTCGACGAAACCGGTGCCGGGGAACACGATCCGGTCCCCGGCCACGTGGTCGGCCAGCCAGGGGTGGGTGCGCACGGACAGCCGTCCGGTGAAGACGGCGCCGGAGTCGTCGGCCAGCACCACGGCCGCGCCGAGCAGCGGGTGCCCGGTCCGGTCCAGCCCGGCCGCGCCGAGGTCGCCGACCCCGCCGGCCGGTTTCTCCGGCCAGAAGCGCTGGTGCTGGAAGGCGTAGGCGGGCAGCGGGACCGGGCGCGCGCCGGAGCCGGCGAACCAGGCCCGCCAGTCCACCGGCACGCCTCGCACGTGCAGGGCGGCCAGCGCGGCGCCGGCGGCCTCCGGTTCGGGACGATCCTTGCGCAGCAGCGGAACCGCCGGGTGGCCGTCGCCGTCCGGCAGGCAGTCCGCGACCGCGGCGGCCAGCACGCCGGCCGGGCCGAGCTCGACGAACCGGGTCACCCCGGCCTCGTGCAGGACGCGGACCGCGTCGGCGAAGCGGACGGCTTCCCGGACGTGCCGCACCCAGTAGTCGCCGCTGCGCAGGTCGGCCGCGACCGCCGGGGCCCCGGTCAGGGTGGAGACCAGGGGCGTGGTGGGCTCGCCGAACCGCAGCCCCGCCACGGCTTCGGCGAAGCTGTCCAGCATGGGCGCCATCAGCGGCGAGTGGAAGGCGTGGCTCACCCGCAGCCGTTTGACCTGGATGCCTCGTGCGGAAAGGGTTTCCTCAGCCTCGGTCACGGCGTCCTCGGCGCCGGAGAGCACCACCGACGCGGGCCCGTTGACCGCGGCCACCGACAGCCGGCCGGACAGCAGCGGGGCGACCGTCTCCTCGGTCGCGCGGACCGCGAGCATCGCTCCCCCGGCAGGCAACGCGGCCATCAGCCGGGCCCGGGCCGAAACCAGGGTGGCGGCGTCGGCCAGGTCGAGCACGCCGGTCACGTGGGCGGCGGCGATCTCGCCGACGGAGTGGCCGGCCAGGAAATCCGGCCGCAGGCCCCAGGACTCGGCCAGCCGGTAGAGGGCGACCTGCAGGGCGAACAGAGCGGGCTGGGCCCCGCCGGTGTCCTCCAGCGCGGCCGGGTCCTCGCCCCAGACGATCTCGCGCAGCGGACGGCCGGCGTGCCGGTCGAGTTCCGCGGCCACCTCGTCGAAGGCCGCGGCGAACACCGGGAACCGCGCGTGCAGCTCCCGGCCCATGCCCAGCCGCTGCGCTCCCTGACCGGAGAACAGGAACGCCGTCCGGCCGGCCAGTGCGGTCCCGCTCAGCACGGCCGGGTCGGGTTCGCCGTCGGCCAGCGCGCGCAGGGCCGCGGCGCGGTCCGGGCCGAGCACCGCGACCCGGTGTTCGAACGCGGTCCGGGTGGTGGCCAGCGAGAAAGCCAGGTCCAGGTCGGTGCCGGGGATGTCTTCGGCGAGCCGGGCGGCCTGCGCGCGCAACGCTTCCGGGCTGCGGGCGGACAGCAGCCACGGGACGACCGGCGGCGCGATCCGCTCGGGCTCCGGGGCGTCGTCGGGGTCCGGGGCCTGCTCCAGGATGATGTGGGCGTTCGTACCGCTGATGCCGAAGGACGACACCCCGGCGCGGCGCCGGTGGTCGGACTCCGGCCACGGGACCGCCTCGGACAGCACCTGCACGGCGCCGGAGGACCAGTCCACCTGCGTCGAGGGCCGGTCCACGTGCAGCGTGCGCGGCACCCGGCCGTGCCGCATGGCCAGGAGCATCTTGATCACGCCCGCCACTCCGGCGGCGGCCTGGGTGTGCCCGATGTTCGACTTGACCGAGCCGAGCAGCAGCGGCCGCCCGGCCGGTCGCTGCCGTCCGTAGGTGGCCAGCAGGGCCTGGGCTTCGATGGGGTCGCCGAGGGTGGTGCCGGTCCCGTGGCCCTCGACCGCGTCCACGGTGTCCGCGGCGACCCTGGCGTTCTCCAGGGCCGCCTGGATGACCCGTTGCTGGGAAGGGCCGTTGGGGGCGGTGAGGCCGCTGGAGGCGCCGTCGGAGTTGACCGCGGAGCCGCGGACCAGCCCGAGCACCTGGTGGCCGTGGCGGACGGCGTCGGAGAGCCGCTCGACCAGCAGCACGCCGACCCCCTCGCCCCACACCATGCCGTCGGCGGCGTCGGCGAAGGCCTTGCACCGCGCGTCCGGCGACATGCCGCGCTGCCGGGAGAACTCGACGAACACGGCCGGGTTGGGCATGACGGTGACGCCGGCGGCCAGCGCGAGCGAGCACTCGCCACCGCGCAGGGCCTGGGCGGCCAGGTGCAGGGCGACCAGCGACGACGAGCACGCGGTGTCGACCGTGACGGCGGGGCCCTGGAGGCCGAGGAGGTAGGCCACCCGGCCGGAGATCACGCTCGACGTGGTCCCGGTCAGCCGGTGGCCCTCGGCCTCCGGCGGCAGCGGGATCCCGGTGCCGTAGTTGAGGTGCACGGCGCCGACGAACGTGCCGGTGTCGGTGCCGTGCAGGCCGGCCGGGTCGATCCCGGCCCGTTCGACCGCCTCCCAGGCGACCTCCAGCAGGAGCCGCTGCTGCGGGTCCATGGCCAGTGCCTCGCGCGGCGAGATGCCGAAGAAGCCCGCGTCGAACCCGGCGGCCTCGCGCAGGAAGCCGCCCTCGCGCACGTAGGTGGTGCCGGGGTGGTCGGGGTCCGGGTGGTACAGGCCTTCGACGTCCCAGCCGCGGTCGTCGGGGAACGGCCCGATGGCGTCCTCGCCGGCATCGAGGGCCCGCCACAGGTCCTCCGGCGAGTCGATGCCACCCGCGTACCGGCAGGCCATCCCGACCACGGCGATGGGCTCGTGGTCGCGGGCCTCGGCGGCCTTCAGCCGCTGCCGGGCCTGCCGCAGGTCGTTGGTGACCAGCTTGAGGTAGTCACGGAGCTTGTCCTCGTTGCTCGTCATGGGTCCAGAGTTGCCTGCCGGCAACCAGGAAGCTGCTAATTCTCCGGGGCGCACCGGGGAACGCGAAACCGCCCGCGGCCGGGGGCCACGGGCGGTTTCGGCGGTCGGCCGCGGTGCTCAGTCCAGGCCGAGCTCGGAGTTGATCAGCGCGAACATCTCGGCGTCGGTCGCCGTGTCGAGCGAGCCGGTGTCCTCGGCGTCCGCTTCCGGGGTTTCGGTGAAACCGTCCTCGAGCCGCCACTGGAGGGCGGCCAGGCGCTTGAGCAGGCGAGCCCGCGTCTCCCGATCGAACTCCGAGGTGAACAGGGTCGCTTCCAGGTGGTCCAGGTCGGCGAGGATGGCCGGCCCGTCCCCGTCGAGCCCGAGTTCCCCGCGCAGGTGCGCGGCCAGCACGGACGGTGTGGTGAAGTCGAAGATCATCGACGTCGGCAGCCGCAGCCCGGTTTCGGCGGCGAGCCGGTTGCGCAGCTCCACCCCGGTCAGCGACGTCATGCCGAGTTCGAGGAAGCCGCGGTTGCGGTCGATGTGCTCGTCCGCGCCGTGGCCCAGCACCGCCGCGGCGCCCCGGCACACCAGGTTCACCAGCAGGTTGTCCTGCTCTCCCGCGCTGAGCCCGGCCAGCCGTTCGGCCAGGCCCGGTCCGTCGCCCGCGGCCACGGCGTTGCCGGCGGCCCGGCGGCCGGCCGGGACCAGGTCGCGCAGCAGCGGCGGAACCGCCCGCCCGGCCATCGTGCGCAGGGTGAGCGGGGCGGGGACCAGCAGCGGCCCGGCCAGGCCGGCCGCGGCGTCCAGCAGCTCCATCCCGGTCGCGGTGCCGATCGGCACGATGCCTTCGCGGCGCAGCCGGGCGACGTCGGCCCCGGCCAGCGCTCCGGTCATGCCGCTGCGCTGCTCCCACAGGCTCCACGCCAGCGCCGTGCCGGGCAGGCCGAGCGCCCGCCGGTGCTGGGCCAGTGCGTCCAGGAAGGTGTTCGCCGCGGCGTAGGCGGCCTGCCCGCCGTTGCCGAGGATGCCGGCGAAGCCGGAGAACAGCAGGAAGGCGTCCAGCTCCGTGTCCCGCGTGAGTTCGTGCAGGTTGACCGCGGCGGCCACCTTGGGGCGCAGCACGGCGGCGAGCCGGTCCTCGGTGAGGCCGGTGAGCACGCCGTCGTCGAGCACGCCGGCCAGGTGCACCACCCCGCGCAGCGGGTGCTCCGCCGGGACGGTGGCCAGCAGGGTGGCCAGCTGGTCCCGGTCGGCGGCGTCGCAGGCGGCCACGGTGACGTCGGCCCCCAGCCCGGCCAGCTCCGCGCGGATCTCCTCGGCGCCGGGGGCGTCCGGGCCGCGGCGGCTGGTCAGCAGCAGGTGCCGCACCCCGTGCTCGGTGACCAGGTGCCGGGCCAGCACGCCGCCCAGCGTGCCGGTGCCGCCGGTGATCAGCACGGTGCCGGTGCCGCTCCAGGTCCAGCCCGGCCGCTCGGCCGGTTCGGGGCGGGCCAGCCGCGGCACCCGCACGACTCCCGCGCGCACCGCCAGCTGCGGTTCGCCCAGGCGCAGGGCCGCGGCCAGCACCGCGGGATCGGGTTCGCCGTCGGTGTCGATCAGGGTGAACTGGCCGGGGTTTTCGGTCTGGGCCGAGCGCAGCAGGCCCCAGACACCGGCGCCGGCCAGGCCGTCGAGCGGTTCGCCGGGCCGGGTGCCGATGGCCCCGCGGGTGAGCAGGACCAGCCGGGAGCCGTCAGGGTACCCGGCGGCGAGCCAGGCCTGGACTTCGTGCAGCGCCCGGGAAACGGCGTGGCGCGCCGACGCGGCCAGCCCGCCGTCGGTGGTCTCGCAGCCGATCGGCAGCAGCACCACCGCGGGCGGCTGTCCGGCGTCCAGGCCGGCCACGCCGCCGGGACGGGCCGGGATGCCGCCGAGCGGTTCGTCCCCGAGCACGACCCAGCCTTCGGCGTCCGGCGCACCGCCGGGCACCGCCGGTTCGACCCAGTCCACGGTGAACAGCGCGTCCCGGTGCCCGGGCCCGGCGGTGGCGAACGACTCGGCCGGGAAGGCCTGCCACGACACGGAATCCACGCCGGCCACCGGGGCGCCGGTGGCGTCCAGGGCGAGCAGCGAGACGGCGTCCGGGCCGGCCGGCGTGACGTGCAGCCGCAGCGCGGTCGCCCCCTCGGCGTACACCGACACCCCCTGCCAGCGGGCCGGCAGGACGGGACCGTCGGCCGGGGCGAGCCCGGCCAGGCCCAGCGCGGCGGCGGCCTGGGTCAGGACCGGGTGCAGGGCGTAGCCCGCGACCTCTCCGGCCTCGGCGGGCAGGGTGAGTTCGGCGCACAGCCCGGTGCGGGTGCGCCAGGCCGCGGTGAGCGCGGCGAAGCCGGGGCCGTGGTGCAGGCCGGACCGGTCCAGCGCCTGGTAGAGCTCTTCGACGTCGAGTTCGGTGGCGTGGGCGGGCGGCCACTCGGCCGGCGCCTCGGGCAGCGGCCGGTGCGCGGCCAGCGTGCCGGCGGCGTGCTCCCGCCAGTCTTCGCCGTCGACGGCGCGGCTGTGCACGGTGACCGGGCGCGTCCCGTCCTCGCCGGGCACGCCCAGGGTGACCTGGATCCGGACCACGTCGTCCTCGGCCAGGACCAGCGGCCGGGTGACGGCGAGGTCGGTGACGGTGCCGCAGCCGGCCCGGTCGCCGGCCTGCGCGGCCCACTCCAGGAACACCGCGTCGGGCACGGTGATCGCGCCGAGCACGCGGTGCTCGGCCAGCCAGGGCCGGGTGGCCGCAGACAGCCGCCCGGTGAGCACCGTGGCGCCGGAACCGGCCAGTTCGAGGCCGGCCCCCAGCAGCGGGTGCCCGGCCGGGGTCAGCCCGAGACCGGCCGCGTCGGCGACGCGGTCGCCGGGCTCGGTCCAGTAGCGCTCCCGCTGGAAGGCGTAGGTGGGCAGCTCGATGCGGCGGCCGGTGGCGCACCAGGCGGTCCAGTCCACCGGGACGCCGCGGACGTGGGCCTCGGCCAGAGAGGTGAGCAGGCGGGTGCGGCCGCCGTCGTCGCGGCGCAGGGTGCCGAGCACACCGGCGTCGGCGCCGGCGGCCTCGATGGTGTCCTGGATGCTCATGGCCAGCACGGGGTGCGGGCTGACCTCGATGAACACGTCGTTGCCGTGCGCCAGCAGCTCCCGCACGGCCGGTTCCAGCCGGACCGGGTGGCGCAGGTTGTCGTACCAGTAGCCGGCGTCCAGCGTGCCGGGCTCCACCCACCGGCCGGTCAGCGTGGACAGGAACGGGATCTCCGGGGTGCCGGGGGAAACCGCGGCCAGCGCGGACAGCAGCTCCTGGTGGATCTTCTCGACCTGGACGGAGTGCGAGGCGTAGTCCACCGGCACGGTCTTGGCCCGCAGGCCGTCTTCGGCGCAGGCGGCCGCGAATTCCTCCAGCGCGTCCACGTCGCCGGAGACCACGACGCTGCCGGGGCCGTTGACGGCGGCCACGGACACCCGGCCGGCCCAGCGGTCCAGCCGGGCCTCGACGTCGGCCGCGGACGCGGTGACCGAGACCATGCCGCCGTAGCCGGCCAGGTGCTCGGCGATCGCGTTGCTGCGCAGCGCGACGATCCGGGCACCGTCCTCGAGGGACAGCGCGCCCGCGACGCAGGCGGCGGCGATCTCGCCCTGCGAGTGGCCGACCACGGCGGCCGGCTGCACGCCGTGCGCGCGCCAGACCTCGGCGAGCGACACCAGCACGGCCCACAGCACCGGCTGGACCACCTCGACCCGGTCCAAGGCGGCCGGACCGCCCCGCAGCACGTCGGTGACGGAGAAGCCGGTGAACGGACGCAGGGCCGCCTCGCATTCGGCGATCCGGCGGGCGAAGACCGGCGACTGCGTCAGCAGTTCCGCGCCCATGCCCGCCCACTGCGAGCCCTGGCCGGGGAAGACGAACACCACGCCACGCCCGCCGCCGCTGCCGGGCCGGCCGAGCACCACGCCCGCGCCCGGGGTGCCCTCGCGCACCGAACGCACGCCGGCCAGCAGCTCGTCGGTCTCCGTGCCGACGACGACCGCCCGGCAGTCCAGCGTGGTGCGGGTGGTGACCAGGGAAAACGCCACGTCGGCCGGATCCGCCTCGCGGGTGGCCGGCGCGTGCTCGAGCGCGGCGGCCTGATCACGCAGGGCGGCTTCGGTCCGGCCGGACAGCACCCACGGCACGGCGACCGGCGCCCCGGCCGCGGCCGGCTCCGGCTCGGCCGGCGCGGGCGGGGCCTCTTCGACGATCAGGTGGGCGTTGGTGCCGCTCATGCCGAACGAAGACACCCCGGCCCGGCGCGGCCTGCCGGTGCGCGGCCACGGCGTGGCTTCGGCGAGCAGCGCGACCGAACCCGCCGTCCAGTCCACGTGGGACGACGGCTGCTCGGCGTGCAGGCTGCGCGGCAGCAGGTTCTCCCGCATCGCGAGCACGACCTTGATCACGCCGGCCACCCCGGCGGCGGCCTGGGTGTGGCCGAAGTTCGACTTCACCGAGCCCAGCCACAGCGGCGTTTCCCGGTCCTGGCCGTAGGTGGCGAGCACCGCCTGGGCCTCGATCGGGTCGCCCAGCGTGGTTCCGGTGCCGTGCCCCTCGACGACGTCGACGTCCGATGTGGACAGTCCGGAGGCGGCCAGCGCGGCCCGGATGACCCGTTGCTGGGCCGGTCCGTTGGGGGCGGTGAGCCCGTTGGACGCGCCGTCGGAGTTGATCGCGCTGCCGCGCAGCAGGGCCAGCACCGGGTGGCCGTGGCGGCGGGCGTCGGACAGCCGTTCCAGCACCAGCACGCCGGCGCCTTCCGACCAGCCGGTGCCGTCCGCGGTCTCGGCGTAGGCCTTGCAGCGGCCGTCCGCCGACAGGCCGCCCTGCTGGGTGAACTCGATGAACGGGTTGGGCGTGCAGAGCGCGGTCACGCCGCCGGCCAGGGCCAGCGAGCACTCGTCGTTGCGCAGGGCGGTGGCGGCCAGGTGCAGCGCGACCAGCGAGGACGAGCAGGCGGTGTCCACGGTCAGCGCGGGGCCGGCCAGGCCGAGCGCGTAGGACAGCCGGCCGGAGAGCACGCTGGCGGCGGTGCCGGTGCTGGCCAGCACGCGTTGGTCGGCGCGGCCGGCGATGACGAGGTTGGCGTAGTCCTGGCCGGTGGTGCCGACGAACACGCCGGTCCGGCTGCCCTTGAGCGTGGCCGGGTCCAGTCCGGCGCGTTCGATCGCCTCCCAGGTGGTCTCCAGCAGGATTCGCTGCTGCGGGTCCATGGTGACCGCCTCGCGCGGCGAGATCCGGAAGAAGCCGGCGTCGAACTCGCCGAGCCCGTCGAGGAACCCGCCGCCGTCGGTGGCGCTGGCGCCCGCGCCGAGCGCGGCCAGGTCCCAGCCGCGGTCGGCGGGGAACCCGGCGATCACGTCCCGGCCCTCGGCCAGCACGGCCCAGAACTCCTCGGGGGTCCCGACCCCGCCGGGGTAGCGGCAGCCGATGCCGACCACCGCGATCGGCTCGTCGGCCGAGGCCGCGAGCAGCTCTTCGTTCTGCCGGCGCAGTCTCTCGTTCTCCTTCAACGAGGATCGCAGCGCCTCGATGTACTGGCTCTCCGAGTTGGTCATCGTCTCGCTCCCGATCGCCGTCAGTTGATCTGGGCGCTTTCGCGCACCATCCGCAGCAGGTCTTCGCCGTCCATCTCGTCCAGCGAGCTGCCGCCGTCCGGGCGGGCGTCGCCGTCTTCGTCGCTCCCCTCGCCGTCCTCGGCCAGCCGGGTCAGCATGTCCAGCAGACCGGACCGGCGGAGCCGGGCCGGCGGGATCGCCGCCAGCAGCTCCTGGTAGCGCGCCGCCTCGGCGCCGCCCTCCCCGGCCGGGCCACCCGCCGGGAACAGTTCGGCCAGCAGGAACCGGGCCAGCACCGCCGGGCTGGGCTGGTCGAAGACCAGCGAGGCCGGCAGGGCCAGGCCGGTGGCGCCGACCAGTGCCTTGCGCAGCTCGACCGCGGTGAGCGAGTCGACGCCCAGTTCGGAGAACGGCCGGTCGGGCGGGATGGCCGCCGGGCCGGCGTGGCCGAGGACGCGGGCCGCCGCGGCGCGGACCAGCTTGACCAGTTCGCGCTCGCGTTCGGCGGCGGGCGCGGCGGCCAGGCGGTCACGCAGTTCGGCCACCCGGTCCGCGGCGGGTTCCGCGGCGGACGCCGTGGTCAGCGCGGTCCGGACCTCGGGCAGGTCGCCCAGCAGCGGGCTGGGCCGCTGCACGGTGAACCGGGGCGCGAAGGTGGCCCAGTCCACGTCGGCCACAGTCAGCAGGGTCTCGTCGTCGTCCAGGGCCTGCTGCAGCGCGGCCACGGCGTACGCGGGACGCATCGGGGTGATCCCCATGCTCCGGAGGACGTCGAGGTCGGCCGAACCGGCGAGCATCCCCGCCTCGGCCCAGGCGCCCCAGGCCACCGACGTGGCCGGGAGGCCGTCGGCGCGGCGGGACTGGGCGAGCGCGTCCAGGTAGGTGTTGGCGGCGCAGTAGCCGGGCTGGCTGTGGCTGCCCCAGACCGCGGCGATCGAGGAGAACAGCACGAAGGCGTCCAGCTCGGCGTCGCGGGTCAGGTCGGCCAGGTGCCGGGCCGCGGTGACCTTGGCCCGCAGGGTGGTGTCGAGGCCGTCCGGCCCGAGTTCGGCGATGGGCTGGTGGTCGGCCACGCCGGTGGCGTGGAACACCGCCCGCAGCGGGTACTGCTCGCCGATGTCGGCCAGCAGCGCGGCCAGCTGCTCCTTCTCGGCCACGTCGCAGGCGGCCAGGGTGACCCGGGCGCCGTGCGCGGCCAGTTCCGCCCGCAGCTCGTCCGCGCCCGGGGCGGCCGGGCCCCGGCGGCTGGCCAGGACGAGGTGTTCGGCACCGTTCTTCGCGGCCCAGCGGGCGATGGTGGCTCCGAGGCCGCCGGTGCCGCCGGTGATCAGCACGGTGCCGCGCGGCCGCCACCGGCGCCGGGCGCTGCCCGGGGTGCGGCGGGCCCGGACCACCCGGCGGGCGTAGCTGCCGGACTCGCGGACGGCGACCTGGTCTTCGCCGCCGGCCCCGGACAGGGTCGCGGCCAGCCGGCGGGCGGTCCGCTCGTCCAGCTCGGCCGGCAGATCGACGAGGCCGCCCCACTGCCGCGGGTACTCGAGCGCGGCGGCGCGCCCGAGGCCCCAGAGCGTCGCCTGGAGCGGGTGGGGCACCGGCTCGCCGTCTTCGACGCCGACCGCGCCGGAGGTGGCGCACCACACGGGAGCGGTGCTCCCCCGGCCGGCCAGTGCCTGGAGCAGCTCGGCCGTGCCGGCCAGCCCGGCGGGCACCGAGCCGGAACCGGTCTGTTCGGCGACCCCGAGCAGGGACAGCACCCCGGCGATCGGTTCGTCCGCCGCCAGCTGGTCCACTGTGGACCTCAGGACGGTCAGGCCCTGGCCGGTCAGGGCGGTCTCGACGCTGTCGACCCACCCGCGGTGGGCCGGGTCGCCGGGCTCGACGAGCAGCCAGGTGCCCGGTCGCACCTCCTCCGGTTCGGGCAGCGGGGTCCAGGTGGTGCGGTAGCGCCAGGGGTCGACCACGCTCTGTTCGCGCGAGCGGGTCCGCCACGAGGCGAGGGCCGGCAGGACGGTGTCCAGGGAGGCGTCGTCGAGGCCCAGTTCGCCGGCCAGGGTCCGGCTGTCCTCGCGTTCGACCGCGGCCCAGAACTCGTCGTCCACCGGGTCGGCCTGGGTGGCTGCCGCCTTCGGGATCGGCCAGTAGGTCTGGTGCTGGAACGGGTAGGTGGGCAACGTGGCCCGGCGCGGCTCGAGCGGGGTGAAGAAGGCGTCCCAGTCGACGCCGACGCCTTGGACGTGCAGTCCGGCCAGCGCGCGGAGCAGGGTTTCGGTCTCGGGTTTGTCCTTGCGCAGCGCCGGAATGCCGGTGGCCTCGGCCAGGTCGGCTGTGTGCGTGGTGAGGGTGGCGTCGGGGCCGAGTTCCAGGAAGGTGCGGACGCCTTCGCCGTGGAGGGTGTTCAGGCCGTCGGCGAAGCGCACGGTGTCGCGGACGTGCCGGACCCAGTAGTCGATGCTGCCTTGATCGCTGAATTCACCGGTCACATTGGAGACCACCGGGATGGTGGGTTCGTGGAAGGTGATCCCGTCCAGTGCCCTGGCGAACTCGGTCAGCATGGGTTCCATCAGGGTGGAGTGGAACGCGTGGCTGACCGGCAGCCGCTTGGCCCGGTCCGCCTTGATCCGGTCGATCGCTTCCTCGGTGCCGGACAGTACGACTGCGTTCGGGCCGTTGACGGCCGCGATCGACACCTCAGTCCACTGCCGCGCCTCCTCCTCGGTCGCCCGCACCGCCAGCATCGCCCCACCCGCCGGCAGGGCCTGCATCAACCGGCCACGCGCAGCCACCAGCGCACACGCGTCCGCCAGGGAGAACACCCCGGCCACGTAGGCGGCCGTGATCTCACCGATGGAGTGCCCCGCCACGTAATCGGGCTTGATGCCCCAGGACTCGACCAGCCTGAATAGGGCCGTCTCGACGGCGAACAGTGCCGGCTGGGTGTACTCGGTCCGGTCCAAACCCTCCCCGGACCACATGATTTCACGCAGGTTCTCGATCTCCAGCTCGGCCAGCACCTCGTCGAGAGCCTGCGCGAATACCGGATACCGGCCGTCGAGCTCACGGCCCATCCCGGCGCGCTGGGCGCCTTGGCCGGAGAACAGGACGGCCAGCTTGCCCCGCACCCGCGCACCGCTGACGACCTCCGCGTGCACGCCGTCGGCGGCCCAGGACCGCAGGTTCGCCACGGCGTGGGCGTCGGCCAGCACCACGGCCCGGTGGTCGAAGGCGGCGCGGGTGGTGGCCAGGGCCCAGCCGACGTCGACGGTGTCCTGGTCGCCGAGGCCCTCGGCCAGGGCGCGAGCCTGGTCACGCACGGCTTCCGGGGTGCGGCCGGACAGCACCCACGGCACCGGCACGTCGTCCCGGACCACCGCCGGCGTGGCCGGCGCGGGCTCGGGTGCCTCGATGATCGTGTGCGCGTTGGTCCCGCTGATGCCGAACGACGAGATCCCGGCCCGGCGGGGGCGGTCCACCTCGGGCCAGTTCCGGCTTTCGCTGAGGAGCGAGACCGCTCCGGACGCCCAGTCGACGTGCGAGGACGGGTCGCCCGAGTGCAGCGACCGCGGGAGCACGCCGTGGCGCATGGCCATGACCATCTTGATGATGCCCGCGACCCCGGCCGCGGCCTGGGTGTGGCCGATGTTCGACTTCACCGAACCCAGCCACAACGGGGTTTCCCGGTCCTGGCCGTAAGTGGCCAGGAGTGCTTGGGCCTCGATCGGGTCACCCAGTGTGGTGCCCGTGCCGTGGCCCTCGACCACGTCGATGTCCTGAGTGGACAGACCGGCCGAGGCCAGCGCCTGGCGGATCACCCGCTGCTGCGACGGACCGTTCGGCGCCGTCAGGCCGTTGGACGCGCCGTCCTGGTTGATGGCACTGCCCCGCACCACGGCCAGGACTTCGTGGCCGTTGCGGCGCGCGTCGGACAGGCGTTCGAGCACCAGCATCCCGGCGCCTTCGGACCAGCCGACGCCGTCGGCGCCGTCACCGTAGGACTTGCACCGGCCGTCCTCGGACAGCCCTCGCTGCCGGGAGAACTGGATGAACGTGTTCGGCGTCGCCATCACGGTCACCCCACCGGCCAAGGCCAGCGAGCATTCACCGGCCCGCAGGGCCTGGACGGCCCAGTGCAGGGCGACCAGGGACGACGAGCAGGCGGTGTCGACGCTGACCGCGGGTCCCTCCAGGCCCAGCGTGTAGGAGACTCGGCCGGACAGCACGCTCGGGGCGCTGCCCATCCCTTGGTAGGCCTCGAATTCGCTGCCGTGCAGCAGTTTGGCGTAGTCGCTGTACATCACGCCGGCGAACACGCCGGTGTCGCTGCCGCGCAGGGAGACCGGGTCGATACCGGCCCGCTCGAGCGCTTCCCACGACGTTTCCAGCAACTGGCGTTGCTGTGAGTCCGTCGCCATCGCTTCGCGGGGAGACATCCCGAAGAACTCGGCGTCGAATTCCCCGGCTTCGTGCAGGAAACCACCGCGCTTGGTGTAGGACGTGCCGGTGTGCTCGGGATCCGGGTGGTACAGCCCTTCCAGGTCCCAGCCACGGCCGGTGGGGAATTCGGTGATCGCGTCCACGCCGTCGGCCACCAGCCGCCACAAGTCTTCCGGCGAGCGCACGCCTCCGGGGTAGCGGCACCCCATGCCGACGATGACGATCGGGTCGTCGCTCACCGGCCGCGTCACGGCGGTGACCGGGACGGACTGGCCGGCACCGGCACCCAGCCGCTCAAGCAGGTATTCGGTCAGTGCGCCGATGGTCGGGTAGTCGAAGACCAACGTCGTCGGGAGCTGCAGGTCCGTGGCCGCGTCCAAGCCGTTGCGCAGTTCGACCGCCGTCAGGGAGTCGAAACCCAGCTCCTGGAACGTCTTCTCCGCGTCGAACACCGTCCCGGTCGCGTGACCGAGGACGGCCGCGACCCGGCCGCCGATCACCTCGGCCACGGCCTCGGCCTGCTCGGCCGGGGTCAGCGCGGCCAGGCGCCGGGTCAGGTCGGCCGCGCCGGGCACGCCGGCCCGGGAGACCCGGCGACGGACGCCGCCGGCGACGTCCCGCAGGACGCCGGGCAGCACCGCCCGCTCGCGCAGCGCGGCCACGTCCAGTCCGGTCGCCACGATCCGGCCGTCGACGGTCAGGGCCGCGTCGAGCAGAGCCAGCGCGCGGTCGGCGGGCAGCGGCGGCACCCCGGCGCGAGCCATCCGCTCGCGGTCCGCCTCCGACAGCTCACCCACCAGGCCGTCGGCCAGCGCCCACGGACCCCACGCCACCGACAACGTCGGACGGCCCTCGGCCGTCCGCACTTCGGCCAGCGCGTCGAGGAACGAGTTCGCCGCGGCGTAATTGCCCTGGCCTGCGGTGCCGAGCACGCCGGCCACCGAGGAGAACAGCACCAGCCGCGTGTCCGGGTGCCGTTCGAGAGCACGGTGCAGGTGCCAGGCGGCGTCGACCTTCGGCGCGAGGACGGTGTCGAGCGAGTCCGGCGTCAGCGAACCGACCACTCCGTCGGCCAGCACACCGGCCGCGTGGATCACCAGCTCCAGACCGTGTTCGACGGCGACGGCATCGACCAGCGCCGACACCGAATCCGCGTCACTCACGTCGCAGGTGCGCACCTCGACCGGACCGTCCGCTTCGGACAGCCAGTCCGCGGTGCCCCGGCGGCTGGCCAGCACCACCCGCTCGGCGCCCCGCTCCAGCAGGTGCCGGGTCAGCACCCGGCCCACGCCGCCGGTGCCGCCGGTGATCAGCACGGTCCCGGAACAGGTCCGGGAGCCCGCCGCGGTGGCCCGGTGCAGCCGGGGCGCCAGCACGGCGTCGCCGGTCACGCGCAGCTCGGACTCGTCGCAGGTCAAGGCTTCGATGAGGAGGTCCGCCCCCGGGGCACCGGCCAGGTCCAGCAGGGCGAACCGGCCGGGGTTTTCCGCGAGCGCGCTGCGGACCAAGCCCCAGGCGGCCGCGGTCCGCACGCCGGCTTCCCGGGTCAGCAGCACGAGCCGTGAACCGGCGAAGGCCTCCTCGGCCAGCCAGTGCTGCACCAGGTCCAGCACCTCGGCGGTCAGGGTGTGCACGTCGGCGGGCACGTCACCCGCCGGTGGCGGGACCTCGGCCAGCACGACCCGGGGCACGTCCGTGACGGCCAGCGCGGCCAGATCGGGCGCGGTCTGCACGGGCAGCCCCGCGCCGAGCAGGACGTCGGCGACGTCCTCGGCGCCGACGACGGCCACGCGGGACAGGCCGGTCCGGGAGGTGACGGCGACCGGCGTCCAGCCGACGTCGTACAGGCCGTCCCGGCCCGCGGCGACCGGTGCGGTGCCGGCCGAGCGCAGGGTCAGCGAACCCACGGTCACCACCGGCACGCCGTCGTGATCGGTGGCGGCGAGGGCGATCGTGTCCTCGCCCGAACGGGTCAGCCGGACCCGCAGCCGGGTGGCGCCGGTCGCGTGCAGTGTGACGTCGCGCCAGGCGAACGGCACGACCGCCCCGCCGGGCTCTCCGGACCGCAGGTAGCGGATGCCGTGCAGGGCGGCGTCCAGCAGGGCCGGGTGCACGCCGAAGCCGTCGGCCTCCGCGTCCAGGGCGACCTCGGCGAACCACTCGTTCCCGGTGCCCTTCCAGACCGCCTCGACGCCGCGGAACCCGGGCCCGTAGGCCAGGCCCAGCGCTTCGAGATCGGCGTAGAAGGTGTCGATGTCGACCGGGGTCGCCGCCGGGGGCCAGGTTTCCAGGCCGGTGGCCCCGGTCGCGGCGACGCCGGGCCGGAGGGTGCCGGTGGCGTGCTGGATCCAGTCGTGGTCCGAGCCGGACCGGGAGTGGACGGCGAGGCCGCGGGTGCCGTCGGCCTGCTCGGCCGCCACCCGTACCTGGACCTGGACCGGCTCGCGGGCCGGCAGCACGAGCGGCGCGAGCAGGGTGAGCTCGTCGAGCCGGCCGCAGCCGGCCTCGTCGCCGGCCCGGATGGCCAGCTCCACGAACCCGGTGCCCGGGAACAGCACCTGCCCGTTGACGACGTGCTCGGCCAGCCACGGCTGGGTGCGCACGGACAGGGAACCGGTGAGCACCACCCCGGAGGCGTCGGCCATGGCGACCGCGGCGCCCAGCAGCGGGTGCCCGGTCGCGGCCAGGCCGAACCCGGTCGCGTCACCGGCGTTGGCCCGCGCCTTCGGCCAGAACACCCGGTGCTGGAAGGGGTAGGTGGGCAGGTCGACCCGCCGCGGCTGAAGCGGCGCGAAGAAGGCGTCCCAGTCGATGGCGGCGCCCTGGATGTACAGCAGTGACAGGGCCCGGACGAGGGAGTCGTTTTCGGGCTTGTCCTTGCGCAGCAACGGGATCCCGGTGACACCGGCCAGCTCGGCCACATGGGTGGTCAAGGTGGCGTCGGGGCCGAGCTCCAGGAAGGTCCGGACGCCTTCGCCGTGGAGGGTGTTCAGGCCGTCGGCGAAGCGGACGGTGTCGCGGACGTGCCGGACCCAGTACTCGACGCTGCCCTGATCGGTGAATTCACCGGTCACATTGGACACCACCGGGATGGCGGGTTCGTGGAACGTCATGCCGTCCAGGGCGCGGGCGAACTCGGCCAGCATGGGCTCCATCAGGCTGGAATGGAACGCGTGGGACACCGGCAGCCGCCTGGCCCGGTCCGCCTTGATCCGGTCGATCGCCTCCTCGGTGCCCGACAGCACGACCGCGTTCGGACCGTTGACGGCCGCAATCGACACCTCAGTCCACTGCCGTGCTTCTTCCTCGGTCGCCCGCACCGCCAGCATCGCCCCACCCGCCGGCAGGGCCTGCATCAACCGGCCACGCGCAGCCACCAGGGAGCACGCGTCGGCCAGGGACAGCACACCCGAGACGTGCGCCGCGGTGATCTCGCCGATGCTGTGCCCCGCCACGTAATCAGGCTTGATGCCCCAGGACTCGGCGAGCCGGAACAGCGCGACTTCGATCGCGAACAACGCCGGCTGGGTGTACTCGGTCCGGTCCAAACCCTCCCCGGACCACATCACCTCACGCAGGTTCTCGATCTCCAGCTCGGCCAGCACCTCGTCCAAGGCCTCGGCGAACACCGGATACCGGGCATAGAGCTCACGGCCCATCCCGGCGCGCTGGGCACCTTGACCCGAGAACAGGATCGCCAGCTTGCCCCGCACCCGAGTACCGGACAGGACATCTCCGTTCCGGAGGGCGGACAACGCCGTCTCGGTGTCGGAAGCCAGCACCACCGCGCGGTGGTCGAAGCCGGAGCGTGTCCGGGCCAGCGACCAGGCCACGTCCGCCGCCGACTCGCCGGCGACCCGCTCCGGCAGGGCGGCGGCCTGAGCCGTCAAGGCGTCCGGGGACTTGGCCGACAGCACCCACGGCACCAGCACGCCTTCCGGCCTGGCCTCGACGACCGGGGCCGGCTCGTCCGGCTGCTCGAGGATGGTGTGGGCGTTGGTGCCGCTGATCCCGAACGACGAGATCGCCGCCCGGCGCGGACGCTGCACCTCCGGCCAGTCCCGGGCCTCGGTCAGCAGGCTCACCGCACCCGAGTCCCAGTCCACATGCGACGACGGCGCGTCCACATGCAACGTCCGCGGCAACACACGGTGCCGCATGGCCATGACCATCTTGATGATCCCGGCGACCCCGGCCGCGGCTTGAGTGTGGCCGATGTTGGACTTCACCGAACCCAGCCACAACGGGGTTTCCCGGTCCTGACCGTAGGTGGCCAGCAGTGCCTGGGCCTCGATCGGATCACCCAGCGTGGTGCCGGTGCCATGCCCTTCCACCACGTCGATGTCCGCTGTGGACAGACCAGCCGAGGCCAGGGCCTGACGGATCACCCGCTGCTGCGACGGACCGTTCGGCGCGGTCAAGCCGTTCGACGCACCGTCCTGGTTCACCGCGGAACCGCGCACGACCGCCAGCACCTCGTGGCCGTGGCGGCGCGCGTCGGACAGCCGCTCCACGACCAGCATGCCGACGCCTTCGGCCCAGCCGGTGCCGTCGGCGCCGTCGGCGTAGGCCTTGCACCGCCCGTCGAGGGCCAGACCACCCTGCCGCGAGAACTCCACGAAGAGGGCGGGGCTGGACAGGATCGTGGCGCCGCCGGTGAGCGCGAGCGAGCACTCGCCGCTGCGCAGGGCCTGGACCGCCCAGTGCAGCGCGACCAGCGACGACGAGCACGCGGTGTCGACCGTGACCGCGGGGCCTTCCAGGCCCAGCGTGTAGGCCAAGCGGCCGGACATCACGCTCGGGGTGTTGCCGGTCAGGGTCAGCCCTTCGGCCTCGGCCGAGCCGGCCGACAACGCGGAGTACCCGCTGGAGGACGCGCCGATGAAGACACCGGCCGGGGTACCGCGCAGCGTCGCCGGGTCGATCCCGGACCGCTCCAAGGCCTCCCACGCCGTCTCCAGCAGCTGCCGCTGCTGGGGGTCCATGGCCAGCGCCTCGCGCGGGGCGATGCCGAAGAACTCGGCGTCGAACCCGGCCACGTCGGTGAGGAAGCCGCCGCGGTGCGTGTCGCTGTGGCCCGGTCCGTCGCCGGTCAGCGCGGCCAGGTCCCAGCCGCGGTCTTCGGGGAACTCGGCGATGGCGTCGCCGCCGGAGGCGACCAGCTGCCAGAGGTCTTCGGGCGAGCGGACGCCGTGGGGGAAGCGGCAGGCCATGCCGACGATGACGATCGGGTCGTCGTCGCGCACGGTCGTGCCCGGCACCGCCACGGTGGTCTCGGCCTGCGGGTCGAGCTGGTCCAGCAGGTGCGTGGCGAGCTGCTCGGGGGTCGGGTGGTCGAACACCAGCGTCGACGACAACCGCAGGCCCGTCGCCTGGCCGAGCCGGTTGCGCAGCTCGACCGCCGTCAGCGAGTCGAAGCCCAGCTCCCGGAACTCCCGCTCCGAGCCCACTTCCGACGCGTCGGCGTGGCCCAGCACCAACGCCGCCTGCGTACCGATCAACGCCAGTACCCGTTCCCGCTGCTGCACCGGCGTCAGAGGCGCCAGCTCCGCCGCGAAGCCACCATCGCCCGCGGCGGCCGCACCAGCCGCCGGACGCCGAACCGGCCGCGCCGGGCCGGCCAACGCCCGCAGCATGGCCGGTACCTCGGCCCGGGCCCGCAGCGCGGCGGCGTCGAAGCCGGTGGCCACGACGTGTGCGGCGTCCGTGGCGATGGCGGCGTCGAACAGGGCCAGGCCGTCGGCGTGGCTCAGCGGCGGGAACCCGGTGCGCCGCATCCGGGCCACGTCCTGCTCGGACAGCGAGGCGGTCATGCCGCCGGTCGGCGCCCAGCCACCCCAGGCGATCGACAGCCCGGGCCGGCCTTCGGCCCGGCGCTGTTCCACCAGCGCGTCGAGGAAGGTGTTGCCGGCGGCGTAATTGGACTGCCCTGCCGTGCCCAAGACCCCGGCGATGGAGGAGAACACCACCAGCGGGGCGTCCGGCACGGCCTGGTGGAGGTTCCAGGCGGCGTCGACCTTGGCCGCCAGCACCCGGTCCAGCCGCTCCGGGGTCATCGACTCCACGAGACCGTCGTCCAGCACGCCGGCCGAGTGCACCACCGCCGACAGCGGGGCCAGCTCGTCGACCAGCGCCGCCGTCGCCGCGGCGTCGGTCAGGTCACAGGCGCGCACCTCGACCCGTGCGCCGGCCGACTCCAGCTCGGCCACCAGCTCGCCGATGCCCTCGGCGGCCGGGCCGCGACGGCTGGTCAGCACGAGATGGGCGAAGCCCTGCTCGATCAGGTGCCGGGCCACCAGCCGGCCCAGACCACCCGTGCCACCCGTGATCACCACCGGCCTGACGGGGTCCCACGCCTGGGGGATGGTGAAGACGATCTTGCCGACGTGCTTGGCCTGGCTCATCCACCGCATCGCCTCCGGCGCCCGCCGCACGTCGAACGTGCGGACCGGCAGCGCGGTGGCGGCGCCCTGCTCCACCAGGGCCGTCAACTGGCGCAACAGCTCCTGCGTGCGGTCCGGCCCGGCCTCCACGATGTCGAAGGCCCGGTAACCCGGCACGCCGGTGCGGATGTCGGTCTTGCCCATCTCGGCGAACCGGCCACCCGCGGCCAGCAACCGCAGCGACGCGTCGGTGAACTCACCGGCCAGCGAATTCAGCACCACGTCCATGCCGTGACCACCGGACACCGCGCGGAACCGCTCCTCGAACTCCAGCGTCCGCGACGACGCGACGTGGTCGTCAGCGATCCCGAGCTCCCGCAGCACCGGCCACTTCGGCTCACTGGCCGTGGCGAAAACCTCCGCGCCCAGCCAGCGGGCGACCTGGATCGCCGCCATGCCGACCCCGCCGGCACCGGCGTGGATCAGCACGCGCTCGCCGGGCCGGACGGCGGCCACGTCGAGCAGGCCGTACAGCGCGGTCACGTAGACCACCGGGGCACCCGCGCCCTCGGCGTCCGACCACGCGGCGGGCACCGGGACGAGGTAACGCTCGTCGACGACGGCGAACGGGCCGACACCGCCGGCGAAGCGGCCCATGACCCGATCGCCCACGGTCACGCCGGTCACCTCGGCGCCGGCCTCGGCGACCACCCCCATCGCCTCGGCGCCCAGCGGGCCGGCGTCCCCCGGGTACATGCCCAGGACGGTCAGCACGTCCCGGAAGTTCAGCCCGGCCGCGCGCACCGCGACCCGGACCTCGCGCGGGCCCAGCTCAGCCTGGTCGGCGTCGCACGGCTCCAGCGCAAGGCCGTCGACGGAACCCTGCTGCACCATGGTGAGCCGCCACGCGGGCGTGCCCGGCAGCGGCAGGCCGGCGTCCACCCCGTGCAGGGCACCGGTGAGCACGACGCCATCACGCAGCCGCAGCTCACTGGAGTTACTGCCCAGGGCAGCGACCAGCAGGGCACCGTCCACCTCGGCCGCCGGATCGAGGTCCAGCAACCCGAATCGCTCCGGGTGTTCCGCACGCGCACTGCGCACCAGACCGAGCACCGGTGCCGACACCACGTCCGCACCCCGGGTCAGCACGACCAGCCGCGAACCGGCGAACGCCGCCTCGGCCAGCCACCGCCGCACCAGGTCCAGCACCGCCCGGCTCGCCGCGTGCGCCCCGGCCACGACGTCAGCGCCGTCCGGCGCCGGCACCCGGGCCAGCACGACCCGCGGCACCTCCGGTCCCGCCAGCGCGTCCAGGTCGTCGGCCGCGGTGACCGCCACCCCGGTGGTTCGCAGAGCCGCGGCGACGTCTTCGGCACCGAGCACGGCCACCCGGGACACCCCGGTGCGGGCGGTCCCGGTCAGCGGGCTCCAGCGCACCTCGAACAGACCGTCGGCCGCGGGCGCCGACAGGTCGGCGGCCCGCAGGGTCAACCCGCCGACGCTGATGACCGGCGCACCCGCCGGGTCCACCGCCGAGAGCGTCACGCTGTCGTCGGCGGTGCGCACCAGCCGCACCCGCAGGGCGGTGGCGCCACTGGCGTGCAGGCTCACGTCCTGCCAGGCGAACGGCAGCGCGGGACCGCGCGCGTCGCCGCCGGCCCCGGTGAGACCGATGGCGTGCAACGCCGAGTCCAGCAACGCCGGGTGCACGCCGAAACCGTCCGTGCCGGTCTCCGCCGGCAGGGTGACCTCGGCGAACCACTCGCCCGCACTCCCCTGCCAGGCCGCCTGCACGCCGTGGAAAACCGGGCCGTAGTGCAGGCCGCGGCCGGCCAGTCCGGCGTAGAAGTCCGTCACCTCGGCCGGGCGCGCGCCGGTCGGCGGCCAGACCGCGAACGGGGCGGGGTCCGGCTCGGCCGCGTCCGCCGCGAGGGTGCCGGCGGCGTGCTGCGTCCACTCGCCGCCTTCGACGCGGGAGTACACGGTGATCGTGCGGCGGCCGTCGTCGGCGGCCGCGTCCACCCGGACCTGCACCTGCACGCCGTCCTGGGCGGGCAGGACCAGCGGGGCCAGCAGGGTCAGCTCCTCGACCCGGCCGCAGCCCACCTCGTCCCCGGCCCGCACCGCCAGCTCCACGAACCCGGTACCCGGGAACAGGACCCGGTCGCCGACCACGTGGTCGGCCAGCCACGGGTGCGAATGCCGGGACAGCCGCCCGGTCAGCACGACACCGGAGGCGTCGGCCATCGGGACAGCCGCGGCCAGCAACGGGTGCCCGGTGACCTGCTGCCCCAGGCCCGACGCGTCACCGACCACGGCCCGGGTCGCCGGCCAGTAGGTGCGGTGCTGGAAGGCGTAGGTGGGCAGGTCCGCCCGGCGCGGCTCGAGCGGGGCGAACAACGCCGCCCAGTCCACGCCCACCCCGTGCAGGTGCAGCCGGGCCGCGGCCCCGACGAAGGAGTCGGCTTCGGGCTTGTCCTTGCGCAGCGCGGGAATCGCCACGACGCCGTCGAGCACCGCCGTGTGCGTGGTGAGCGTGGCGTCCGGGCCCAGTTCCAGGAAGGTGCGGGTGTCGTGGTCGTAGAGACAGCGCAGGGTGTCGGCGAAGCGGACGGTCCCGCGCACGTGCCGCACCCAGTAGCCGGCGTCGAACTGCGTCTCGAACCGGCCGCTGAGGTTGGAGACCACGGGGATCTCCGGCCGGTGGAACTCCATCCCCTCCAGGACCCGGGCGAACTCGGCCAGCATCGGGTCCATCAGGCCGGAGTGGAACGCGTGCGAAACCGGCAGCCGCTTGGCCCGGCGGCCTTCGGCCAGGGCCAGCACGTCGGCTTCCGGCCCGGCGAGCACGACGGCGTCGGGCCCGTTGATGGCCGCGATGGCCACCCGGGTGCCCTTGATCCAGTCGGCGGCCTCGGCTTCGGTGGCCTGCACGGCCAGCATCGCGCCACCCGCGGGCAGGGCCTGCATCAACCGGCCGCGCGCCGCCACCAGCCGGCACGCGTCGGGCAGCGACAGCACCCCGGCCACGTGGGCCGCCGAGATCTCGCCGATGCTGTGCCCGGCCACGTAGTCCGGCCGCACGCCCCACGACTCGGCCAGCCGGAACAGCGCCACCTCGACGGCGAACAGCGCCGGCTGGGTGAATTCGGTCCGGTCCAGGCCGTCGCCGGACCACATCGCCTCACGCAGCCCCGCGATGTCCAGAGTGGGCAGGATTTCGTCCAGCGCCGCCGCGAACACCGCGAACCGCTCGGCCAGCTCACGGCCCATCCCGGCCCGCTGGGCACCCTGCCCCGAGAACACCATCGCGACCTTGCCGCGGTTGAGGACCCCGGCACTGACGTCGGGGTGCGCGCCCTCGGCCAGCCAGGTCCGCAACGCCTCGGCGCCGCTCTCGCGGTCCTCGGCCAGGACCACGGCGCGGTGCTCGAAGGCGGAGCGGGAAGAGACGAGGGACCAGCCGACGTCGACCGCGTCGGCGTCGAGGGTGGCCAGCCGGTCGGCGAGGACGGCGGCCTGGCCGCGCAACGCCTCGGCGGTGCGGCCGGCCAGCAGCCACGGCACCCGCACCGGCTCGCGGGCGGGTGCGGGCGCCGGCTCCTCGGCCGCTTCGGCCTGCTCGATGATCGTGTGCGCGTTGGTGCCGCTGATCCCGAACGACGAAACGGCGGCCCGGCGGGGGCGGTCCACCGCGGGCCAGTCCCGCGTCTCGGTGAGCAGGTGCACCGCGCCGGCGTCCCAGTCCACGTGGGACGACGGCGCGTCGACGTGCAGGGTGCGCGGGAGCACCCCGTGCCGCATGGCCAGCACCATCTTGATCACGCCGGCCACCCCGGCCGCGGCCTGGGTGTGCCCGATGTTCGACTTCAGCGAGCCCAGCCACAGCGGCGTTTCCCGCCCTTGGCCGTAGGTCGCGAGCAGGGCTTGGGCTTCGATCGGGTCGCCCAGCGTGGTGCCGGTGCCGTGGCCTTCCACCACGTCGATGTCGTGCGTGGACAGACCGGCGGACGCCAGCGCCTGGCGGATCACCCGCTGCTGCGACGGACCGTTCGGCGCCGTCAGGCCGTTGGACGCGCCGTCCTGGTTGATGGCACTGCCGCGCACCACGGCCAGCACCTCGTGGCCGTTGCGGCGGGCGTCGGACAGGCGTTCCAGCACCAGCACGCCGACGCCTTCGCCCCAGCCGACGCCGTCGGCGGACTCCGCGTAGGACTTGCAGCGGCCGTCCGCGGACAGGCCCCGCTGCCGGGAAAAGTCGAGGAAGGTGCGCGGCGTGGACATCACGGTGACGCCGCCGGCCAGGGCCAGCGAGCATTCGTCGTTGCGCAGCGCCTGGGCCGCGATGTGCAGGGCGACCAGCGAAGACGAGCAGGCCGTGTCCACGCTGACCGAGGGCCCTTCCAGGCCCAGGGTGTAGGACACGCGGCCGGAGAGCACGCTGGGCGCGCTGCCGGTGCCTTGGTAGCCCTCGTACTCGCTGCCGCCGATCAGGCGGTTGTAGTCGTTGTACATGACGCCGGCGAACACGCCGGTGCGGCTGCCGCGCAGGGAGACCGGGTCGATGCCGGCCCGCTCCAGCGCTTCCCACGACGTCTCCAGCAGCTGACGTTGCTGGGAGTCGGTGGCCAGTGCCTCGCGCGGGGACATGCCGAAGAAGCCGGCGTCGAACTCGCCCGCCTCGTGCAGGAAGCCGCCGGACCGGGTGTAGGTCTTGCCGGGCTGTTCCGGGTCCGGGTCGTACATGCCCTCGACGTCCCAGCCGCGGTTGGCCGGGAAGTCGGAGATGGCGTCCACGCCGTCGGCGACCAGCCGCCACAGGTCTTCGGGCGAACGCACCCCGCCGGGGTAGCGGCAGCCCATGCCGACGATCGCGATGGGCTCGCGGTCGCGGTTCTCCAGCTCCCGGACCCGCTGCTGTGCCTGCCGGAGGTCGACAGTCACGCGCCTCAGGTACTCGACAACCTTGTCCTGCTGCTCCTGCATCCTTCAACCCCAACCGTGCCGGCGAAACCGTTCAGTCCTGTCCGGAACCGAAACCCTGATCGATGATCGAGAACAGCTCGTCGACGGAGACGGTGCTGAGGTCGTCATCGGTCCGGCCCTCATTCTTGGCCGGTTGGGGGTAGGACAATTGCCGGACTCGTGCGGTCAGGCTTTCCAGCCGGTGCAGGATCCGCTCGCCGTCCCGGCCCTTCGCGGTCTTCGGGTCGAGCAGGGCTTCCAGCCGGTCCAGCTCGTCCACCAGGGACCCGGCCGGGGCCTGGCTCACCGGCGCCAGCTTGCCCAGCAGGTACTCGGCGAGCAGCGACGTCGTCGGGTAGTCGAAGACGAGGGTGGCCGGCAGCTTGAGCCCGGTGGCCGTGGTGAGGCCGTTGCGCAGCTCGACGGCGGTCAGCGAATCGAACCCGAGGTCCTTGAAGCTTTCCGTGGCGCCGACGGATCCGGCGTCGCCGTGCCCGAGCACCCGGGCGACCTGGGTGCGCACCGCGCCGAGCACCGTGTCCTGCTGTTCGCCGCGGGACAGGCCGGCCAGCCGGTCGCCGAGCGCGGTCACCGGCTGGGTGCCGCGGACCGCGGCTCGGCGCTGCGGCACGCGGACGAGCCCGCGCAGCACCTCCGGCAGCTCGTCCCGGGCCCGCAACGCGGCCGCGTCGAACCCGGTCGCCACCACCAGCGCGCGATCGGCGCCGCGGGCGGCATCGAAGAGGGCCAGCCCGGTCGCGACCGGCAGCGGCGGGAAGCCGGACCGCCGCATCCGCTCCAGGTCGGCGGCCGACAGTGTGGCCGTCATGCCGCCGGCAGGCTCCCAGGAACCCCAGGCGATGGACTGCCCCGGCAGGCCCTGGGCGCGGCGGTGGGCGGCCAGGGCGTCGAGGAAGGCGTTGCCGGCCGCGTAGTTGCCCTGCCCGCGGCCGCCGAGCACCCCGGCCAGCGACGAGAAGGTGACGAACCCGGCCAGCGGCAGGTGCCGGGTGGCCTCGTGCAGGTGCCAGGCCCCGTCGGCCTTGGCCGCCAGCACGGGGTGCAGGCGGTCCGGGGTGAGCGAGGTGACCAGGCCGTCGTCCAGCACCCCGGCGGCGTGCACCACGGCGGTGAGTTCGCCGCAGCGGGCGACCAGGCCGGCGGTGGCCGCGGGATCGGTGAGGTCACAGGCGAGTACCTGCACCCGGGAGCCGGCGGCGCCCAGTTCGGCGACGAGCGCATCGATGCCCTCGGCCGCCGGGCCCCGTCGGGAGGTGAGTACCAGGTGGCGGAAGCCTTGTGCGGTGAGGTGCCGGGCCAGCAGCCGGCCGAGACCGCCGGTGCCGCCGGTGATCAGGACGGGCCGCGTCGGGTCCCAGGCCGCGGTCGGCGCCGGGTCGGTGGGCAGCGGCCGCCCGGCATCCCCGGCGAGCGCGGCCTCGGGAGCGCCGGTGGTCGCGCGAACCAGGCGGCCCGCCAATACCTCGCCGTCCCGGATCAGGGCTTCGGTGTCCTCGCCGGCCACGGCCCGGGCCAGTGCGGCCGGGTCGAGGTCGCCGGTGTCCAGGTCCACCAAGGCGAAGCGGCCCGGGTTCTCCGACCGGGCGCTGCGCACCAAGCCCCACACCGCGGCCGCAGCCGGGCAGTCCGCGTGGGCGCCGCGGGCCAGCACCACCAGGCGGGAGGCGGATCCGGAGTCGGTCACCGCCAGCCACTCCCGGACGAGTTCGAGCGCGCGGCCGGCGGCCGCGTGGGCGGCCTGCGGCAGCTCTCCCGTGGCCTCCACGCTCACCAGCACCACCCCGGGCGGGGTGCCCAGCGCGGTCAGGCCGGGTGCGGTGCGCACGTCGACGCCGTGGCCGCGCAGGGCGTCCGCGACCTGCCAGGGGTCGGCTCCGGCCACGGCCACCTCCGTGGCTTCGGCCGTGGCTGTGGCCGGTGTCCAGTCGATGCCGAACAGGCCGTCGCGGGTGCTCGGCGCGGTCTCCGCCGGAATGGCCCGCAGCGCCAGCGCACCGACCGTGATCACCGGTGCTCCGGTGGCGTCGGCCGCGGTCAGGCGGACGGACTCGTCTTCGGCGCGGTGCAGCCGGACCCGCAGCGTGCCGGCGCCCTGCGCGTGCAGGTCGACGTCGCGCCAAGCGAACGGCAGGGCCGGGCCTTCGTCCCGGTCACGGTCTTCCGAACGCACGAAGCGGATGGCGTGCAGGGCGGCGTCCAGCAGCGCCGGGTGCAGGCCCAGGCCGCCCTGGTGGGCGTCCTCGGGCAGCTCGACCTCGGCGAACCAGTCGCCGTCGTCGCCCCGCCAGACCGCGCGCACACCCTGGAACACCGGGCCGTAGTGCAGGCCGAGGGCGGCCAAGTCCGCGTAGAACCCGGTGGTGTCCACCGGGACGGCGCCCGGAGGCGGCCAAGCGGTGACGCCGTCGGGCGGCGGCGCTGCCGCCGGTGCCAGCGTTCCGGTGGCGTGCCGGGTCCACTCGCCGCCGTCCGGACGGGCGTGGACGTCCAGGGCGCGCAGGCCCGCCGCGTCCGGCTCGGCCACCCAGACCTGGACCTGCACGGCGCCCTGCTCGGGGACGACCAGCGGGGCCAGCAGGGTCAGGTCTTCGAGCCGGCCACAGCCGGCCTCGTCGCCGGCGCGGACCGCCAGTTCGACGAACCCGGTGCCGGGGAACAGGATCCGCTCGCCGACGACGTGGTCGGCCAGCCAGGGGTGGGTCCGCACGGACAGCCGTCCGGTCAGCACCACGTCCGCTCCGCCGGCGCGGACGGTCACGGCGGTGAGCAACGAGTGCCCGGTGCCGTCCGCGCCGGCCACGCCCGGGGTGGGCCAGAAACGCCGGTGCCGGAAGGCGTAGGTGGGCAGGTCGACCCGCCGCGGTTCGAGCGGGGCGAAGAAGGCGTCCCAGTCGACGGCGACCCCTCGCACGTGCACCTCGCCCAACGCGCGGAGCAGGCACTCGTCCTCGGGCTTGTCCTTGCGCAGGGCGGCGATCCCGGTCACGTCGGCCAGTGCGGCCACGTGGGTGGTCAGCGTCGCGTCCGGCCCCAGTTCCAGGAACGTGCGGATTCCGGCGGCGTACAGGGTTTGCAGCGTGTCGGCGAACCGCACGGTGTCACGGACGTGCCGGACCCAGTAGCCGGTGCCGAACTCGGTCACCAGGTCACCGGTCAGGTTCGAGACCACCGGGATTTCGGGCGCGTGGAACGTGATCCCGTCCAACGCACGGGCGAACTCGTCCAGCATCGGCTCCATCAGGCCGGAGTGGAACGCGTGGGACACCGGCAGCCGCTTGGCCCGGTCCGCCTCGATCCGGTCGATCGCCTCTTCGGTGCCCGACAGCACGACCGCGTTCGGGCCGTTGACCGCCGCGATCGACACGTCGGTCCACTGCCGCGCCTCCTCCTCGGTGGCCTGGACCGCCAGCATCGCCCCACCTGGCGGCAGGGCCTGCATCAACCGGCCCCGCGCCTCGACGAGCACACACGCATCCGCCAGCGACAGCACACCCGAGACGTGCGCCGCGGTGATCTCACCGACGCTGTG
Source organism: Amycolatopsis sp. NPDC004169 (assembly GCF_040610315.1). Taxonomy (NCBI): domain Bacteria; kingdom Bacillati; phylum Actinomycetota; class Actinomycetes; order Pseudonocardiales; family Pseudonocardiaceae; genus Amycolatopsis; species Amycolatopsis sp. NPDC004169. The sequence goes on from NZ_JBEXMD010000029.1 coordinate 104,790, forward strand.
CCCGGCCACGTAGTCCGGCTTGATGCCCCAGGACTCGACGAGCCGGAACAACGCCGTTTCGACCGCGAACAACGCCGGCTGCGTGTATCGGGTTTCGTCCAGCCCGTTCCCGGACCACATCACCTCCCGCAAACCTTCGATCCCCAGCTGGTTCAGCACCTCGTCCAGCGCGGCGGCGAACACGGGGTACCGGGCGGACAGCTCGCGGCCCATCCCCGCCCGCTGCGCGCCCTGGCCGGAGAACAGGATGGCCAAGCGGCCGTCGCCGGTGCCGCTCTCGCTCAGTTCGCGCAGGGCGGCGAGGCCGGACTCGCGGTCCGCGGCCAGCACCACGGCCCGGTGGTCGAGTGCGGCCCGGGTGGTGGCCAGCGACCACCCGATGTCCACGGTGCTGCCCTCGGGGAGGCGATCGGCCAGTCGCGCGGCCTGCGCCGGGAGCGCGTCGGCGGTCTTGGCCGAGAGCACCCACGGCACCAGCGCGTCCCACGGTTCCCGCTCGGCCGGTACGGCCGGTTCCGGTGCCTCGATGATGGTGTGGGCGTTGGTGCCGCTGATCCCGAAGGACGACACCCCGAACCGGCGCGGCCGGCCGGTTTCCGGCCACGGCGTCGGTTCGGTGAGCACCTTGACGGCCCCGGCCGACCAGTCGACCTGCGTCGACGGCTCATCCACGTGCAGGCTCGGCGGCAAGATCCCGTGCTGCATCGCCTGCACCATCTTGATGATCCCGGCCACCCCGGCCGCGGCCTGGGTGTGGCCGATGTTCGACTTCACCGAACCCAGCCACAACGGCGTTTCCCGCTCCTGGCCGTAAGTCGCCAGCAGCGCGTGCGCCTCGATCGGATCACCCAGCTTCGTGCCGGTACCGTGACCTTCGACCGCGTCTACGTCCGAAGTGGACAAATCAGCCGACGCCAGCGCCTGCCGGATCACCCGCTGCTGCGAAGGACCGTTCGGCGCCGTCAGGCCGTTGGATGCGCCGTCCTGGTTCACCGCCGAACCCCGGACGACTGCCAGCACGTCGTGGCCGTGGCGCCGGGCGTCGGAAAGCCGCTCCAGCACCAGCACGCCGACCCCCTCGGCCCAGCCCGTGCCGTCAGCACCGTCCGCGTACGCCTTGCACCGGCCGTCCGGAGCGAGCCCGCCTTGGCGCGTGAACTTCACGAACCCGTTGGCCGAGGCCATCACCGTCACGCCACCGGCCAACGCCAGCGAGCACTCCCCCGCCCGCAACGCCTGGCCGGCCCAGTGCAGCGCCACCAGCGACGACGAACACGCCGTGTCGACGCTCACCGCCGGACCTTCCAGCCCCAGCAGGTACGAGACCCGCCCGGACAGCACACTGGCCGAAACCCCGGTCAGGGAGTGCCCGGCCAGGTCTTCCTCGGCCCCGTCGACCACCGAGCCGTAGCTCTGGCCGTTGGTGCCCACGAATACGCCGGTGGCGCTGCCGCGCAACCCGGCCGGGTCGATCCCGGCCCGTTCCAATGCTTCCCACGACACCTCCAGCAGCTGACGCTGCTGCGGGTCCATGGCCAGCGCTTCGCGGGGTGAAACCCCGAAGAAGGCGTTGTCGAAACCGGCCGCGTCGGCCAGGAACCCGCCGTGCTGCGTGTCGCTGCGGCCGGGGCCGTCGCCGGCCAGCGCGGCCAGGTCCCAGCCACGGTCCGCCGGGAAGGGCCGGACGGCGTCCTCGCCGCCGACCACCAGCCGCCACAGGTCCTCCGGAGAGGCCACCCCGGCCGGGAAGCGGCAGGCCATCCCGACGATGGCGATCGGGTCGCCGGACACGTCCCGGGTCTCCACGACGGGTGCCTCCGGGCGGCTCTCGCCCAGCAGCGTGGTCAGCAGGAACCCGGTCAGCACGGCGGGGGTCGGGTAGTCGTAGACGAGCGACACCGGCAGCGACAGCCCGGTGATCGTGCCCAGCCGGTTGCGCAGCTCCACCGACATCAGCGAGTCGAAGCCGAGCTCGCGGAACTCCCGCCCGGCCGGCACTTCCGCGGCCGACGAATGGCCGAGCACCTCGGCAGCGACCGCGCGGACGTCGGCCAGCACCCGGTTCCGGGCCTGGGCCCGGGTCAGCTCGGCGAGCTCGGCGGCGAAGCCCCCGGCGGCCGGCCGGAGCGCGGGGGCAGCGGCGCGACGGGCCGGGACCAGTTCGTGCCACAGCGGGGCCAGGCCGGTGCGGGCCCGCAGCGCGGTGTGGTCCGGACGCAGCGCCAGCAGCAGGGCGTCCGGCGCGGACACCGCCGCGTCGAAGAGGGCCAGGCCGTCGGCCAGGCTGAGCGGCGGCAGACCGTCGCGGCGCATCCGGGTGAGGTCGGCGGGGCGCAGCCGGGAGGCCATGCCGACCTCGGGTGACCAGGCGCCCCAGGCGACGGACACCGCGGGCAGCCCCTGGCCGTGGCGGTGCAGGGCCAGGCCGTCGAGGAACGTGTTGGCGGCCGCGTAGTTGCCCTGCCCGGCGGACCCCAGGGTGCCGGCGATCGAGGAGAACAGCACGAACCCGGCCAGGTCGAGGTCCACAGTGGCTTGGTGCAGGTTCCAGGCGGCGTCGGCCTTCGCGCGCAGCACGTCGTGAACTCGTTGCGGCGTAAGCGAATCGATCACGCCGTCGTCCAGCACGCCGGCTGCGTTCACCACCGCGGTCAACGGCGGCCGGATGCTGGCGACCAGCTCTCGCACGGCTTCGGGGTCGGCCACGTCGCACGCCTGGACCTCGACCCGGCAGCCCAGCCCGGCGAGCTCCACGACCAGCTCGTCGACGCCGTCCGCGGCCGGACCGGACCGGCTGACCAGCGCGAGGTGTTCGAAGCCCTGCCCGGCCAGGTGCCGGGCGAGGACCCGGCCGACGCCGCCGGTACCGCCGGTGATCAGCACCGTGCCGGTGCGGTCCCAGCCGGACTCCGTCCGCGGCAGGCGAACCGGCCGCAGCCGGGCGGCGCGCACGTCACCCGCACCGACCCGCAGCTGCGGTTCGGTGGCCGCCAGCGCGGCGGCCAGATCGGCCGGGCCGGCGGTGGGATCCAGGTCGATCAGGCGGAAGCGGCCGGGGTTCTCCGACTGCGCCGAGCGCAGCAGGCCCCAGACCGCGGCCGCGGCCGGGTCCGTGCCGGACCAGACGCCCCGGGTGAGCACGACCAGCTCCACCCCGCCGCAGCGGGGTTCGGCCAGCCACTGCTGGACCAGCGCCAGCGCGCGGACCGCGGCCTGGTGGGCGGAGCCCTCGCCGTCCAGCGCGGCCAGCACCCGCTGTTCGTCCCCGGCCAGGGCGGCCGGGGTTTCGATCGAGCCGAGGCCCTCGGCCAGGCCGAACGGGTCGGTACCCAGCAGCACGGTCCGGCCGGCGGGGCCCGCGGAGGCTGCGGCGGGCAGCCACTCCACCCGGTACAGGGTCTCGGCGGCCGCGTCCCTCCCGGCCGGCTCGCCGAAGCGGATCCGCTCGGCGGTCAGCACGGGCTCGCCGGCCGGGTCGACCGCGGTGAGGGACGCGGTGTCGCCGGCCACGGCCAGCCGGACGCGCAGCGCGGCGGCCCCGGCCGCCCGCAGCGTCACCCCGGCCCACGAGCGCGGCACCCCGGTCACCCCGGCCTCGGCCAGCACCCCCGGCGACAACACGGCCTCCAGCAGGGCCGGGTGCAGACCGTAGCCACCGGGCTCGGCGACTTCGGCCGCGAGGAACAGCTCCGCGCCCCGCCGCCAGGCTCCGGTCAGGCCGGGCAGCTCCAGCGCTTCGGCGTCTGCCGGCGGCCACGCCATCGCGGCGGCCGGGGCGGGCCCACCCGCATCGAGGAATCCCGTGGCTTCCGGCGGCCCGGCCACCTGGGTGGCGGCAGTGGGGCCATCCGTTTCGAGAAAGCCAGTGGCATCCTCGATCCACGGCGCTTCGGCGTCTGCCGGCGGCCACGCCATCGCGGCGGCCGGGGCAGGCCCACCCGCCTCGAGGAACCCCGTGGCGTGCTCGGTCCACGGCACGTCCGGTACGTCGGCCGGGCGCGAGTGCACGGTGACGGGGCGGCGGCCGCCGTCGTCCGCGCCGACCCGGACCTGTACCGCGAGCGCGGCACGGCCGGGCAGCGCCGGCGGCGCTCCCAGGTTCAGCTCGGCCAGCCGGCCGCAGCCGACCTCGTCGCCCGCCCGGATCACCAGGTCGAGCAGGGCCGCGCCGGGTACCACGCCGTCCGGTGGCCACGGGTGGGTGCGCGCCGACCACCGGCCGGTGAGCAGCACGCCCGCCCCCGCCGGGAGCACCACCGCGGCCGCGGCCAGCGGGTGCCCGGTCGGCTGCTGGCCCAGCCCGGACGCGTCACCGGTGCCGGTGACCGGGTCCGGCCAGAACCGCCGGTGCCGGAACGGGTAGGTGGGCAGGTCGACGACCTTCGGCTTCAGCGGCGCGTAGAACGCGGTCCAGTCGACCGGCACGCCTCGCACGTGCAGCGCGGCCAGCGCGTGCACCAGGCACTCCTCTTCGCCGCGGTCGCGGCGCAGGGCCGGGATCGCGGCCACGCCGTCGCGGGCGGCCACGTGCGTGGTGAGCGTGGCGTCCGGCCCGAGCTCGAGGACCGTGCCGACACCGGCTTCGTGCAACGCCGCCACGGTGTCGGCGAACCGCACGGTCTCGCGGACGTGCCGCACCCAGTAGCCGATGTCGGCCAGCTCCTCCCCGGCCGGGCGGCCGGCGAGGCCGGCGACGACCGGGATGCGCAGCGGGTGGAAGCCGATGCCGTCCAGGGCGTGCGCGAACTGGGCGAGCATGGGGTCCATCAACGGCGAGTGGAAGGCGTGCGAGACGGTCAGCCGGGTCCGGCGGTGGCCTTCGGCCTGCCGTTCGATCGCGGCGATGACGTCCTCGGCACCGGCCAGCACGACCGCGGCGGGGCCGTTGACCGCGGCCAGCGAAGCCCGGTCCTCGTGGCCGGCGAGCCACCGGCGGGCCTGCTCTTCGGTGGCCTGGACGGCGAGCATCGCGCCGCCGGGCGGCAGCGTCTGCATGAGGCGGCCGCGCGCGGCGACCAGGGCGCAGGCGTCCGCCAGGGAGAACAGCCCGGCCACGAAGGCGGCGGTGAGCTCGCCGATGCTGTGCCCGGCCACGAAATCGGGCCGGACGCCCCACGACTCGACCAGCCGGAACAACGCGACCTCGACGGCGAACAGGGCCGGCTGGGTGTAGCGGGTCTGGTCCAGGCCCGTGCCGGACCACATCACCTCGCGCAGGTCCGCCAAGCCCTGCTCGGCCAGTTCGGCCAGCACCTCGTCGAGGGCACGCGCGAACACCGGGAAGCGGCCGTGCAGTTCCCGGCCCATCCCGGCGTGTTGCGCGCCCTGGCCGGAGAACACCACGGCCAGCCGGCCGTCGTGCCGCTCGCCCTCGGCCAGCGGGCGGCCCGCCAGCAGCGAACGGTGGTCGGCGTAGGCGGCCCGGTGGTCGAAGCCGCTGCGGGCGGTCAGCAGGGACCAGGTCACGTCCACCGGGTCGGCCTCGGCCGCGAACCCGGCCAAGGCCGCGGCCTGGGCCCGCAGCGCCTCGGGCGACTTGGCCGACAGCACCCAGGGCACCACGGCGTCCGGCCGGGACATCGGCGGCACGGCGACGGGTTCCGCCTGCTCGAGGATGACGTGGGCGTTGGTGCCGCTGATCCCGAAGGAGGAGACACCGGCCCGGCGCGGGCGGCCGCGTTCGGGCCAGCCGACGTTCTCGGTCAGCACGCTGACCGCGCCCGCGGTCCAGTCGACGTGGCCGGAGGGCCGCTCGACGTGCAGCGTCTTCGGCAGGACGCCGTGGTGCATGGCCAGCACCATCTTCATCACCCCGGCGACGCCCGCCGCGGCCTGCGTGTGCCCGATGTTGGACTTGACGGAACCGAGCAGGAGCGGGGTTTCCCGGTCCTGGCCGTAGGTGGCCAGCAGGGCGTGCGCCTCGATCGGGTCCCCCAGCTTCGTGCCGGTGCCGTGCCCTTCCACGGCGTCCACATCGGACGGAGCGAGCCGCGCGGCGGCCAGTGCCTGCCGGATCACCCGCTGCTGCGCGGGGCCGCTCGGCGCGGTCAGGCCGTTGGACGCGCCGTCGGAGTTGACCGCACTGCCGCGCAGCAGGGCCAGGACCCGGTGCCCGTGGCGGCGGGCGTCCGACAGCCGCTCCACGACCAGCACGCCGACGCCTTCGGCCCAGCCGGTGCCGTCCGCGCCGTCGGCGTAGGCCTTGCACCGGCCGTCCTCGGCCAGGCCACCCTGCTTGGAGAACTCCACGAACAGCGTGGGACCGGCCATGATCGTCGCGCCACCGGCCAGTGCGAGGGAACACTCGCCGGAGCGCAGCGCCTGCGCCGCCAGGTGCAGGGCCACCAGCGACGACGAACAGGCCGTGTCCACCGTGAGCGCCGGGCCCTCCACGCCGAGCGTGTAGGCCACGCGGCCGGACAGGACGCTGGGGATCGTGCCGGTCATCCGCAGCCCCCGGGTGTCCGGGTGACCGGCCAGCATGCCCGGGTAGTCGCTGCTGGACGCGCCGAGGAAGACCCCGGCGCGGCCGCCGCGCAGGCCGGCCGGGTCGATCCCGGAGCGCTCCAGCGCCTCCCAGGAGGTTTCCAGCACCAGCCGCTGCTTCGGATCCATCGCCAGCGCTTCGCGCGGGGCGATGCCGAAGAACTCGGCGTCGAACCCGCCCGCGTCGCGCAGGAAGCTGCCGAACCGGGTGGCGCTGCGGCCGGGGGCGTCCGGGTCGTCGGCGCGCAGGGCGTCGAGGTCCCAGCCGCGGTCCTCGGGGAACGGCGTGATGGTGTCCCGGCCGCCTGCCACGACCTCCCACAGCCGCTCCGGCGTGTCGATCCCGTCCGGGAAGCGGCAGGCCATGCCGACGATCGCGATCGGGTCGTCGTCCGGCGCGGCGGACACCGCCGCCGGGGCGGAGACGGGCGCCGTGGCCGGGGCGACCTGGTCGAGCAGGTGCCCGGCCAGCTGCTGCGGCGTGGGGTGGTCGAACACGAGGGTGGCCGACAGCCGCAGGCCGGTGGCCTGGCCGAGCCGGTTGCGCAGCTCGACCGCGGTCAGCGAGTCGAAGCCCAGCTCGCGGAACTCCCGGTCCGGCCGGATGCTCGCGGCGTCCGCGTGCCCGAGCACCAGCGCGGCCTGGGCCTGGACCAAGGCCAAGGCGTCCTGCCGGCGCTGGGTGTCACTCCGGCCGGACAGCCCGGCGGCCCAGCTGCCCGGCTCGGCCGCGGCGACCTCGCCCGGCCCGGCGCGGCGCAGCGCCACCCGCTTCGGGCCGGCCAGCCCGCGCAGCAGGTGCGGCAGGGCGTCGCGGGCGGCCAGCTGCCGGGGATCGACGTCGACGGCGACCACGAGCGGTTCGACCGCCCGGACGGCCCGGTCGAACAGGGCGAGGCCGTCGTCGGCCCGCAGCGGCGGCAGGCCCTTGCGGCGCATCCGGCTCATGTCCTGTTCGGACAGCGTCGCGGTCATCCCGCCCGCCGGTTCCCAGGCGCCCCAGGCGATCGACACGCCGGGCAGCCCCAGCGAGCGGCGGTAGGCCAGCAGGCCGTCCAGGAAGGTGTTGCCGGCCGCGTAGTTGCCCTGCCCGGCGGACCCGAAGATCCCGGCGACGGACGAGAACGCCACGAACCCGCCGACCGGCCGGTGGCGGGTGGCCTCGTGCAGGTACCAGGCGCTGTCGGCCTTGGCCGCCAGCACCCGGCCGAGCCGGTCGGCGGTGAGCGATTCGACCAGCCCGTCGTCCAGTACCCCGGCGGCGTGCACGATGCCGGCCAGCGCCGGGTACGACGTGACCAGGCTGGTGGTCGCGACCGGATCGGTCAGGTCGCAGGTCCGCAGGTCCACCCGGGTGCCCGCGGCGGCCAGGTCGGCCGCCAGCTCGGCGGCGCCCTCGGCGCGGGCGCCTCGGCGCGAGCTGAGCACCAGGTGCCGGAAGCCCTGCCCGGCCAGGTGCCGGGCCAGGAGCCGGCCGAGACCGCCGGTGCCGCCGGTGATCAGCACCGGCAGCTCGCGGTCCCAGGCCCGCGGCATGGTCAGCACGAGCTTGCCGACGTGCTTGGCCTGGCTCATCACCCGCATCGCGTCGGCGGCCCGGCGCACGTCGAACGCTCGGGTCGGCAGGGGGCGGAGGGTGCCGTCGGCGACCAGCTCGGTGAGCCGGCGCAGGAGCTCGCTCGTCCGGTCCGGACCGGCTTCGGCGATGTCGAAGGCGCGGTAGCCCGGGATGTCGGTGCGGAGATCGGTCTTGCCCATCTCGGCGAACCGGCCGCCTTCGGCCAGCAGCCGCACCGAGGCGTCCAGGAACTCGCCCGCCAGGGAGTTCAGCACCACGTCCATGCCGTGGCCGCCCGACACCGCGCGGAAGTCGTCCCCGAAGTCCAGGGCGCGGGAGGAGGCGATGTGGTCCGCGGCCACGCCGAGCTCGCGCAGCACCGGCCACTTCGGCTCGCTGGCCGTGGCGAAGACCTCCGCGCCCAGCCACTGCGCGACCTGGATCGCGGCCATGCCGACGCCGCCGGCACCGGCGTGGATCAGCACCCGGTCGCCGGGCCGGACGGCCGCCACGTCGATCAGGCCGTACAACGCGGTGAGGAACGCGACCGGCGCGCCGGCGGCCTCCTCGTCCGACCACCGTGACGGCACGGCGGTCAGGTAGCGCTCGTCCACGACGGCGGCCGGGCCGAAGCCGCCGGTGACCCGGCCCATCACCCGGTCACCGACGCGCAGGCCGGCGGTCTCGGGGCCGGTCGCGGTGACCACGCCCATCGCCTCGGCACCCAGCAGCGGCACCTCGCCCGGGTACATGCCCAGCGTGTTGAGCACGTCGCGGAAGTTCAGGCCGGCCGCGCGGACCTCGATCCGCACCTCGCGCCCGTGCGGTTCCGGCAGCTCGCACGGCACCAGGCCCAGCCCGTCCAGGCTGCCCTGCTCGACCATGCCGAGCCGCCAGGTGGCGGCGCCGTCCGGCACGGCGAGACCGGTGTCGGCGGCGACGAGGCTGCCGGTCAGCACGCGGCCGTCGCGGACGAGCACCTCGGGCTCGCCGCCGCCCAGCGCCCCGGCCAGCAGGGCCCCGTCGGCCTCGGCGGCCGGGTCCAGGTCCAGCAGCGCGAAGCGGTCCGGGTTCTCGGTGAGCGCGGCCCGCACGAGACCCCACACCGGGGCGGCGACCACCCCGTTCACCTCCGACGGCGACTGGGCGCCGCGGGTCACGAAGACCAGCCGGGACCGGGCGAACGCGGCCTCGGCCAGCCACTGCTGGACCAGCCCGAGCACGACGGTGGTGACCGCGTGGGTCGCGGCGGGCACGCCGACGACGTCGTCCGGCACGCTGAGCGGGGCCAGCACCAGGCCCGGGACGGCGGCACCGTCGCGGGTGATCAGGTCCGGCAGCTCGCCGGCCTGCCGGACCGGCACGTCGACGCGGTCGAAGGCGGCCCGCATGCCGAAGGAGTCCGGGCCGACCAGGGCGACGTCGGGCAGGATGGCGCCGGGCCGGGGGGCGTCGGCCGGGGTCCAGCGGATCGTGTGCAGCGCGCCGCGGCGGCGGGACGGCGAAACGCCGGAGACCACGCGGTCGCGCAGGGAGTCGATGGTGATGACCGGGCGGCCCGTGCCGTCCACGGCGGTGATGGCCATGGCGTCGCCGCCGAGGTCGGTCAGCCGGACCCGCAGCCGGGTGGCGCCGGCCGCGTGCACGGTCACGCCCTGCCAGGCGAACGGCAGCCGCTGCTCGTCCCCGACCGGGCGGGCCACCAGGAGTGTGTGCAGCACCGCGTCCAGCAGGGCCGGGTGCAGGTCGAACCGGGCCGCGGCGGCCACCGCCTGCTCCGGCAGTTCCACCTCGGTGAAGTACTCGCCACCGCGGCGCCACACCGCGGTCAGGCCCTGGAACACCGGGCCGTAGCCGTAGCCGGAGGCGGCGAAGTCGTGGTAGCAGCCGGTCACGTCGATCGGCTCCGCGCCCGGCGGCGGCCAGGCGTCGAACCCGGTGACCGGCTCGGCGGGGGCCGCGGCGGTGAGCTCGCCGGTGGCGTGCCGGGTCCAGCCGCCGCCCTCGGGCCGGGCGTGGACGGCCAGCGTGCCGTCGGCGTCCACCCTGACCTGCAGCTGCACGGCTTCCCGCGCGGGGATCACCAGCGGCACCAGCAGGGTAAGCTCTTCGATCCGGCCCAGGCCCGCCTCGATCCCGGCGCGGGTGGCCAGTTCGACGAACCCGGTGCCGGGGAACAGCACCTGCCCGCCGACGGCGTGGTCGGCCAGCCAAGGGTGGGTGCGCAGCGACAGCCGTCCGGTGAGGACCACGCCGGTGTCGTCGGCCATCGGCACCATGGCGCTGATCAGGGGGTGGCCGGTGGTCTCCAGGCCGTGCCCGGCGGCGTCGCCCGTGGCGCGCGGCGTGGGCCAGTACTGCTCGTGCTGGAAGGCGTAGGTGGGCAGGTCGGCCCGCCGCGGTTCGAGCGGGGTGAAGAAGGCGTCCCAGTCGACGGGGACGCCGTGGACGTGCACCGCGCCCAGGGCGCGGAGCAGGCACTCGTCCTCGGACTTGTCCTTGCGCAGGGCGGCGATCCCGGTCACGTCGGCCAGTGCGGCCACGTGGGTGGTCAGCGTGGCGTCCGGCCCCAGCTCCAGGAACGTCCGGACCCCTTCGCGGTGGAGGGTGTCCAGGCCGTCGGCGAAGCGGACGGTGTCCCGGACGTGCCGCACCCAGTAGTCGACGCTGCCCGGCTCGGTGCACTCACCGGTCACAGTGGACACCAGCGGAATCGTGGGCTCGTGGAACGTGATCCCGTCCAGGGCGCGCGCGAAGTCCGCGAGCATCGGCTCCATCAGGCCGGAGTGGAAGGCGTGGCTGACCGGCAACCGCTTGGCCCGCTCCGCCGTGATGGTGTCGATCGCCTCCGCGGGTCCCGACAACACGACGGCGTCCGGGCCGTTGACCGCCGCGATGGACACGTCGGTGCCCTCGATCCACGCCAGGGCTTCGGCCTCGGTAGCGCGCACCGCGAGCATCGCCCCGCCCGGAGGCAGGGCCTGCATCAACCGGCCCCGCGCCTCGACGAGCACACACGCATCCGCCAGCGACAGCACACCCGAGACGTGCACCGCGGTGATCTCGCCGATGCTGTGTCCGGCCACGAAATCGGGCTTGATGCCCCAGGACTCGACGAGCCGGAACAACGCGGTCTCCACCGCGAACAACGCAGGCTGCGTGTATCGGGTTTCGTCCAGCCCATCGCCGGACCACATCACCTCACGCAGGCCCTCGATCGGGAGCTCGGCCAGCACCTCGTCCAGCGCAGCGGCGAATACCGGGTACCGGGCGGACAGCTCCCGGCCCATCCCCGCCCGCTGCGCGCCCTGACCGGAGAACAGCACCGCGAACTTGCCGGGCGTTCGTTCGCCCACTTCGCCCAGCCGGCGCAGGGCGGCGACGCCGGACTCGCGGTCCGCGGCCAGTACCACCGCCCGGTGGTCGAACGCCGTCCGGGTGGTGGCCAGGGACCAGCCGACATCGACCGCGTCGCCGTCGGAAAGCTCTTCGGCGAGCCGGAGGGCCTGCGCCCGCACCGCTTCGGGCGACTTGGCCGAGAGCACCCAGGGGACCAGCACGTCCCGCTCGGCCACCTCGGCCGGGGCGACCGGCTCGGGCGCCTCGATGATGGTGTGGGCGTTGGTGCCGCTGATCCCGAAGGACGACACCCCGAACCGGCGCGGCCGATCGGCTTCCGGCCACGGCGTCGGTTCGGTGAGCACCTTGACGGCCCCGGCGGACCAGTCGACCTGCGTCGAGGGAGCGTCCACGTGCAGGCTCGGCGGCAGCACCCCGTGCTGCATCGCCTGCACCATCTTGATGATCCCGGCCACCCCGGCCGCGGCTTGGGTGTGGCCGATGTTGGACTTCACCGATCCGAGCCACAGCGGGGTTTCCCGGTCCTGGCCGTAGGTCGCCAGCAGCGCGTGCGCTTCGATCGGGTCGCCCAGCTTCGTGCCCGTTCCGTGGCCTTCGACCGCGTCGACGTCCGAAGTGGACAGACCAGCCGACGCCAGCGCCTGGCGGATCACCCGCTGCTGCGCCGGGCCGTTCGGTGCCGTCAGGCCGTTGGATGCGCCGTCCTGGTTCACCGCGCTGCCCCGGACCACCGCCAGCACCCGGTGGCCGTGGCGCTGCGCGTCCGCCAGCCGCTCCAGCACCAGCACGCCGACGCCCTCGGCCCAGCCCGTGCCGTCAGCACCGTCGGCGTACGCCTTGCAGCGGCCGTCGGCGGCGAGACCGCCTTGCCGGGTGAACTTGACGAACCCGTTCGGCGACGACATCACCGTCACCCCACCGGCGAGGGCCAGCGAGCACTCCCCCGCCTGCAACGCCTGGCCGGCCCAGTGCAGGGCCACCAGCGACGACGAACACGCCGTGTCGACGCTCACCGCCGGGCCTTCCAGGCCGAGGGTGTAGGCGACCCGGCCGGACAGCACGCTGGCCGACACCCCGGTCAAGGTGTGCCCGATCAGGTCTTCCTCGGCGCCCTCGACCACCGAACCGTAGCTCTGGCCGTTCGTCCCGACGAACACGCCCGTGGCACTGCCGCGCAACCCGGCCGGGTCGATGCCCGCCCGTTCCAGCGCTTCCCACGACACCTCCAGCAGCTGCCGCTGCTGCGGGTCCATGGCCAGCGCCTCACGCGGCGAGACCCCGAAGAAGGCGCCGTCGAACCCGGCGACGTCGGCGAGGAACCCGCCGCGCTGGGTGTCGCTGCGGCCGGGGCCGTCGCCGGCCAGCGCGGCCAGGTCCCAGCCACGGTCGGCGGGGAAGTCCCCGATGCCGTCACGGCCGGTCGCGACCAGTTCCCACAGCTGCTCGGGCGAGGCCACCCCGGCCGGGAAGCGGCAGGCCATCCCGACGATCGCGATCGGCTCGCCGGAGACGTCCCCGGCCCCGGTGACCGCGGTGGCGGCCCGCTCGCCGAGCAGCGTGGCCGCCAGGTAGCCGGCGAGCACCTCGGGCGTCGGGTAGTCGTAGACGAGGGACACGGGCAGGGTCAGCTGCGTCGCGGCGGCCAGCTGGTTGCGCAGCTCCACCGACATCAGCGAGTCGAAGCCGAGTTCGCGGAACTCCCGGCCGGCCGAGATCCCCGCGGCGGAGGTGTGCCCGAGGACCTCGGCGGCGACGGCGCACACGGTGGCCAGCACCTGCTCGCGCACCTGGGCGCGGCTGAGCCCGTCGAAGGCGCCGGCCGCGGCGGCGGTGCCGGTGGCCGCGGCGGCCCGCCGGGCACCCGCCAGCTCGTGCCAGAGCGGGGTGAGGTCGGTCCGGGCCCGCAGGGCGGCGTGCCCGAGGCGCAGCGGGACCAGCAGCGGGTCCTCGGCCGCGACCGCGGTGTCGAACAACGCGAGCCCCAGCTCGACCGACAGCGGCGGGAGGCCCTCGCGGTGCATCCGGGCGATGTCGACGTCGCGCAGCCGCGAAGCCATGCCCACTTCGGGCGACCAAGCGCCCCAGGCGACCGACACCGCAGGCAGCCCGAGACCCCGCCGGTGCAGCGCCAGGCCGTCGAGGAACGTGTTGGCGGCCGCGTAGTTGCCTTGCCCGGCAACGCCGAGGCTGCCGGCGATCGAGGAGAACAGCACGAACCCGGCCAGGTGGAGGTCCGAGGTGGCCTGGTGCAGGTTCCAGGCGGCGTCGGCCTTGGCGCGCAGCACGTCGTGAATTCGTTGCGTGGTCAGGGATTCGATCACGCCGTCGTCGAGGATCCCGGCCGCGTTCACCACCGCGGTCAACGGCGGCTCGATGGTTCCGACCAGCTCTCGCACGGCCTCGGGGTCGGCCACATCGCACGCCCGGACCTCGACCCGGCAGCCCACCTCGGCCAGCTCCGCGACCAGCTCGTCCACGCCCTCCGCGGCCGGACCCGACCGGCTGACCAGCGCGAGGTGTCCGAAGCCCTGCCCGGCCAGGTGCCGGGCCAGCACCCGGCCCAGCCCGCCGGTGCCGCCGGTGATCAGCACCGTGCCGGTGCGGTCCCAGCCGGACTCCACCCGAGACAGGCGAACCGGCCGCAACCGGGCCGCCCGCACGTCATCCGCACCGATCCGCAGCTGCGGCTCGGCCGAACCCAGCGCGGCGGCCAGATCGGCCGGACTCGCGGTGTTGTCCAGGTCGACCAGGCGGAAGCGGCCCGGGTGCTCCGACTGCGCCACCCGCAGCAAGCCCCACACCGCCGACGCGGCCACGTCCGCACCGGACCACACACCGCGGGTCACCACAGTCAGCGTGGCACCGCCGAAGCGGGGCTCCGCCAGCCATTCCCGGGCGACGGCCAGCGCACAGCAGCTCAGGTCGTGCGCGGAGACGCCTTCGTCGTCGCCGTCACCGGAGAACGCGACCAGCACCGGCGCCGAGCCGTCGGAGACCTCGGCGAGGCTGGGCACCGGCGGTCCGGCTTCGAGGCCGAACGGGTCGGCGCCGACGAGGACCGGGCGGCGCGGGGGCGCTTCGGCCGACGTCGGCAGCCAGTCGATGCGGTAGAGCGTCCGGCGGTCCGCGCCGTCCGGCTGGACCGGCTCGGCGACCAGGTCCAGCTCGGCGGTGAGAACGGGGGCGCCGTCCGGGTCGACGGCGACGAGCTCGGTGCCGGCCAGCCGGACCCGCAGCACGGTGGCGCCGGTGGCGTGCAGGGTGGTGCGGCGCCAGCGGTGGGCGAACCCACCGGCCGACCCGCCCGCGGCCAGCGCGTGCAGCGCGTTGTCCAGCAGCGCGGGGTGCAGGCCCCAGCCGTCCCCGGCCGGGCCTGCCACCTCCGCGAACACCTCCGAGCCGCGCATCCGGACGCTGCGGACGCCGGGTCCGGCGGTGGACACGGTGCCGGCGTCGGCGGGCGGCCACGCCAAGGCGGTGCCGGCCGGGGCGGCGGGCCGGACGAGGTGTCCGGTGGCGTGCTCGGTCCAGTCGTCCGCGCCGGTGCGCGAGCGCAGCACGAACGGGCGATCGCCGTCCCGCTCCGCACCGACGTGCACCTGGACCTGCAGCGCGTCCTGCTCGGGCAGCACCAGGGGTGACCGCACGACCAGCTCGCCGAGCGCACCGCAGCCGAGCTCGTCGCCGGCGCGGATCACCAGTTCGGGGAACCCGTTGGCCGGGAACGTGATCCGGCCGTCCAGCCGGTGCCCGGCCAGCCACGGGTGGGTGCGCACGGACAGCTGCCCGGTCAGCACCACGCCCGCGGAGTCCGGCAGGGCGACGGCGGCGCTGAGCACCGGGTGCCCGGTCGCCTGCTGGCCCAGCCCGGACGCGTCCGAGACGACCGGCTTGGGCGTGGGCCAGTAGCGCTCGTGCTGGAAGGCGTAGGTGGGCAACGCGACCGTGCGCGGCCGGTGCGGCGCGAAGAAGGCCGTCCAGTCGATCCGGACGCCCCGCGCGTGCATCGCGCCCAGCGCCCGCAGCAGGCTTTCCACTTCGGGGTGGCCCTTGCGCAGCACCGCGATCCCGGCCACTTCGGCGAACCCGGCCACGTGCGCGGTCAACGTCGCATCCGGACCGAGTTCGACGAACGTCCGCACCCCGTGGTCCTGCAACGTGGCCAGCCCGTCGGCGAACCGGACGGTCTCCCGGACGTGCCGGACCCAGTAACCGGCGTCGAACGCACCGACGAGCTCACCGGTCAGATTGGAGACCACGGGGATCCGCGGAGGGTGGACCTCCATCCCCCGCACGACTTCGGCGAACTCGGCCAGCATCGGGTCCATCAGGCCGGAGTGGAACGCGTGCGAAACCGGCAGCCGCTTGGCCCGGCGGCCCTCCGCGAGCGCCAGCACCGCCGCCTCCGGCCCCGCCAGCACCACCGCGTCCGGGCCGTTCACCGCGGCGATCGAGACGTCGGTGCCTTCGATCCACGTCCGCGCCTCGGCTTCGGTGGCCCGCACCGCCAGCATCGCCCCACCGGCGGGCAGGGCCTGCATCAACCGGCCGCGGGCCGCGACCAGCCGGCAGGCGTCGGCCAGCGACAGCGCACCCGAAACGTGCGCGGCGCTGATCTCGCCGACGCTGTGCCCGGCCAGGTAGTCGGGCTCGATGCCCCACGACTCGGCCAGCCGGAACAGCGCCACCTCGACCGCGAACAACGCCGGCTGCGTGAATTCCGTCCGGTCCAGGCCCTCCCCGGACCGGATCGCTTCGCGCAGCCCGTCGACGTCCAGCGTGGACAGCACCTCGTCCAGCGCCGCCGCGAACACCGGGAACCGCTCGGCCAGCTCACGGCCCATGCCGGCCCGCTGGGCGCCCTGGCCGGAGAACAGCACCGCGACCTTGCCGCGGCTGCGGACGCCGGTCGCGGCCGGGCGGCCGGCGCGCAGCGACGCGCGGTCGGTGAACACCGCGGTGTGGTCGAACGCCGCCCGGGAGGCCAGCAGGGACCAGGCCACGTCCACCGGGTTCGGCTCGTGCGTGTCGAGGTGCGCGGCCAGTGCGGCGGCCTGGGCGCGCAGCGCGTCCGGCGTCTTGGCCGACACCACGAACGGCACCGGCGCCTCGGCGGGCTCCGGCTCCGTCCCGGCCGGCTCGGGTGCTTCGAGGACGACGTGGGCGTTGGTGCCGCTGATCCCGAAGGAGGACACCCCCGCCCGGCGCGGCCGGCCGGTCGCGGGCCAGTCGGCGAGCTCGGTCAGCAGGCGGATGGCGCCGGCCTGCCAGTCCACCCGGGACGACGGCGTGCCGGCGTGCAGGGTCGGCGGCAGCACGCCGTGCTGCATCGCCAGCACCATCTTGATGATTCCCGCGACCCCGGCCGCGGCCTGGGCGTGCCCGATGTTGGACTTCAGTGAGCCCAGCCACAGCGGGGTTTCCCGGTCCTGGCCGTAGGTCGCCAAGAGGGCCTGCGCTTCGATCGGGTCGCCGAGCTTCGTGCCCGTTCCGTGGCCCTCGACCACATCGACGTCCGAAGTGGACAGACCGGCCGACGCCAGCGCTTGGCGGATCACCCGCTGCTGCGCCGGACCGTTCGGCGCCGTCAGGCCGTTCGAGGCGCCGTCCTGGTTCACCGCACTGCCCCGCACCACCGCCAGCACCTCGTGACCGTGACGCCGGGCGTCCGACAGCCGCTCCAGCACCAGCACGCCGACACCCTCGGCCCAGCCGACCCCGTCGGCGTCGTCGCCGTAGGACTTGCAGCGGCCGTCCGAGGACAGGCCGCCCTGGCGGGCGAACTCGGCGAACTTGTGCGGGGTGGCCATCACGGTCACACCGCCGGTCAGCGCCAGGCCGCACTCCCCGTTGCGCAGGGCCTGCGCGGCGAGGTGCAGGGAAACCAGCGACGACGAACACGCCGTGTCCACGCTGACCGCGGGCCCCTCCAGGCCCAGGGTGTAGGACACCCGGCCGGACAGCACGCTGGCGGCCAGGCCGGTGCCGGTGTGGCCCTGCAGGTCCTCGGCGGCGTTGCCGGCGACGGTGGCGTAGCTCTGGCCGTTCGTCCCGACGAACACGCCGGTGGCACTGCCGCGCAACCCGGCCGGGTCGATGCCCGCCCGTTCCAGCGCTTCCCACGACACCTCCAGCAGCTGCCGCTGCTGGGGATCCATGGCCAGCGCCTCGCGCGGCGAGACCCCGAAGAACCCGGCGTCGAACCCGGCGGCGTCGGCGAGGAACCCGCCCCGGGCGTAACCGCCGTCGAGCTGCCAGCCGCGGTCGGCCGGGAACTCCGTGGTGGCGTCGATCCCCTCGGCGACCAGGTCCCAGAGGTCCTCCGGGGACCGCACCCCGGCGGGCAGCCGGCAGGCCATGCCGACGATGGCGATCGGGTCGCCGGAGAACGGCCGCGGCGCGGGCGTGGCCCGCTCGTCGCCGGCCGCGCTGCCGAGCAGCGCGCCGGCGAGGAACCCGGCCAGCCCGGTGGGTGTCGGGTAGTCGAAGGCCAGGGACGCGGGCAGGGCGAGCCCGGTGGCGTCGGCCAGCCGGTCCCGCAGCCGCACCACGCGCAGCGAGTCGAAGCCCAGGTCGGCGAAGTCGCGGTCCGGGGCCAGGTCGCCCTCTGGGCCGGCGCCGTCGGCGGCCAGCAGCGCGGCCGCCTCGCGGACGACCAGCGCGACCAGGTGCGGCACCCGGTCGGCCGCCGGCAGCCCGGTCAGGTCACGAGCCAGCGGGTTGTCCAGCGCGACCGGGGTCTCGGCCGCCTCGGCCGAGGCGGGCGCGCCGACGGGCAGCGGCAGCCGGCGGGCGGGAGGATCCGCGAAGAACGCGGCCCAGTCCGGGCCGGTGCCGTGCACGTGCAATTCGGCCAGCGCGGTCACCAGCGCACGCTCTTCGTCCTGCCCGGCCCGCAGCGCGGCCACCGCCACGCCGGACAGCGACTCGGCGGCCTGGGCGGCGAGCACCGCGTCCGCGCTCAGCTCGAGCACCGCGGTCACGCCGAGCTCGCGCAGGGTGGCGACGGCGTCGGCGAAGCGGACCGCGCCGCGGGCCTGGCGCACCCAGTACTCCGGGCCGGTCCAGTCGCCCTCGGTCACCTGCGCACCGGTCAAGGTGGACACGGCGGCGAGCCGCACGTCGTGGTAGGTCAAGGATTCCGCGATTTCCCGCAGCCCGGCGAGAGCGGGCTCCACCAGCGGGGAGTGGAAGGCCCGGTTGACCGCCAGCCGCCGGGTGCGGTGGCCCTGCTCCCGCAGCCGCTGCTGCGCCGACAGGACGGCCTCGGTCGCGCCGGAGAGCACCACCGAGCCGGGGCCGTTGACGGCGCCGACGCACAGCTCGTGCTCGTGTCCGGCCAGCAGTGGGCGCACCTGCCCTTCGGTGGCCGCCACGGCGACCATGGCGCCACCGTCCGGCAGTTCCTCCATCAGCCGGCCGCGGTGCGCGGCCAGCCGGGCGGCGTCGGCCAGCGACCACACCCCGCCGACGTGGGCGGCGGCCAGCTCGCCGATCGAGTGCCCGGTCACCACGTCCGGACGCAGGCCCCAGGACGCCAGCAACCGGAACAGCGCGACCTGGAACGCGAACAGCGCGGGCTGGGTGTAGCGGGTGTGGTCGAGCAGCTCCGCTTCCGCGGCGCCGGGTTCGGCCCACACAACGGTCTTCAGTGGACGGTCGAGGTGCCGGTCCAGTTCCGCGCAGGCGGCGTCGAATTCCGCGGCGAACACCGGGAACCGCGCGTGCAGCTCCCGGCCCATGCCGAGCCGCTGCGCGCCCTGGCCGGAGAACACGAAGGCCAGCCCGCCGTGCCCGGCTTCCCCGCGCACGGCGCCGTCGAGACCGGCCAGCCCGGCCAGCAGCTCCGCCCGGTCCGCACCCAGCACCGCGGCGCGGTGCCGCAGCGCGGCCCGGCCGGTGGCCGCGGAGAACGCGACGTCCCGCACGGCCGCCCCGGACTCCAGCACGGCCCGCCAGGCCGCGGCCTGCTCGGCCAGCGCGCCGGGCTCCGGTGCGGACAGCAGCACCGGCAGGTACCCCGCCCGGCCACCACGGGCCGCCGGATCACCGCCGGCCGCCTGGTTCGCTGCTGCACTGCCCATCACTCGACCACCTCGAACGTCGTAGGTCTTGCCACGGCTTCGATCGGCGACTGTATGAGCGGCCCGACTGTACTTTTTCCCAAAGGCCGTCCGAGCAGCCGGTATTCCGGCCAGAGCTGGGGTTTTCCCTGGGCGTACCGGCGCACACTTCGGGCTGACCCGCCACAGCAGCACGACCCGCGACAAGGGAAGGCAGTTCCCATGGACACCGCCCAGCACCCCATTCTCTTCGTCGGCCTGCCGGAGAGCGGGCTGTTGAACCCGCTGCTGGTGCTGGCGGGCGAGCTGGCCGCCCGCGGCACCGAAGACCTCTGGTTCGCCACCGACGAACACCGGCGGGCGGAGGTCACCGCGCTGTCCGCCCGCAGCGAGGTGCGGTTCGCCTCACTGGGCGACCCGGTGCCGGAGCTGTCCGCGGTCACCTGGGACGACGAGGTGTACGCGGCGGTGACCCAGCGCTCGCGCTTCAAGGCCACCAAGGCGCTGATCGAGCACTCCTACGACCCCAGCCTGCAGGTGGACAAGTACCGCCGGCTCGAAGCCGTCGTGGAGCAGGTGCGGCCCGCGCTGATGGTGATCGACGTGATGTGCACGTTCGCGCTCAACCTGGCCATCACCAAGGGCATCCCGTTCGTGCCGACCGTGCCGTTCCTGCCCAGCAACGTGCTGACCGGCAACATCCCGTTCAGCAAGTCCTACACCCCGAGGGACTTCCCGGTGCCCCGCTCGGGACTGCCGTACCCGATGAGCGCGGCCCAGCAGCTGGCCAATCGCCTGTTCAAGCTGCGCACCGTCCTCATGTTCGCCAACCCCCGGATGTCCAAAGTGCTCAAGCAGGGCGGCGAGATCCGCAAGGAGCTGGGCATCGCACCGGAGGCCGCCAAGGCGATGGCCCGGATCGACCGCGCCGAGCTGGTGCTGTGTTTCTCCGTGGCCGAGCTGGACTATCCCTTCACCCTGCCGGAGAAGGTGAAACTGGTCGGCGCGCTCGTCCCCGACCTGCCCCAGGCACCCGGCGACCGCAGCATCACCGACTGGCTGGACGCCCAGGAGTCCGTGGTGTACATGGGTTTCGGCACGATCACCCGGCTGACCCGGGACGAGGTGCACGCGCTGGTCGAGGTGGCCCGGCGGATGAGCGCGCACCAGTTCCTCTGGAAACTGCCCGCCGAGCAGCAGCACCTGCTGCCGCCGGCCGGATCGCTGCCGGCCAACCTGCGGATCGAAAGCTGGCTGCCGTCCCAGCTCGACGTGCTGGCCCACCCCAAGGTCCGGGTGTTCTTCAACCACGCCGGCGGGAACGCCTACCACGAAGGCCTCTACTTCGGGAAGCCGCTGGTGTCCCGGCCGCTGTGGGTCGACTGCTACGACCAGGCGGTGCGCGCCGAGAGCCTCGGGGTCGGGCTGACGGTGGACCGGCCGCACACGGTCGACCCGGACGACGTCGTGGACAAGCTGACCCGCGTGCTGACCGATCCCGCGTTCACCGAGCGGGCCGCCCACACGTCCGCGCTGCTGCAGGCCGCGGGCGGGCGGCGCACCGCCGCCGATCTGCTGATGAAGCTGCCCGCGCTGGCCTGAGGAGCGACGAAACCGTGGCCTACACCTATTCCGTGTCCCGCCCCAGCCTGACCGGCCGGGAACTCGAGTACGTCACCGAAGGGATCAGCGACGGCTGGATCTCTTCGCAGGGACCGCACGTGCGCCGCTTCGAGCGCGCTTTCGCCGACTACAACGGCGTCGCGCACGGCGTCGCCTGTTCCTCCGGCACCACCGCGCTCACCCTCGCCCTGCGGGCGCTGGGCGTCGGCCCGGGCGACGAGGTGATCGTGCCGGAGTTCACCATGATCGCCAGCGCCTGGGCGGTCACCTACACCGGCGCGACGCCGGTGTTCGTCGACTGCGGGGACGACCTCAACCTCGATGTGGCCCGGATCGAGGAGAAGATCACCCCGCGCACCAAGGTGCTCATGCCGGTGCACATCTACGGCCGCCGCTGCGACATGGACCCGATCATGCGGCTGGCCTACGAGTACAACCTGTACGTGGTGGAGGACTCGGCCGAGGCGCACGGGGTCCGCCCGGTCGGCGACATCGCCTGCTTCTCGCTCTACGCCAACAAGATCATCACCGCCGGCGAAGGCGGCATCTGCCTGACCGACGACGCCCGGCTGGCCGGTCAGATCGCGCACCTGCGGGGCATGGCCTTCTCCGACGACCACTCGTTCCTGCACAAGAAGCTGGCCTACAACTTCCGGATGACCGACATGCAGGCCGCGGTGGCGCTGGCCCAGACCGAGCGGCTGGACGACCTGCTGGCCGCGCGCAAGGAGATCGAGCGGCGCTACGACGAGGGCCTGGCCGGGATCGACGGCATCACGCTGATGCCGCCGCGCGACGTGCTGTGGATGTACGACGTGCGGGCCGAGCGCCGCGACGAACTGCGCGCCTACCTGGCCGCCGAAGGCATCGAGACCCGGCTGTTCTTCAAGCCGATGAGCCGCCAGCCGGGCTACTTCGACGCGTCCTGGCCCGCGCTCAACGCCTCCCGGTTCGCCGCGGACGGCTTCTACCTGCCCACCTACGTCGGGCTGACCGCGAGCGACCAGGAGTTCATCACCGGCAAGGTGCGGCAGTTCCACGCCGCCTGACCCACCGATCCCCGTCTGCCTACGGAAAGTGCGATGACGAGCACCGACACCCCCATGGTCGAGTTCCCGGTGCGGCGCCCGGGCGAACCCTTCCCGCCCGAGGCCTACGCCGGCTACCGCGAACGGGCCGGCCTGGTCCGCACCACGCTGGCCACCGGCCAGCCGGTCTGGCTGGTCTCCCGGCACGAGGACGTGCGGGCCGTGCTGACCGACCGCCGGATCAGCGCGAACCCGGAGAACGAGGGCTTCCCCAAGGTCGGCCGGACCGGCGGGGTCCCGACGCAGGACGAGATCCCCGGCTGGTTCGTCGGCCTCGACCCGCCCGAGCACGACCGGTTCCGCAAGGCGCTGATCCCGGAGTTCTCGGTCCGCCGGATCCGGGCCTGGCAGCCGCTGATCCAGCGCACGGTGGACGAGTGCGTGGACGCGTTGCTGGCCAAGGGCGGCCGGGCCGACCTGGTCGAGGACTTCGCGCTGGCGGTGCCCTCCCTGGTGATCTCGACCATGCTGGGCGTGCCGAACGACGACCGGCCCTTCTTCGAGGCCAAGACCAAGATCCTGGTGAACCTGCAGCGCAGCACCGAACAGGAGCGGGCGGGCGCGGTCCGGCAGCTGCTGCGCTACATCACCCGGCTGATCGGCATCAAGCAGAAGTGGCCCGGCGACGACCTGATCACCCGGATCCTCGCCACCGGGGCGATCACGCCCCAGGAGCTGTCCGGCGTGGTCATGCTGCTGCTGATCGCCGGGCACGAAACCACGGCCAACAACATCTCGCTGGGTGTGGTCACGCTGCTGGCCAACCCGGAGTGGATCGGGGACGAGCGGGTGGTGGAGGAGCTGGTCCGCTACCACTCCGTGGCCGACCTGGTCGCCATGCGCACCGCCGTCGAGGACGTCGAGATCGGCGGCCAGCTGATCCGCGCGGGCGAAGGCCTGATCCCGCTGATCGCCGCGGCCAACCACGACACGGCCGCCTTCGCCTGCCCGCACGAGTTCAAGCCCGACCGCCCGGCCCGCAACCACGTCGCGTTCGGCTTCGGCGTGCACCAGTGCCTGGGCCAGAACCTGGTCCGGGCCGAGATGGCCGCGGTGTACCGGACGCTGTTCGAGCGGGTGCCGACGCTCCGGATCGACGCTCCGCTCGAGGAGCTGCCGTTCAAGTACGACGGCACGCTCTTCGGCCTGCACGCGCTGCCCGTGCGCTGGCAGTCCACCCCGGACCGGAGCGAGGAGGGCACCACATGAACGGTGAACGGCATCTGCTGGTCCGCTGGTTTTCGGCGCTGGGGTCGGCGTTTTCGGGGCACCGGGTCGACCGCTCGCACCCCCAGGCGGTCGAGCTGTCCGGTCCGTGCTTCCCGGACTGGTGCGTCACCTTCGCCACCAGCACCTGGAACGGCGTCGGCGCTCCCCCGCCCGGTCCCTGCGGCTCGCACTGCGCGCAGCGCCGCTGAACCCGGCCCCGCGACTTTCGAGAACCGGGAGGAACGACCGTGCAGATCACCGTCGACACCGGACGCTGCATCGGCGCGGGTCAGTGCGTGCTGACCGCGCCGGAGGTGTTCGACCAGAACGACAGCGGCATCGTCACGGTGCTGCGGCCGGCGCCGTCCGGCGGTGACGCCGTCGCCGCGCGCGAGGCCGCGCTGGTCTGCCCGTCCGCGACGATCACCATCGAAGAGCGCGGCCCGCGGCACCGGCCGCCGAAAGGGAGGAACCGATGACCACGACGGAGGAACGGGTGCTGCTGGCGTCCGACGAGCCCTTCGTGCGACGGCTGTGCCCGCACCTGCGGGAACCGTACGACGGTCCGCCGGTGCGGCGGATCGTCACCCCGGCCGGCGACCAGGCGTGGCTGGTGTCCCGGTACGCCGAGATCAAGGGACTGCTGCGGGACGACCGGCTCGGGCGGTCGCACCCGGATCCGGAACACAAGCCGCAGTACGCCGGCAACCCCACCTACGACCTGGCCACCGCCGCCGACCACGGGGCCGGGGACAAGTTCCACCACGGCCTGCGCAAGGTGCTGCAGCCGCACTTCGCGGCCCGGCACATGCTGCACCTGCGGCCGAAGGTGGAGGAGCTGACCGCGGGCCTGGTCGAGGCGTTCGCCGCCCGGCCGCGCCCGGCCGACCTGCACGCCGGCCTGTCGGCCCCGCTCACCCTGCTGGTGATCTGCGAGCTGCTGGGCGTGCCCGCGGACGAACGCGAGCAGTGCGCGGCCCTGGTGTCCCGGATGGGCGGGGTGGCCGACGAGCAGGGCGGCGGCACGGCCGCGTTCTTCGGCTACCTGCGCGACCTGGCCGCCCGCAAGCGGGCCGCGCCGGCGGACGACGTCATGTCCCGCCTGGTGACCGGCAACGACGTGACCGACGAGCAGGTCGGCGAGATCGCCATGCTGCTGCTGTTCGCCGGGATCGGCTCGACGGTCAAGCAGATCGACTACGGCTTCCTGCTGCTGGCCAACGATCCGGCGCAGCGCGACGCGGTGGCGGCCGATCCGGAGCTGGTGCCGCGGGCCGTCGAGGAGATGCTGCGGGTGTCCGGCAGCCTCAGCCTGCCGCGGTACGCCCGCGAAGACATCGAGCTCGGCGGGGTGACCATCGGCAAGGACGAACTGGTGCTGCTGGACCTGGCCCGGGCCAACATGGACGTCGACGCCTTCGACTGCCCGGCCGAGTTCGACGTCGGCCGCGCGCCCAACCGGCACCTGACCTTCGCGCACGGTGCGTGGGCCTGCATGGGCGCCCCGCTGGCCCGGATCCTGATGCAGGTGCTGTTCACCCGCCTGCTGAGCCGCCTGCCCGGCCTGCGGCCGCTGGTCCCCGCGGCCGAAGTGGCCACCACGGACGCCCCGCTCGGCGGCGGCCTCACCGATGAACTGCTCGTCACCTGGTAAGTCCCCGACCGCCAGGGCCGTCACCTTCCGGTGGCGGCCCTTTTCGCGTGGCCGGCCCGGGAGGAAGTGACCGTGGCACAACGGAGAGCCGCGCGCTCCGGCCGGGGCGCGCGGCTCTCCACGGTCTCAAGGTGCCGGAGTCAGCGCCGGCAGCTGCTCCAGCCACTCGCCGATGATTGCCGCCGTCAGCGGAGCGTGCTCCTGGGACAGGGCGAAGTGGTTCGACTGCACCGTGCGGATCGTGTCGGTGCCGTCCACCAGTGCCCGCTGCTCCGGTGGCGCTTCGCTGCCCTCCTCGCCGCAGCGGACCAGGATCTTCGGCACTGTCGTCCGGTGGTCCGCCATGGCCGGCAGCTTGTTCAGCCAGGACGCCATGCCCGAGAGCCGGGCCGCTTCGATCGTGGTGGTCTCCGACTGGATGCCGGTCATCAGGTCCTCGGCCATGCCCATGTAGTCGGTCGAGTCGTCACCGTCGTGGCGGAGGCTGAGCGTGTCCAGCATGACGACACCCGCCGCCCGGATGCCCCACGTGTTCTCGAGCAGGCCGGCCGCGGCGAGGGCGAGCACGCCCCCGGAAGAGTGGCCGACGATCACGAACGGCTCGCCGTCCGCGGCCTCCAGCACGCTCTCCGCGACCACCCGGGCCGCGGCGGCCGCGGAAGCGGGCAGCGGCTCGCCCTGGGCGAACCCGATCAGCGGCAGCGACCGCACGGTCCGGACCCCCTGGAACTGCGCGGCGATCCGGGCGTACTGGTGCACGCCGCCGACCACCACCGGGGAGCTGATGCAGATCAGCCGCGGCCCGGCCGGGCCTTCGGCCAGGGTGAGCGGCGCGGGCAGCTCCTCCAGTTCGGCCGGTGCGTCGAAGGTGGGCCGGACGGCGGCGACCGCCTTGAGCATGTCCATGCCGGCCTGCAGCTTCCCGGCCCGCAGGGACTCGAAGAACAGGTGCCCGACCGTGTCGTGCACGGCCGCGCCGCCGCCGGAACCGGCGAACGCGCCGCCGTTCGCCAGTTCGGCCGCGAGCCAACCGGCCAGCCGGGCCGGGGTCGGGTTGTCGAAGATCACCGTGGCCGGCAGCCGCAGCCCGGCCGCTTCGGCCAGGCTGTTGCGCAGTTGCACCGCGATGAGCGAGTCGAAGCCGGCGTCCATGAACTGGGTGTCCGCGTCGACCGCGGCCGGGTCCGTGTGCCCGAGCGCGCGAGCCGCGTGCTCGACCACCACCGAGCGCAGCAGCGCCACCCGGTCGTCCGGCTCCAGCCCGCGCAGCCGCTCGGTCAGGCTCGGCCCGGCCGCCACCGGGCCGGCGGCGGCCG
>NZ_JBEXMD010000030.1:0-126742 GCF_040610315.1 Amycolatopsis sp. NPDC004169
GGGTCGGTGCCCTGGGTGCGGCCCTCCTGCGGGGTCGCGAACTGCTTCTCCGCGATCTCCTGGGTCAGCTCGTCCGGCGGCTGGTCCTCTCCGGACCCGGCGACGGCTGCCTCCCAGGAGCTACTTTGGAGACGAACCCGGCGATCGACGCCGCATTGGCGCGGCGGCTGGTCGACACGCAGTTCCCGCAGTGGGCCGGGCTGCCGCTGACCCGGTTCACCCCGGCCGGCTCGGACCACGTGATCTTCCGGCTGGGCGCGGAGCTGTCGGTGCGGCTGCCGCGGCACGCCGGCGCGATCCGGCAGGCCGCGAAGGAAGCCGAGTGGCTGCCGCGGCTGGCACCGCACCTGCCCTTGGCCGTCCCCGAGCCGGTCGCGGTGGGCGAACCGGGCTTCGGCTACCCGTGGCCGTGGGCGGTGTCGCGCTGGCTGGACGGCGAAGTGGCCACCGTCCCGGCGCTGTCGGGGTCGCACGAGGCCGCCGTCGAGCTGGCCGGGTTCCTGACCGCGCTGCACCGGTTCGACGGCGAAACCGCGGACGTCGCCGGGCGTCCACTGGCCATGCGGGACGGTGCGACGCGAGCTGCGATCGAGCAAGTCGGCGCGGTGTTCGACACCGCGGCGCTGACCGGGCTGTGGGACACCGCGCTCGCGGCTCCGGCGTGGGCAGGCCCGCCGGTCTGGTGCCACGGCGACTTCCACACGGGCAACCTGCTGACGACCGGCGGCCGCCTCACCGCGGTCATCGACTTCGGCGAACTCGGCGCCGGCGACCCGGCCTGCGACCTGATGATCGCGTTCACGCTCCTGTCGGCCGAGACGCGGGCCACGTTCCGCGCGGCACTCGGCGTGGACGAGGCCACCTGGACCCGCGGCCGCGGCTGGGCGCTGGCGACGGGGTTGAACGCCTACGTGCACTATGCCGCCGTCAACCCGCGGGTCGCGGCGCAGACCACCCGCCAGATCACCGAGGCGCTGGCCGGGTGAAGGCTCAGTACTCCTTCTTGATGACGAAGTACGAGCCGCGGATGGTCCCGGCCAGCTTCGACTTCTGGCGGGCGAACTTGAAGGAGGACAGTTCCTCCGGCACGTCCATCCCGTCGGAGAGCTTGAAGCCGACCGCGCGCTTGCCGCCGTCGTCCAGGGTGTACAGGACGTTGATCGACAGGCCGTTCTCGTAGAAGACGTACGCCCACCGGATGTTCTCGACCTGGAACTCGGTCGCCTCGAGCGGGCGGGAGGCGATGACGATGCCGCGTTCCTCGTCCAGGATGCGGTGCACCCAGCCGACGGTCGCCTGCGCCTCGGCCGCGGGCTCGACGGTGAAGACGTGGTCGTACTTGTTCTTGAAGTAGCGGGCCTCGTTCGCCCGCAGCCCGGCCAGCGCGCCGGCCACCGGCGACGACTCCAGGCCTGCCGTCGATACGGTGTCGAAGTCCACGGTCTGGGGCATGGCGATCCTCCGCTGGTCCGGGTCGGGCCCAGCGTAGATCCTTTCCGGAAAAAAGTCCGGGAGGAGTGTCGGATCGCGGGGGCGGCGTTCGTGGCACAGGTGGAACAGGCACGAGGAAAGGATCCGGCATGCAGTATCTCGTCTCCGTGATCGACGACAAGGTCGATCCCGGCCGCACGGACCGGCAGCCCGTCATCGAGGAGTTCAACGACCGGCTGATCGCCGAGGGCTACTGGGTGTTCGCGGGCGGGCTCGCCGACACCGACGCGGCCACGGTCGTCGACAACCGCGGTGAGCAGGCCGTGCTGAGCGACGGGCCGTTCATCGAGTCGAAGGAGTACCTCGCCGGCTTCTGGGTGTGGGACGTCCCCGACCTGGACGTCGCGCTCAAGCTGGCCGCCGAGGCGTCGAAGGCCTGCGACCGGAAGATCGAAGTGCGGCCCTTCCGGTGACCGACGCCCAGGACGCGGTGATCCGGGCCCACCGCGAGGAGTGGGCCCGGGTGGTGGCCGCGCTGACCCGGCGCTTCGGTGACCTCGACGTCGCCGAAGAGGCGGCCGCCGAGGCCTTCGCGACCGCCGTCGAACGGTGGCCGGGCGACGGGGTGCCGCCCAACCCCGGTGCCTGGCTGACCACCACCGCCGTCCGCAAGGCCATCGACCGGATCCGGCGGGAGAACAAGCGCGACGACAAGCACCAGGAGGCTCGGATGGTCCACGACGACACCCCGCCCGAGCCGCTCGGCGTCATCGACGACGACCGGCTGCGGCTGGTCTTCACCTGCTGCCACCCGGCGCTGGCGACGCAGTCACGGGTGGCGCTGACCCTGCGCCTGGTCGGCGGCCTGACCGTGCCCGAGATCGCCCGCGCCTACCTGGTCAAGGAGACCGCGCTGGAGCAGCGGATCACCCGCGCGAAGGCCAAGATCAAAGCGGCGGGCATCCCGTACCGCGTGCCGTCCGCCGAGGACCTCCCGGCCCGCGTGGCCGGCGTGCTCACCGTCCTCTACCTGGTCTTCAACGAGGGCTACCTGGCGACCGGCCCCGGCACCGACCCGATCCGGCAGGACCTCACCGCCGAGGCGATCCGGCTCACCCGCCTGGTCCACGCCCTCCTCCCGGGCGACGGCGAGGTGACCGGGCTGCTGGCGCTGATGCTGCTCATCGAGGCCCGCCGCCCGGCCCGGGTGGCGGCGGGCGAATTGGTCCCCCTCGCCGAGCAGGACCGCGGCGCCTGGGACACCGCGCTGATCGCCGAGGGCCACCGGCTGGTGCGCGAGCGTCTGGCCGCCGGGGTGGCGCCGGGCCGCTACCAGATCCTCGCGGCGATCAACGCCGTGCACACCTCGGCCCGCGACATCCGCGACACCGACTGGTCGCAGGTCGTCGCCCTCTACGACCAGCTGGTCCGGGTCGACGCCTCGCCGGTCGTCGCGCTCAACCGGGCGATCGCGGTCGCCGAGTTCGACGGCCCGGAGGTCGCCTTGGCGGCCGTCGACCGGCTCGGCGACCGGCTGTCCGGCTACCACGCGTACCACGTGACCCGCGCCGACCTGCTGCGCCGGCTTTCCCGCGGCGAGGAGGCACGGGCGGCGTACGGCAAGGCCATCGAGCTGGCGGGCAACACGGCCGAGATCGCCTACCTGACCCGCCGCCGAGACCAGCTGGCCTGAAGTCCACATCGGACAGTCCGCCGGTGCGGCCGGTGTGGCGGGGCGGGTTGATCCGGGGCCGAGCTGTGTCGCGGTGGTGATCGGCCCGTGCCGGGCCGGTCGCCCGCCGTTGCCGAGTTCACTCGGCGACGGCGGCCGCCCCCGGCAACAACAGTCCGGGCGGCGGGGTTTCCCACTCGTCGAACACCGGTGGTGCGGTGTAGTCGTCGACGCTGACCCCGGAAAGGTCGACCTCTCCGCCCGTGAACCGGGCGCCGCGGAAACTCACTTCGCCGCCCGTGAAGGCTGCTCCCTCGAACTGGACCCGGCCGCCGCTGAATTCGGCCTTCTCGAACGTCACCCTGGCGCCCTCGAACGAAGCGCCGCCGAACCACACTTCGCCGCCGCTGACGTGCATTCCGTCGAACGAGAGCCAGCCTTCGGGGAACCGGGCCAGGCTCAACAAGAGCCGGCCGCCGGTCAGCTCGATGCCCGCGAAATCCGCCGAGCGGAGCACCGCGCGGAGGAGGTTGAACTCGTGGCCCTGCCAGCTCACCGGGGCGCCCGGGCGGAGGTGGTCGCTGAGCACGCTCGTGATCGAGAGGCGCACTTCGGACTCTTCGTCGTGGTACCACGGCGAATCCGTCGCGGGCTCGTACGGGATGCGCAGATACGCGCACAGCACGTCGATGCACACTTGGCGCTGCTCGGGCCATTCGTCGGCCAGGCTGGCGATGGCGTAGACGCCCGCGAGCCGCACGGTCGGCTTCTCGTGGCCGAGCTGGGCGCACGCGCCCGCGAAGCGCTCGTTCAGGACCTTGCCGCGCTCGCGGGCTTCGGCCGCCTCGCCGATCCGCTGCTTCCGGTAGGCGACGACCAGCGCGACGACCCCGCCGACCCCGGCCACCACCGACAACGCGATCTTGACGACGTTCAGCCGGGTGTCCGCGCTCGGTGCGGCCGGCAGCCCCAGCGCCAGCCACAGGAGCACGACGGCGACGGCGAACACGCCGAGCCCGGTCAGCACCACCGCGACGATGTGCCGCCGGATCGGCCAGAGTTCCTTGGTCTGGGACGCGGCCACGGCGGGATCTTAGAGCGCGACCTCGGGTCACGTCTCCGGAACGGGTTCGAGGACGACCACCGGGATCTCGCGCTCGGTGTAGGTCGCATAGGTCGCGTACGGCCGGTAGATCGCCACCGCACGCTCCCACAGGCGCGCCCGCTCCGCCCCTTCGGCCACGCGCGGGTGCACTCGGCGGCGTTCGCCACCGGGCAGTTCCACCTCGGTGGCCGCCATCGCGGTCAGGTTGTGGAACCACGCCGGATGCGCGTCCACGCCGCCCTTCGACGCCACCACGACCAGGCGCGGCGAGTCGTCGAGGTAGATCAGGGGGCTGATCCGGGCGGTGCCGGACCGGCGGCCGACGTGGTGCAGCAGCAGCACCGGCGCGCCACCGAAGTACGACCCGCCCACCCGGCCGCCGGTCCGGCGGAACAGGAAGGTGTTGAGCCGGGTCAGCTGCCGCTGCAGCTTCCAGTAGCGGGACGTCGGTGCGGGCGGCTTCGGCATGACCGCAATACTGTCAGAGTGTGACAAGTGTCGTCAACTGACAAGAGTCTGTTCGTGACGCGATGGCCGTATGCTGGCCGGCATGGAGGAGCTCGGCCTGCGGGAACGGAAGAAGCAGCGGACGCGGGAAGCGCTGATCAACGCGGCCCAGGAGCTGTTCTGCGCCAACGGCTTCGAGGCCACGACCGTCGACCAGATCGCCGAAGCGGTCGAAGTCTCCTCGCGGACGTTCTTCCGGTACTTCGCCTCGAAGGAAGACGTCGCACTGGCCCTCGCGGACGAGCAGATCACCGCCGTGCTCGCGGCGTTCGCCGGCCAACCGGCCGGCCTGCCGGTGCTGACCGCGCTGCGGACGGCCGCCGTCGGCGTCATCCGGGCGGCCGAGACCGCCCCGCGCTTCCCCGGCCTGCAGGACCTGATCTCGGTCAGCCCGGCGCTCACCGCCGCCCGCATCGAACGGGCCACCGCCCGGTTCGACGAGGTGGCCGGGCTGATCGGCGCGCGCATGGGGGTCGACCCGGCGGCGGACCCCCGGCCGCACCTGGTGGCTTCGGTGGCGCTGTGCGCGGTGCAGACCGCGGTCGTCGCCTGGCGGGCGGCCGGCAGCCGGGCGCCGGAGTCCGAGCTGACCGGGCAGGCGTTCGA
The DNA here is from genome assembly GCF_040610315.1 of Amycolatopsis sp. NPDC004169. NCBI lineage: Bacteria > Bacillati > Actinomycetota > Actinomycetes > Pseudonocardiales > Pseudonocardiaceae > Amycolatopsis > Amycolatopsis sp. NPDC004169. The sequence continues at coordinate 5,322 of NZ_JBEXMD010000030.1, forward strand.
CCTGCTCTCCCACGGCCTCGACTACCCCGCCGGGCCTTAGCCGGCCCGGTGCCCGCGGCCGGCCCGGAAAAATCTTGGGGATCGCCGGGGAGAACCGCCGCCGCGGGGCCACGGAATGGCTGTACCGAGAAGGGAGCAGCCGATGCTGAGTGTGGTGCCGAGGGGGCCGGTGCACCGGTCGATCGTGGTGGTGGACATCGCGGGATCGTCCCGCTGGGACAACCCCGCCCAGCTGCGGGCGCGGGCGGCGTTGACGCGGATGATGCGGACCGCCTTCCGGGCGGCCGGAGTCGGGTGGTGGCGGCTGTCCATTCAGGACCGTGGGGACGGCCTGCTCGTCATCGTGCCGCCCGGGGTGTCCAAAGCGGACCTGCTGGACCCGTTCGTGCCGCGGCTGGTCGCCGAGCTGCGCGCGTACAACGCCGTCGTCGCGCCGCCGCGGCGGATCCGGCTGCGGCTGGCGGTGCACGCGGGGGAGCTGCTGCGCGCCTGGCCGCGGTGGGTGAGCGAAGACGTGAAGCTCGCCTGCCGGCTGGTCGACGGCGAACCGCTCTACGAACTGCTCGCGCGGTCGGGCACCGACCTGGCCGTCGTGGTGTCGGAACGGATCCACGACGGCGTCGTCCGGCACGGCTACAAGGGCATCGACCCGGACGGCTACGCGCCGGTGCGGATCCGGGTCAAGGAGGTCGACGCGCCGGCGTGGCTGCGGGTGGACGCGGACCCGGCCTCGGCCGACCGGGTCCGCGTGCCGGTCAGCCGGGCGGGCGAAGCGTGAGCGTCGTGCCGTCACGCCCGGCGAACACGCTGTCCAGCGCCGCGTCGTAGGTGACGCGGCCGGCGCTGGTCACGCTGAATGCGAACCGCCGTCCGCCGGGCGCCAGCGCGTAGTGGGTGCCCGGCAGGAGCCGCAGGACGCGTGGCTGCCGGGCGTCCCACCAGCCGGCGCCCTCGAGACCGAACTGCGGGTACCCGGACCCGGTGGCGTCGATCGTGACCGGGAACCCGTGGACGGCGAGCGTGCCGCCGCCCGCCCCGGTGAGCAGGCCCTGCAGGGAGGAGTCGTAGCCGACGAGACCGCTGCTGCCGACGGTGAAGGCGACGGTCGTCCCGCTGTGGGTGACCACGCGGTGGGTGCCCGGCAGCAGCCGGAATTCGCGGACGGCCTGCGGCGTGCGCCAGCCCGTGCCGCTCACGGTCGTGTTGTCGTAGCCGAGGTCCGTGACGTCCAGCGTGACGCGGAAACCGTGCACCTGCAGGGTTTTGCCGCCGTCGGCGCGGGTGAGCGGCCCTTCGAGACCGGCGGCGTAGCCGACGGTCCCGTCCGTGGTGATGGTGAACGGCAGGGAGTTCCCGTTGGCCGTCACGACCGAATGCGTTCCGGGCAGGAGCCGGAACGTGCGGACCGCCTGCGGGGCAGGCCAGCCCGCGCCGCTGATCGTCATGTTGTAGTAGTCGACGTCGGTGGCGTCGAGGGTGATCGGCACGCCGTGCACGGCGAGGGCCCGGCCGTCCCAGGTGAGCATGCCGTGCGGGTCCGTCGGGAAGGTGATCCCGCCGGTGGCGGTGAGCGTGAACGGCAGGGAGTTCCCGTTGGAGGCCACGACGGTGTGCGTGCCGGGCAGGAGCCGGAACGTGCGGACCGCCTGCGGGGCGGGCCAACCGGCACCGCTGACCGTCATGTTGGCGTAGTCCGTGCCGGTGGCGTCGAGGGTGATCGGGATGCCGTGCACGGCGAGGGCCTGGCCGTCCCAGGTGAGGAGGCCGTGCGGGTCCGTGGGGAAGGTGATCCCGCCGGTGCTGGTGACGGTGAACGGCAGCGAGTTGCCGTTGGCGGTCACCACGTTGTGCGGCCCCGGCAGCAGCTTCAGGTGCCGGACCGGTTGCGGCGCCGGGAACCCGGTGCCGCCGACGGCCATGTTGTAGTAATCCACACCGGACACGTCGAAGGTGACGTCGTGCCCGTGCACCGACAGTTCCGCACTGCCGCCGCCCTGCAGCGTGCCTTCCAGCGACGGGTCGTACCGGACCACGTAGTCGTCGGTGACGGTGAAGGGCAGCCGCTGTCCGGCCGGGGTGGCGAGCGTGTACGCGCCGGGGGCGAGGTTCAGGGCCTGTGCCTGCCGGGTGTCACGCACGCCGACGCCGGAGATGGTCACCGTCGTGTACGAGACGGCGGTGGCGTCGATCGTGATCGCCTGCGGGTGCGGGGTCGTCGTGGTCGGTGGCGGGGTGGTCGTCGGCGGCGGGGTGCTGGGTGGTGCGGTGGTCGGCGGTGGGGTGCTGGGTGGTGCCGTGGTGGGCGGCACGGTGCCGGCCGGCGGGCTGCTCGGCGGCACCGTGCTGGGCGGCGGTGGCGGTGCTGTGCTCGGCGGTGCCGTGGTGGGCGGCGGCGGTGTTGTCGACGTCCGCGAAGCGGGCGGCTGGGCCGCCGCGGACGAGCCGGGTGCCGGATCCGCCGGCGGCACGCGGTTCCCCGGGGTGGTCGTCGTGGGCGGGGGCGTGCTCTCCGGGGCCGTCACGGCCACCGGCACCGCGGCCGGCGCGCTCACCGTCGGCGCCCCGCCGCCGGGCGTGGTCGTCGCGGGCGCGCGCGGGGCGTCCGCCACCGGCGGCACGCCACCGCCGTCCGACCCGCCCAGCACCGCGGCCACGATGGCCGCCGCGGCCGCGATCCCGCCCGTCGCCGCCGCGACGATCCGGTGGGTCACGTCCGGGTTGTCCCGCACGAACCGGGTGACCCCGTCGGCCTTGCGCACCAGCGCGGGCCGGGACGACAGCAGCCGGCCCGCGAGGTTCGCCGGTCCCGCCAGCGGCACCGGCACCGCCAACGCGGCCGCCGCCTGAGCCTGCGCCGACGAGACCCCGCCTTCGCCCACCCGGTCGAGCAGCGCGACGAGCGCCCGGCGGCGTTCCTCGTCGTCTTCGGCCAGGTGCAGCAGCCCGGGACCGAGGGCCCAGCGGCTGTAGTCGCGGGCTTCGTCGACGCGCGTCGAGCACGTCGCACAGCCGGCGGCGTGCTTGAGCACCGCGCGCGTCCGCTCCGGGTCGAGCAGCAGCCGGCGGCCCGCGCGCAGCTGGTCGGCGTCGAGCACCTCGCACAGCCCGGCGCAGTCCGCGCGGCCGATGCGGGCGAGGACCAGCGCCGCGATCGCGTCGAGCATCCCGAGGCGGGAGCGCTGCAGCTGCCGGTTCACGATGTCGACCGGCCGGCCCAGCTCCTTCGCCAGTTCCGCGCCGACGACGCGCCGCCCCCGCTCGACGGTGAGCCGGACGTGGGCGCGCATGATCGTGGCCAGCCCGTCGCCGAGCCCGTGGGTCGCCGCGTCCAGCGTGGCCCACAGCTGCCGCTTGCCGAGCAGCACCTCGTACTCCGACGGCAGGTCCGGAAGGTCGGTCCGGGCCAGCTCCAGCTGCTGCTCGCCCGGCTCCTGCGCGACCTCGGCGGGCAGCTCGTGATCGCGGTCCTTGGCCCGGTAGCGCTCCTTGAGCACGTTCTTGGCGATCCCGATCAGCCAGGCTTCGAGCACCTCGGGCCGCGCGCCCTGCCGCAGGCCCACGAGGGCGCGGAGGACGACGTCGCTCACGCAGTCGTCGACGTCCGACGCGTTGGGCACCCGGCGGCTCACGAAGGCCCGGACGCTGGTGCGGCAGTGTTCGAAGATCTCCGCCTCGGTCATCGTGCGGCCCTCCGGGTGGCGAGGCGGGTGCCCGTCTCCAGCAGCCATTCACGGGCCGGCTGCCCGCACGGGCAGGGCAGGTGCCCGACGAACTGCGCGAAGGTGTCGTGGGTGGTTTCCCACGACAGCGTCCGTTCGCGCAGGATCCGCCAGCAGCGCTGGAAAACCGGACGGGCGTACCGGCCGTAGAGCACGTCGAGCGCGCTCCAGTCACCGTCGTGCAGCCGCGCCACCAGTGCGCGGTCTTCTTCCTGCTCGGTGCGCAGGACGTCCATGGCATCTCCCGAGGTCGGCAACTCCGTCGCCTGGCTCGTGGCGCCCCGGGCCGGTTTCTCCCCGCGTGAGGCGAAAATTCCGCAGCTATTTTCACGGCCGGAACCGGTACCGGGAAGGCGTCCGGCCCGATTGTCAAGCTTTTGTCCCGCTTCGGGGCTCCGGCCGCCGGGGCGTTCTCGCGGGCGATGGACAGGCCCAGCCCGCTGCCCTCGGTCTCGCGCGGGCGTGGTCGCCGCGGGCGAACCGGTCGAACACGATCGGGAGCAGGTCTTCGCGGATGCCCGGGCCGGCGAAACCGCTCGGCAACGCCTGGCTGCTCGCCGCCGCGCGGAGCGCGCTCGACTGCGGCGACCTCGCGGAGATCCGGCGTTCGACGCGGGACCCGTTGACGCTCGAACGGTTCTGGGCCAACCTGACCGGCGCCTGGCACCGCACCCAGGTCACCGTTCCGGCGGATCCGTTCGCAGCCGAGCGGAAGTTCTGCGGAGGGCCGTGACGCGCTCCGACAGCGTCGCGGCCGCAACGGCGACGGCCAGCAGTGCGACACTGCCGGCGACGTCCAGGACGTAGTGGTTCCCCGTGGCGAGCACGTCCGCCGCCATCAGCAGCGGGAACGCCCACGCCAGCAGGGCCAGGCGCGGGTGCGTGGCGCGCAGCGCCGTCCACACGGCATACGCGCACCACAGCGACCAGCCGACGTGCATGCTCGGCATCGCCGTGTGGTGGGTGGGTTTCGTCCAGCTCGCCACGCCCAGGAAGTCGTACCGGGCCACGATGTCGGCCGCACCCGGCAGGGCGAACCGCGGCGGTGACATCGGCACCGCCCAGTAGACCGGCAGGACCAGGGCCGTCATCGCGACCATCGTCCGGCGGACGTGCCGGTAGACCTCGGCGTGCCGCACGAACACCCACAGCAGCACGCCGGCGACCACCACGTAGTACAGGCGGTACAGGTACACCGCCAGGTGACCGAGGACGGGCTGCCCGGCCAGCCAGGCGTTCACGCCGCCCTCTATGTCGAAGTGTGCCAGGTGCTCGATGGCCTGCAGGGCCTGCGCGTTGGCTTCGGCGGCCGCGAAGTCCGTGCCCACGAGGGCGTCGAGCCGGGCGAAGACGAAGAACCACACCAGCAGGAAGGCGGCCTCGACGAGCGCGCCGGTACCCCGCACGAGCACCGCCTTCACGCCGGCAGGGTCCGCCGCAGGAACTCGGTGGTCAGCTCCCAGGACCGGGCCGCCGCCGCGGGGTGGTGGAACATCGGGGCCACGTTGTTGTGGAACGCGTGCCCGGCCTCCTCCTGCACGTGGATCTCCGCACCCGGGTGCGCGGCCACGGCGGTCTCCACCACGGCGACATCGGACCGCGGGATGTACGGGTCCTGGCCGCCGAAGTGGAACTGGATCGGGCACTCCACACGGGACAGGCCGTCGATCTGTTCCGGGACCCTCGAGCCGTAGAAGGACACGGCCACGTCCGGGTCGCCCTCGGCCGCCGCCGCGAAGGCCAGCGAGCCGCCGAGGCAGAAGCCAAGAACGCCGACACCGCCGGTTACCGACGGCAGCGAACGCAGGTGGGCGACCGTGGCCAGCACGTCCGCCAGCCCCAGCTCCGGGTCGAAGCGGCTCGCGACCTCCACCGAAGCCGCGACGCCGGCTTCGTCGTGCGTCGACGACCAGCCCGGCGCCGTCCGCCGGAACAGCTCCGGGATCGCCACCACGTACCCGAGCGCGGCCAGGTCCGCGGCGACCGAGCGCAGGTAGTCGTCCAGGCCGAAGATCTCCTGGAGCAGCACCAGCCCGGGGCCGCGGCCGGCTTCCGGGTACCGGATCGGGAGGTCGTCGAGCATCGGGTTCGTCACCCGATCACCGTACTGGTTCCGCGGCCGGGAGCGTCCTAAGTTGAGGTGCCGACCAAGGAGGCGTGATGGCTGACCAGACCAAATACGTCCTGGACGAAAGCGATCTCCCCACCCAGTGGTACAACGTCATCCCCGACCTGCCCGAGCCGCCGCCACCGCCGCTGCACCCCGGCACGCGCGAGCCCGTCGGCCCGGACGACCTCGCGCCGCTGTTCCCGCAGGCGCTCATCGCCCAGGAAGTGACGACTGATCGCTATGTCGACATCCCGGAGGAGGTCCGGGAGGTCTACCGGCTTTGGCGCCCGTCGCCGCTGTTCCGCGCGCGACGGCTGGAGAAGGCGCTGGGCACGCCTGCGCGGATCTACTACAAGTACGAGGGAGTCAGCCCGGTCGGGTCGCACAAGCCGAACACCGCGGTGCCGCAGGCGTTCTACAACGCGGCCGAAGGCGTCACGCGGCTGACCACCGAGACCGGCGCCGGCCAGTGGGGCAGTGCCCTCGCCTTCGCCTGCGCCCAGTACGGCATCCAGTGCGAGGTCTGGCAGGTGCGGGCTTCCTACGACCAGAAGCCCTACCGCAAGCTGATGATGGAGACGTTCGGCGCGACGGTCCACCCGAGCCCGTCCGAGCTGACCGAGTCCGGGCGCGCGATCCTCAAGGACCACCCGGACTCGACCGGCAGCCTCGGCATCGCGATCAGCGAAGCGGTGGAGCAGGCGGCGCAGGACCCGAACGCGCGGTACGCGCTGGGCAGCGTGCTCAACCACGTCCTGCTGCACCAGACGGTCATCGGCGAAGAAGCGCTCAAGCAGTTCGAGCTGGCCGGCGACACCCCGGACGTGCTGGTCGGCTGCACCGGCGGCGGCTCGAACTTCGGCGGCCTGGCGTTCCCGTTCCTGCGCGAGAAGCTGGCCGGCCGGATGAACCCGGTGATCCGCGCGGTCGAGCCGGCCGCGTGCCCGTCGCTGACGCGCGGCAAGTACGCCTACGACTTCGGCGACACGGCCGGGCTGACGCCGTTGCTCAAGATGCACACGCTCGGCCACGAGTTCATCCCGGACCCGATCCACGCGGGCGGCCTGCGCTACCACGGGATGTCCCCGCTGATCTCGCACATCCACGAGCTCGGCCTGATCGAGGCCCTGGCCATCGGCCAGCAGGAGTGCTTCGCGGCCGGGGTGCAGTTCGCGCGGTCGGAGGGGATCATCCCGGCACCCGAGCCGACGCACGCGCTGGCGGCGTGCATCCGGGAAGCGTTGCGCTGCAAGGAAACCGGTGAGGAGAAGGCGATCCTCACGGCGCTGTGCGGCCACGCCCACCTGGATCTGCCGGCGTACGGCGCCTACCTGGCCGGGGAGATGGTGGACGACGAACTGTCCGAAGCGACCCTCGAGGAATCGCTGGCCACGTTGCCCTAGCGGACGTCCGGGATCTCCGGACGGGTCAGCTCGGTGCGGGCGGTCGCCAGGACCACGCGGTCGCGGCCGCCCGCCTTCGCCTCGAACACGGCGTCGTCGGCCGCCTGCAGCAGGATCGTGTACTCGGTCGCTGTCTCCGGGTACACCGCCGCGCCGATCGAGGCGGTCAGGCCGCCGATCACCTCGGGCTTGCCCGGGCGGATCACCGGGACCGGCACCTCGATCCGGGCGATCGCGGTGCGGATGCGGTCGGCGACGGACGTGATCTCCGCGCTGGTCATGCCCGGCAGTAGCACCACGAACTCGTCGCCGCCGAAACGGCCAACGTAGTCGCCGCCGCGGACCGAGCTCTGGATCGCCGCCGCGACCGCGCGCAGGACCTCGTCGCCCGCGAGGTGGCCGTTGCCGTCGTCGATGGCCTTGAAGTGGTCGATGTCGATCATCAGCACGCCGGCCGTGGAGGACAGTTCCGCCGCGCGGGCCAGCTCGTTGCGGGCCAGCTGGACCCAGAACTCCGGGGCGAGCAGTGCGGTCTTGGAGTCGGTGCGCGCGGCGGCCTGGAACTGGGGGAGCAGCAGGCCGATGTGGAGCGCCACCGGCGTGACCATGAGCACCGGCAGCAGCCACGGCCGGACCGTCATGACCAGTGCGATCCCGCAGCCGACGCCGACCGCGGCCAGCACGATCAGCACGTCGGACGGGTTGCCGAACGCCTGCCGCGGCGGCTTGCCCGGGTTGCTGATCAGGATCGCCACGATCACGAGCACGTAGTTCAGGCCGAAGTAGACGATCCCGGAGGTCAGCAGCGCGAGCATCCCGCCGAAGCCGTCCAGGTAGGGCACGTACGGCGCCACGTGCCCGGTGCCGGCCCACAGCACGGCCCCGGCGGCGGTGCAGGCGAGGATGACCGTCGCGCCGGAGAACACTTTCCGGTGAATCACGCCCCGTCGTTTGTAGACGCGCACCCAGGAATGGGCATAGCTGACGACGATGACCAGTGTCGCCAGCGGTGGCGGGAGCAGGAGTAACCCGGCGAAGATCCAGATCGACTGCAGGTGCATGTGCGGCCGGCCGTCGGCGGCCAGCTCCCGGATGCGCTCGATGCGTTGCGCCGCTTCGAGGTGCACGACCTCACCGGCGAGGATCAGTCCACACCAGAACAGCGATCGGGTGGTGATCGGAACCAGTGCGGCCGTCGAAGCGACCGCGACCAACGCCAAGGCGTCGACGACGAGGACGTAGCCGAACACCGGAGTGGCCAGCTTCCACATCGCCCACGTTCGGAGACCTGTTCGTGGACGTTCTGAGCTGGGCTTTCGCCCTTGGGACGCGGACAATCCCACGAAACGCCCTTCTGCTCAGGACGGAAACCCCTTCGCGGAAATCGTCACTGTAATCGAATGAACGCGGTGTGTCACTAGGCTGGTCGGGCTACCGTCCGGTCACGCACCGTGCAAGATCCCTCACGAAACCGGAGAAACCATGTCGCACTTCCTGCCCAACGCCAACATCGTCCCGTCCCGCCGTCGCCCGCAGCGGCCCACCGACTGGACCCGGCAGCTGCCGACGGACTGGACCCGCGCGATCCCGACCGACTGGACCCCGCGGCAGCTGCCGACGGACTGGACCGCCCGCGAACTGCCCACCGACTGGACGGTCCGCGAGCTCCCGACCGATTGGACCCGTCCCGGCGGCTCGCCAGCCGAGTGCCCGACGGACTGGACCCCGCGCCGCATCCCGACGGACTGGACCCAGTCCTGACCGGCGCCCGGTGACCGGCGAGCCACGCCGGTCACCGGGGCTCCGGCCGGGCCCGCCGCCACAGCCGGGCCGCCCCGAACGCGGCCACCACACCGATCGCCCCGGGAGGCTCGGTGACCACGGCGTGGGGAGCCATGTGTTGCGCAGGCCGGGCGCGCGCTGTTCACCGGGGCTTCGCCTGCGTTCGCTGCCAGAGCCGGGCGGCCGCGACTGCGCCGGTCCCCCGGCTTGGTGACCACGGCGTGAGCAGCCATCTGTTGCGCCGCCTGGGCGCGCGCTGCTCACCGGGGCTCCGGCTGGGCCCGCCGCCACAGCCGGGCCGCCCCGAACGCGGCCACCACACCGATCGCCCCCGCTCCCGCGACCACCCCGTGCGGAGCCACGTGTTCCGCCGCCACCCCAGCCAGCACCACCCCCAGCCCCTGCGAAACCCGCAACGCCGTCAACGCGAACCCGAACGCCTGCGCCCGCTGGGTCTCCGGTGTCAGCTGGACGAACGTCGTGTTCGCGATCAAGTTGTACGAACCGGCCACCCCCGACAGCGTGAACAGCGCCAACGTGGCCACCAAGTCCGGCTTCAAAACGCAACCCAGCAAAGCCGCGCAAGCCAGCACCGCCAGCGGCCCCAGCAACGGCCCCCGCTGCGGCGGCGGGATCCGTGACAGCACCGCCATCCCGGCCACGTTGCCCAGCGCGAACGCACCCAGCAGCAGCCCGACCACCACCGGGCCCCCGCCCAGCTCGGCGGCGTACGGCGCGGCGATCGCCTCGCCCGCGATGTACACCCCCGACACGCACCCCAGCGCCACCAAGGCGAGCCGGCGCCGGTCACCCGCCACCACCGTCCAGCCCGCCCGGACGTGGCTCCACCAGCGGACGCCCGACGTCTCGCGCGGCGGCCGGGTCCGCACGCCGGCCAGCAGGAACACCGCCGACAGCGCGAAGCTCGCCGCGTCCGCCAGGAGGGCTCCGCCCGTTCCGATGGCCGCCACCAGCAGGCCGCCCAGGGCGAAGCCCGCCACCTGGCCCGCCTGGACCAGCATCATCAGCAGGCCCATCCCGGGCACGAACGTCTCGCCCGGCAGCACCTGCGGCAGCAGCGCCGCCCGCGCCGAATTCCACACCGGGTTGAACAGCTGGACGGCGACCAGCAGCGCCGCCACCGCCGGCAGCGGCAGGCCCGGCACCGCCATCACGGCCACGGCCAGCGCCCGCAGCCCGTCCGACAGCACCATCACCGCGCGCGGCGGGTGCCGGTCGGCGAGCCCGGACAGCAGCGGGCCGCCGACGAGGTCCGGCAGGAACGTCAGCGCGTACGTCAGCGCCGCCCAGCCCGGCGAGTTCGTCCGGTCGTACACCAGGATCGACAGCGCGACCCTGGCCAGCTGGTCACCGGTGACCGAGACCAGCTGGGCCGAGAACAACGCCCGGAATTCGGTCACCGCGAGGACGTCCCGGAACCCCACCGCGCGTGCCGTCATGGGCACTCAGGGTACCGCCGCGGACGCCCAGCGTGAACGGCCGTTAGGAGGTCACTGCCCGCCGCCGCAGACGATTTTCGGCTGCGGGTTGTAGTGGACCGTCCGGGTCGAGCGGCTGACCTCGCGGCCGGTCGCGGCGTCCTTGAGCACGCGGGTGTTGCTGGTGGTGAACCCCGGCGCGCCGTTCGAGGCGTGGCAGTTCTCCGCCGGCCCCGGCTTGGTCTGCGGGTCGCTCTGGTTGGTCCGCGCGCCCTCGATCGACTCGACGGTGTAGCGCTTGGTGCCCCACAGCTTCACGGTGATCGACGACGGCGTCCAGATCGTCTGGATCGCGATGCCGGTCGGCGTGTCGTTGGTGAACTTGAGGTCGATGACGCTGGACCCGTTCGGGTTCTGGAACACCGTCGCTTCGCGCGCGGCGGGGTAGCGGCTGATGTAGTAGCTGTGCTCCTTGTGCCCCGCGTCCTTCAGCCCCGCGAAGTAGGACGCGTTGTACAGCGTGGTCGCGAGCTGCGAGAGGCCGCCGCCGACCTCGCGGCCGGGGGCGCCGTCCTTGATCACGCCCGCCTCGACGTAGCCCTGTGCCGTGCCGCGCGGCCCGGTGAAACCGTTGAGGCTGAAGGTTTCGCCCGGCTTGACGATGGCGCCGTTGATCTTCTGCGCGCCGACGCGGATGTTGACCCCGGACTCGGGGGCGAAGCCGCCGGTGGTGAACTCGCCGACGACCTCCTTGATGCCGAGCTGGTTCGCCTGCTCGGTGGTCACCTTCGCCGGGCTGTCCTTGTAGACGGCCGGGACCTCGCGGCCGTCGGTCTTCTTGAGCACGTCGGGCAGCGGCTTGAGACTGGGGTCCCAGTCGACGGTCCGGCCGTCGGTGGAGGGGTCGACCGTCGGCTTGCCGCCCTCGAAGACGACGGTCGCGTCCTTGCCCTCCTTCTCGGTGGACTTCAGCTGCGGCCCGGCGGCTTCGGCGATCTTCGCGTTGTCGATCTTCGGCGTCAGCCCGCCGCCCTCGGCGGGCTCGAAGGTGATCGCCGCGGCGAGCACCTCGGGCTTCACGGTCGCGTTCTTGCCCTCGCCTTTGACCACCAACGGGCCGGACACGGCGGGCCGCGCGAAGCCGTCGAGGGCCGCCTGGACGCCTTCGGGCGTGGTGCGGACCGGCGTGCTGGTCACCGGGAGCGCCAGGGTTTCCCCGCTCGCCCACTTCTCGACGACGGCGGCGGTCGCGGCCGGCACGTCGAGCTTCTGCCCGGTCTTCGGCGGCACGGCGACCGGCTCGGCACCCTGGAACTTCACGGTGCCCTCGACCGGGTCGCGGTCGACCTGGCCGCGCAGCGTCTCGAGGGCCGCGGTGAGCTTGGCGTCGTCGGCGTGGCTGACGACGCCGACCTCGCGGCTGGAGAACAGCGACGACAGCCGCGTGAACGGGTTCAGCGGCTGCTCGCCGGCCTGGTCGAGGGTCTGCGGCCAGTCGAGCTTGAGCCCGGCGAGCGTCGGCGACAGCGTGCCCTGGTACTCGCCCGCGGTGACGGCGAGCGGGCGCGTCAGCCGCGGCTCGATCTTGCCGCGCAGTTCCTGCTCGGCCGCCTCGCGGCCCATGCCGCCGACGTCGACACCGGCCACGGTCACCCCGCGCGGGACGCTGCCCTGGCTGATCAGCAGGTCGATCCCGTAGATCGCGACCAGCACGCCGAACACGCCGCCCGCGATCAGGCCGGCCTTGCGAAACGAGCGCTTCGCGGTGGCGGGACCCGGTTCCGGCTCGGGCCGGACGACGGGCAGGACGTCGGTCTGCTCGCCGTGCGAGTCGGGCCAGTGCGGTTCGTGCGGCAACTCTCCACCCCTTCAACGCGGCACCGGGCCTGCGACGGTGACGGGATCAGCGTACGGGGCACCCGGACAAGCCGTACGACTCGCCCTAACGGGGGATGAATCGGTCACGGATCGATGAACTCACCGGGCGTCGGGTTCGGGATTGCGGCCCGCCCGCGCGAGGAAGTCGAAGTCGCAGCCCTCGTCGGCCTGCGTGATGTGTTCGCTGTAGAGCGCCCCGTAACCGCGCTCGAACCGGGGCGACGGCGCCGTCCAGCCGGCACGCCGCCGCGCCAGTTCCTCATCGGACACCTCGAGCCGCAGGGTCCGCGAAGGAACGTCCAAGGTGATCAGGTCGCCGTCGCGGACCAGGGCGAGCGGGCCGCCGACGTGCGACTCCGGGGCCACGTGCAGGACGCAGGCGCCGTAGCTCGTCCCGCTCATCCGCGCGTCGGAGATCCGGACCATGTCCCGGACACCCCGTTCGAGCAGGTGCGCGGGGATCGGCAGCATCCCGTACTCCGGCATGCCCGGGCCGCCGAGCGGGCCGGAGCCGCGCAGCACCAGCACCGAGTCCGCGGTGATCGACGGGTCGTCGATCCGCTTCTTGAGGTCGGGGTAGTTCTCGAACACCACGGCCGGGCCGGTGTGCGTGAGCAGGTGCTTCTCGGCCGCGATGTGCTTGATGACCGCGCCGGAGGGCGCCAGGTTCCCGTGCAGCACCGCGACCCCGCCCTCCCTCGCGACCGGGTTGTCGCGGGTCCGGATGACGTCGTCGTTGTGCACGCGCGCGCTCGCGAGGTTCTCGCCGAGGGTGCGGCCGGTGACGGTGAGCCGGTCCGGGTGCAGCAGGTCGGTCAGCCGCGAGAGCAGCCCGGGCAGGCCGCCGGCGTAGTAGAAGTCCTCCATCAGCCAGTCGCCGCCGGGCCGGATGTTCGCCAGCACCGGCACGCGCCGGGCGATCGCGTCGAAGTCCGCCAGGCCGATCGGGATCCCGCTGCGGCCGGCCATCGCGATCAGGTGGATCACGGCGTTGGTCGAGCCGCCGAGCGCGAGCACGGTGGTGACGGCGTCGGCGTAGGCCCGCTTGTCCAGGACCTGGGTGATGGTCAGGTCCTCCCGGACCATGTCGACGATCCGGGCACCGCTGGCGGCGGCCATCCGGTGGTGCGCCGAGTCGACGGCGGGGATCGACGCGGCACCCGGCAGCGTCACGCCGAGCACCTCGGCGGCCGAGGTCATGGTCGACGCCGTCCCCATCGTCATGCAGTGCCCCGGTGACCGGGCCAGCCCGCGTTCCAGTTCGGACATTTCGGCGTCGCCGATCAGCCCGGCGCGCTTGTCGTCCCAGTACTTCCACATGTCGGTGCCGCTGCCGAGCACCTCGTTGCGCCAGTGCCCGCGCAGCATCGGCCCGGCCGGGACGAAGATCGACGGCAGTCCCGCGCTGGCCGCGCCCATCAGCAGCGCCGGCGTGGTCTTGTCGCAGCCGCCCATCAGGACGGCGCCGTCGATCGGGTAGGAGCGGAGGATCTCCTCGGTCTCCATGGCCAGCAGGTTCCGGTAGAGCATCGGGGTCGGCTTCTGGTAGGTCTCCGACAGCGTGGCGACCGGGAACTCCAGCGGGAAGCCACCGGCCTGCCAGACACCGCGTTTGACCTGCTCGGCGCGTTCGCGCAGGTGCATGTGACAGGGGTTGATGTCCGACCAGGTGTTGAGGATGCCGATGACCGGCTTCCCGAGGTGTTCTTCCGGGTTGTAGCCGAGCTGGCGGCTGCGGGCGCGGTGGCTGAAGTTGCGCAGTTCGTCGCCGCCGAACCACCGGTGGCTGCGGAGTTCCTCGGGTCGTTTCATGCGATCCAGTATGGCATCTGATATATGATCTGGTGGGCCTGGTTGAATGGGTTCCGACACGAACATAGGGAGCGCGCCATGACCGGGACGTTCAGCCTGCCCGCCTCCCGGACCGAAGTGGTCCTGGAGGAGATCCGCCGCGGCATCCTGACCCGGGAGCTGGAGCCCGGCCAGCCGCTCGTCGAAGCGGAGCTGGCCGCGCGGCTCGGCGTGTCGAAGACCCCGGTGCGCGAGGCGCTCAAGGTGCTGTCCAACTCGGGGCTGGTGACGTTCAGCCCGTACAAGGGCGCGTCGGTGATCACGGTCGACGCCGAGCTCGCCAAGTCCGTCTACGACGTGCGGATGGTGCTCGAACCGGAGGCCGTCCGGCGGACCGTCGAGCGGAACGACCCGGAGCTGCTCGAAGACGCGGCCGAGGCGCTGAAGGAGGCGTCGACGGCCATCGCGGACAAGGACCAGGCGGCGCTGAGCCTGCTGAACCGCCGCTTCCACCGCGCCCTCTACTCCGGCTGCGGCAACCCGCTGCTGGTCAGCATCCTCGACGACCTCAAGGACCGCGCGGCGCTGATCAGCGTCGTCGGCTGGGAGGCCAACCCCAGCTGGAAGAAGGAGTGGACCGAGCACCGGGCGGTGCTGGCGGCGGCGAAGAAGGGTGACGCCGAGGGCGCGGCCACGCTGCTGCGCGACCACATCGGCGGCTTCCTCGACCGGGTGCTGAAGGCCATCGGATGAGGCTGCTGCTCATCTCGGACACCCACCTGCCCGCCCGGGCGCGCGAGCTGCCGGCGCAGGTGTGGGCCGAGGTGGCGGCCGCCGACGTCGTCGTGCACGCGGGCGACTGGGTCGACGTCGCCCTGCTGGACGAGCTGGAGGAGCGCAGCAAGCGGCTGATCGGCGTGTACGGCAACAACGACGGCCCGGCGCTGCGGGCCCGGCTGCCGGAGATCGCGCGGGCGGAGCTCGGCGGCGTGCGCCTGGCGGTGATCCACGAGACGGGCGCCAAACAGGGCCGTGAGCAGCGGTGCGCCGCGCAGTTCCCGGACACCGACGTGCTGGTCTTCGGGCACAGCCACATCCCGTGGGACACGGTGGCGCCGTCCGGGCTTCGCCTGCTGAACCCGGGGTCGCCGACCGACCGCCGTCGCCAGCCGTACTGCACGTACCAGACGGCTTCGGTGCGCGACGGCGCCTTGGCGGACGTCGAGCTGCACCGACTGCCCCCGAGGGGGTAGACAGGTCCCATGGATCCGGCATGGGCGTTGCGGGAGATCGCGTTCCAGCTCGAACGCGCGGGGGAGCCGACCTACCGCGTCCGCGCGTTCCGCAACGCGGCGGCGACGGTCGACAAGACCGGCGCCGAGAAGCTGGCGCAGCTGGCGGAGAACGGCACGCTTACGTCGCTGCCCGGGATCGGCAAGGCCACCGCGGGGGTGATCGAGGACGCGCTGGCCGGCCGTGACCCGGCGTACCGCGGAAAGATCGTCTCGAAGGAGCTGCCGGACGGCGAGCCCCTGCGCTCGGCGTTGCGCGGCGACTGCCACACCCATTCCGACTGGTCGGACGGCGGCAGTTCGATCGGCGAGATGGCGGTGGCGGGCCGCGACCTCGGCCACGAGTGGATGGTGCTGACCGACCACTCGCCGCGCCTGACGGTCGCGAACGGGCTCTCGCCGGACCGGCTGCGGACGCAGATGCAGATCGTGGCGAAGGCGAACGAGCTGATGGCACCGTTCCGGCTGCTGCAGGGCATCGAGGTCGACATCCTCGACGACGGGTCACTCGACCAGGAGGAGGACCTGCTGGGCGAGCTGGACTTCGTGGTGGCGAGCGTGCACTCGAAACTCCGGATGCCGTCCCGCGACATGACCCGCCGGATGGTGGCGGCGGTCCGGAATCCGCACGTGCGCGTGCTGGGGCACTGCACCGGGCGGCTGGTGGTGGGACGCGGCCGTCCGGAGTCGGAGTTCGACGCGGAGAAGGTGTTCACGGCGTGCCGGGAGAACGGCGTGGCGGTGGAGATCAACGCCCGCCCGGAGCGCCTGGACCCTCCGATGCGGCTGTTGCGCCTGGCGGCGGAGATCGGCTGCGAGTTCACGATCGACAGCGACGCGCACGCCCCGGGCCAGCTGGATTGGCTGGGTTACGGGTGCGAGCGGGCGATCAAGGCGGGCATCGGCCCGGACCGCATCCTCAACACCCGCACGGCGGATGAGCTGCTGAGGCGGTGAAGCCACCTTTTTCGAGCCTGGTCGTCGTGGCCCTCGCCACCACCGCGATCGTCGCCCTCGTCACCAAGGTGCTCTGACCCCGGGACGGCCGAAGCCGCCCCGGGGCCCGCGCCTTCAGTTGATCGTGTACGAGTCGCCGTACACCTTCCACTTCAACGGCGTGTGCAGGTCGAAGTTGCCGTCGTTGAGGAACTTCAGCTGCTCGGTGTCCACCCGGGACGTGTCCGCGTGCGCCTCTTCCTGCTTCATGATCACCTTGCGGGCGTCGAAGAACGCCTTCAGGTACGTCGTCTCGTTGCCGCCCTGTGCCGGGGTCTTCGCCTTCTTCATCGCGGCCTTGCGGATGCCGCCGAAGCTGTCCGAGCTGTCGCCGGGACCGTGCATCACGATCGCGTCGTAGTAGGCGAACTGGCCGAGGTTGCTCAGGCCGTCCGACTTGCCCTGGCTCACCGCCGGGTTGAAGTACACGCGGTCGCGCTCGTTGTTCTGGGCCGTCTGGAACGCCGTCGTCGCCGCGGCCTGCTTCCAGGCGCTTTCGAACGCCGAACCCAGGCCCGCGTGCGAATCCGTGCCGTTCACCTTGCGCAGCGCCGGGAGGAACTTCGCCAGCGGGTTGTCCGGCACCGAGTTCGTGTACGCCTCGACGAGTTCGAGCATGTCGCCGGTGCCGGAACAGAAACCGATGATGCCCGCGGTGTACCCGCGGCCGTCGCCGATGTCCTCGATGTACTTGTACTGCGCCTTCCAGTCCAGCGACGAGTTTTCCGCGCTGGAAACCAGCTTCATCGCGATCTCCTTCTTCGCCGGGGCCGAGAGGTCGCCGGCGGCGAGCACCGACGCACCGGCCACCGGTGCCGGTGCGGCCGAGGAGAACGCGGGCGTGGTGATCACGAGGGCCGCGACGGAGGCGGCGCCGAGCGTGCCGAGGAGGACCGGCCGCAACTTCTTGCTCATGGGGAGGGGACCCTTTCCGCGGGATGCGCCGTGAACACACGGCGGTACGACTGGTGCGGGTGGAGCTGCGGCGTAGCGACACGGTAGCGAAGAGTCAGCACGCTCCACAAGAGGTGGAAACCGTTCATGTTCGTGAACGGTCCAGACCACCCCGCGGGTCCGGAAAGGACGGTCAGCGCACCCCGGAGAAGAGCCGGATGACGTCCGGCAGCACGCTCACCGGGATCGTCGGGTCGATCGCGCGCTGCACGCCGAGCCCGATGCCGAGGCTGAGCAACGCCGTCGCGGCGTCGTCGGCCGACATCGGGAGGGTGATCCCGAACCGCTCGGCGTACCCGGTGAGCAGGCCGGCGATGGTGTCGCGGATGGCTTTGTCGCGCGCCGCCAGTTCGGCGCGCACGTGCGGGTCGCGCCGCGCGTTCGTCGCGAACTCGACCTCGAGCGCGGTCCAGGCCTCGTCGCCGATGCTGCGCTCGGCCCACGTCTGGAACGCCGTCAGCAGCCCTTCCACGCCTTCGGCGCCCGCCAGCGCTTCGGCGACCAAGGCGACCTGCTCGTCGTGGATCCGGTCGAGCACGGTGAGGCAGAGCTCGTCCTTGCTGCGGAAGTTCGAGTACACCGCGCCCTTGGAGTAGCCCGCCTCGTCGGCGACCTTCTCCAGCGACGTCACCGAGTAGCCGTCGCGCAGGAAGAGCAGCTTGGCGGTCTCGATCAGCTGCTCGCGGGTGCGCGCCTGGCTTTCCGCGCGGGTGAGTCGGGCCATGGGGCCAACTCTAGCGAGCCCCGGAATCGGGGTACCGCTGGTTTTCGGATACTGTTAGTCTCCGAAAATGGAACAACGCGACTTCGCGGTCCTCGTCATCGGCGCCGGGGCATCGGGGCTGGGTGCCGCGATCCGCCTCACCCAGGCCGGCGTCGGCGACCTCGCCGTGCTCGAGAAGGCCGGCACGCTCGGCGGCACCTGGCGCGACAACACCTACCCCGGCTGCGCCTGCGACGTCCCGTCCGGGTTGTACTCGTACTCGTTCGCGCCCAATCCCGGGTGGACCCGCGCGTTCGCCGGCCAGGACGAGATCCGCGCCTACCTGCGGGACACGGCCGCCCGGTTCGGCGTCACCTCCAAAATCCGTTACGGCGTGGAGGTGACGCGCGCACAGTGGAACGACCGCGCCGCGCGGTGGGAGCTGGAGACGTCACGAGGTCCCTACACCGCGCGGATCCTGGTCGCGGGCACCGGTCCCTGGCACGAACCGCTGGTCCCGGACCTGCCCGGGCTCGCCGGCTTCCCGGGCGAGGTCTTCCACTCGGCGCGCTGGAACCACGGCTACGACCTGGCGGGCCAGCGGGTCGCGGTGATCGGCACCGGCGCCTCCGCGGTCCAGTTCGTCCCCGAGATCGTGCCCCGGGTGGGCCGGCTGCACCTGTTCCAGCGCACGGCGCAGTGGGTCCTGCCCAAGCCGGATCACCACGTTCCCGGCGTCGAGCGGTTCCTGTTGCGGCGGTTCCCGGCTCTGCAGAGGGCGTTGCGCGGCGCGGAGTACGGCGCGATGGAGGCACTCGGGTTCGGGTTCCGGCACCCGTGGCTGCTGCGGCAGGTGCAGAGGATCGGGCTCGCCCACCTGCGCCTCGCGGTCCGGGACCCGGAGCTGCGGCGGGCGCTGACCCCGGACTACACGCTGGGCTGCAAGCGCCTGCTGATGTCCAACACGTACTACCGCTCGCTGACCCAGTCCCATGTGGACGTCCACCCGACGGCGGTGCGCTCGGTCCAGGGCACGCGCGTGCTGGGCGCGGACGGTTCGAGCGCGGAAGTCGACGCGATCATCTTCGGCACGGGCTTCCACATCCTCGACATGCCGGTGTCGGCCCGGGTGTTCGACGCCGAGGGCCGCAGTCTGGACGACCACTGGAAGGGCAGCCCGCAGGCGTACCGGGGGACGTCGGTGGCCGGGTTCCCGAACCTGTACCTGTTGCTGGGCCCGAGCCTGGGCACCGGGCATTCGTCGGCGTTCACGATCGTCGAGGCCCAGGTGGAGCACCTGGTGGCGGCGGTGACCCGGACCCTGCGGGTCGAGGGAGGCTCGCTGTCGGTCCGGGCGTCGGCGCAGGAGACGTTCAACGCGGAGGTCCAGGCGGCTTTGCCGGGAACGGTGTACCAGTCGGGCGGGTGTTCCAGCTATTACACGGATGTCAACGGGCGCAACAGTTTCAGCTGGCCGTTCTCGACGGGCCGGCTGCGACGGCAGGTGGGGGAGTTCCGGGAAGCGGACTACGAGCTCGGTCAGTCCCACTCCCAGCAGATCCCGTAGACCCCCGGCCGCGCGTCCAGCACCGCGATGTGGCTCGTCCCGCTCGGACCCACCGGCAGCTCCGGCCGCGAATCCCCTTCGCCCGAATACCGATAACACCGCACCGGCACCGCCGCCGGGTCGAAGCACGCCTGCAGCACTATCTGGCGGGCCGGCGCGCGCACCCCGAACTGCAGGTAGTTCGTCTCCGGTGGCTCTCCGTCGTACGCGAACTCGAAGTCGAACACGTACGTCTCGCCCGTGCGCAGCGGGTAGTCGAACCGCAGTTCGCACGCCACCAGCTCGGATGCCGCGTCCCGGCGGACGCGGCCCGGGCGGCAGCAGTGCGTCGACCTCAGCACCGGCTGGTGGCCGCCGCCGGTCTGGGGGCGGAAGAACGACACCCAGCGGTCCACTCCGTCCGCCCGGCTGGTCACCACCAGTTCCGTGCGGACCGATCGCTCGGTGCGGTCCGCGCCCAGCGTCGCCCGCTGGTGGACCGACACCAGTGCGAGCCGGGCGTTGCCGTCGAGGTCGATGCCGTCGCAGGCCGCCAGTTCCGTCGGCTCGGAGCCGAGCGCGCTGGCCAGGCTCACCCCGGACGGCCACGGCTGCGCCCGGCGCTCCCGCGGCCGCGTCACCAGGCTGGTCAGTGCGTCCGCCGGGAGCCCGAGGCAGCTCTCGGCGACGGCCACCGCGTGCAGCGAGCGGTGGCCCTCCGGGTGGCGGCGGCCGCGACGCCAGTAGCTGAGGGTGGCCAGGCTGACCTGGGCGCCCCGCATCGCCATCCGCCGCTGCAGGGCCTCCAGGCTCAGGCCGCGCCGTCGGATCGCCAGGTCGAAGGCCTCGGCGAACGGGGCCGACGCTGATAACGCCTCCATCCGGGTAAGCATGAATACCGGACGCATCGGGCGCAACGAGGGCCTGCCACCAAAGTAGGTGGCAGGCCCCGCCGGGTCAGCTCACGGTGACCCCGGTGTCGTCCACGGCGAACGACGTCTGCAGCGACTGGTCCTCCGTCCCGGCGAACTTCAGCGTGACCGTCTGGCCCGCGTACGCGGACAGGTCGAGCGTCTTCTGGACGTACGCCGAGTTGCGGTCGAGGTTCGAGTACGTCGCCAGCGTCGCCGAACCCGCGGACACCACGAGCTTGTCGTAGGCCACGTTCTCGGTCTCCGCCGTCCACACGCGCAGCCAGAACGTCAGGCTCCCCTTGCAGCCGGCCGGAATGGTGACCGACTGCGTCAGCGTGTCCGTGTGCGCCGAACCCCAGCCGCCGAGCCAGGAGTCGTAGCTGCCCGTGCGCGCCGGCGCCTGGCTGCCCCACTGGCCGATGGTGGTGTTCGGGTCGGTCCAGGACGCCTGGCCGGACTCGAAGCCCGGGTTCTGCACCAGCTGGCCACTGCACCCGCCCGGGGGAGTCGTGGTGGTCGGCGGCGTGGTGGTCGGGGGCGTGGTCGTGGTCGGCGGGGTGCCGGTGCACGTCGGGTCACCGGACTGCGCCGGGACGCTCACCGCGTTCCACGCCGCCTTCACCGCGTCGAACTCGGCGCAGCTGTTCGGGTACAGGTTCTTCGCGGCCTGCAGCGTCCACGTCCGGTAGCGCAGGTACGAGCTGCCGGACGTCTTCAGCTGCACCGCGCCGTGCATGATGTTGATCGCCTTGCGGATGCCGATGCCGGAGAGCGTGCTGCCGTTGCACGTCGAGCTGGCCGGCTGCCCGTTCGTCGGGTTGCTGCCCTCGGCGAGCAGGTAGAACCAGTGGTCGCCGGGCCCGGCCGCCTTGTGCACCTCGGCGTTCGGTGTCGAGCTGGAGTAGCAGTTCGGGTCGCCGACCTTCGACGGGTCGTACATGTACCGGATCGCGCCGGTGCCGACCAGGTTGACCTCCTCGCCGATCGCGTAGTCCGGCGGGTCGTACTGCGACGGCTCGTTCGCGTAGAACTCGGTCGCCGTGCCGAAGGTGTCCGCGATGAACTCCTGCGTGCCACCGCCGGAGAAGCCGCCGGAGCCGGAGTAGTCGTCGATGCCGTGGCCCATCTCGTGGCCGAGGATGTCCAGGGAGCCGACCCACTCGCCGCTCGGGTTGTGCCCGAGGTTCACGTACGCCGGACGCGAGTTGTAGTAGTACGCGTTTTCGTCGTCGAGCCCGACGCGGATCTTCCACGCGCCGCCGTTGCCGGTGAAGCCGTTGCGGCCCACCCATTCCGAGAGCATCTTCTTCTCGGTCTGCGCGACGAACAGCGCGTCGGCGCAGCCGGTCTCGATGTTCGTGCCGGTGCCGTTGCCCCAGCTGTCGTCCGGTCCGGTGAGGACGGAGTCGCTGCTGTAGTTGCGGCAGTCGAGGTTCGGCGTGTTCGGGTCGGCCATCGAGTACGTGCTGCCGGACTTCGTCGTGTTCAGCGGCAGCGACGGGCCGTTCCACTTGCCGGTGCCGGTCCCCGCGGCCAAGTGCTGGACCGTCCGCAGGACGCGCCCGTCCACCGCGTCGACGTAGACGCTCAGGCTGCTCGGCTCGCCGTGTTCGTCGGTGCCTTCGACGTTGCTCTCGTAGGCGAGCCGCCCGGCGCCGTCGGCGACCACGACGAGTTGCCCGCCCGGCAGGCTCTTCGGCCCGCGGAGCTGCTTGCGGGCCACGGCCTCGGCCTGCGCGGCGGTGAGTTTCGCGCCGTGGACGTCGAGGTCACCGAGCGCCTGCTGCTGCGCGACGGACGTGGTCTTCACCGTGCCGGCGGCGTCGGTGGCGATGACCAGGTCGCCGCCGATCACCGGCAGCCCGTCGTAGGTGCGGTCGTAGACCACGTACGACAGCCCGGCCGCCGACCGGACGTCCCGCTGGACGAACTTGTCGTGCTTGCCGGCGTGCAGGGCGGCGGGGCGGGCGGCGACCAGGCCGGCGGCGGCGCCGGTGGCGTTGGCCTGTGCCTGCGCGGCGGACGGCGGGGGCACGGGGGCGGGCTGCGCGGGCGCGGCGACGGCGATGCCGACCACCACCATGCCCGCCGCCGTCGCGCCGCCGAGCGCGGCGAACCGTTGGGGCAATCTCATGACGCTCCTTGGGAAAACGCGAAGGGGAAAGGGAGAACCCGATCGACGCTAACCGCGGAAGGAGACCGTCAGAAGATTCATCACAGCGCCGGAATTTCACGCTCCCGCACTGTGAAAGCGTGAAACGTCAGAGCGTCGTGAACCGGATGCCCGCTTTGGTGAGCCGGTCGACGAGCGCGCCGCCCATCGCGGTCGCCGTGGTCACCTGGCCCGCCGTTTCCGGCAGTTCGTCGGTCGCCAGGCACAGCGCCGACTCCGCGAGCATCTTCGCCGTTTCGTCGTAGCCCGGGTCGCCGCCGGACACCTCCGTCACCACCCGCGAGCCGCCGCCTTCGCCGACGAACCGCACCGAGAACCACGACCTCGCGCGCCGCTCGGGGCTCGGCCCGCTGCCGGGCGCGAGCAGCCGCGAGAGCGCCCGGCGGGCCGGCGGGACCTGGGCCGCGGCGAACAGCGCACCCGCACCGGCGACGCCACCGGCCAGCACCGGCAGGTGCTTGACCGCGGCGAAGTGCCGGTAGGTGAAGTCCGGCCCGTAGCGCTCGGACGCGGCGGCCGACCGGCGGACGACGTCGGCGTCGATCGTCGGCAGCGGCACCGCCCACCAGCCCGGGCCGGCGACCCGGTGCGGGCGCCCGAGCGGGGCGCGGGCGAACCGTCCGGCCGGCCGCGGCTCGGCCGCCGCCCGCTCGCGTGCCACCCTGGCCCCGGCCGGCAGCCGGGACATGATGGTCAGCGCGCTGAGGAACGTGCCGCCCGAGGGCATCCCGCCGGCCCGGACGTAGCCGTCGACCCGCAGCGGCACGCCTTGGGGCAGCTGCTGCACGGTGAACCAGGCACCGAGGTCGTGCGGGATCGAGTCGAACCCGCACGCGTGCACCAGCCGCGCGCCGGTCTCGCGGGCCCGCCGGTCGTGGGCCAGGTACATCCGGTCGACGAACTCGGGCTCGCCGGTCAGGTCGACGTAATCGGTCCCCGCATCCGCGCAGGCGGCCACCAGCGGTTCGCCGTGCGTCAGGTACGGGCCCACGGTCGAGATCACCACCTTCGTGGCCTGGGCGACGGCCCGCAGCGACGCCGGATCGCCGGAGTCGGCGACGAGCACGTCGAGCGCGGCGAACCGGTCGTCGAGCTCGGTGAGCAGCGCCCGGACGGCCTCGAGCCTGCCGCGGTTGCGCCCGGCCAGCGCCCAGCGCAGGCCCGCCGGTGCGTGCCGGGCCAGGTAGTCGGCGGTCAGGCCACCGGTGAAGCCGGTGGCGCCGAACAGGACCACGTCGTAGGCACGCATGTCTTCTCCTCCGTGGACGGCGGCGGCCTTGAGGTTACCCGTCGGTCAGTTCCCGGCGCCGGGTGAACTACCGGCGGGTACAGTGCCCCCTCGAACGCGAGGAGGCAACCGTGACCGAACGCTTCGGCAGCTACCAGAACGAGATCTACCTGCAGGGACTCGGGGGTCAGCTGCCGCCGTGCTCGACCGACGCGACGAAGCTCGAAGCGTCGGCGCGCGAGGTCATGGCGCCCGGACCGTTCTCCTACGTCGCGGGCGCGGCCGGCTCCGGCGCGACCGCCCGCGCCAACCGCGAGGCGTTCGACCGCTGGCGCGTCGTGCCCCGGATGCTGACCGGCGCCACCGACCGCGACCTGGCCACGACCGTGCTCGGCACCCGCCTGCCGGCCCCGGTGGCCGTCGCGCCCGTCGGCGTCCAGTCGATCGTCCACCCGGACGCCGAATCCGCGACCGCCCGCGCCGCCGCCTCGGTCGGGCTGCCGTTCATCCTGTCCACGGCCTCCTCGACCGGCATCGAGGACGCCGCCGCGGCCAACGGCGACGGCCCGCGCTGGTTCCAGCTGTACTGGCCGGGCGACAACGACGTCTGCGCCAGCCTGCTGACCCGGGCGAAGGCCGCGGGCTACACGGCCCTGGTCGTCACCCTCGACACGTGGACGCTGGCCTGGCGACCGTCCGATCTGGACCAGGCGTACCTGCCGTTCCTCAAGGGCGAGGGCTGCGCGGTCCCGTTCACCGACCCGGTGTTCCGCGGCCTGCTGGAGAAGACGCCGGAAGAGGACCTGAACATGGCGATCCTGCGCTGGATCGGCATGCTCACCGGCACCGACCGGACGTGGGACCAGTTGCCGTTCCTGCGCGAGCACTGGGACGGCCCGATCGTCCTCAAGGGCATCCAGCACGTCGCCGACGCGCGCCGCGCGGCCGAGGCAGGCATGGACGGCATCGTGGTGTCCAACCACGGAGGTCGCCAGGTCGACGGTGCGATCGCGGCCCTGGACGCGCTGCCGGGCATCGTCGCGGCGGTCGGCGACCGGCTGGAGGTGCTGTTCGACTCGGGCATCCGCACCGGCTCGGACGTGCTCAAGGCCCTCGCGCTGGGCGCCCGGGCGGTCCTGGTGGGGCGCCCGTGGGTGTACGGCCTGGCCCACGCGGGCGAGGCCGGCGTCCGGCACGTCCTGCGCAGCCTGCTGGCGGACTTCGACCTGACCATGGGCTTGTCCGGCCACCGCACCCTCGCCGACCTGGGGCCGGACTCGCTGCAGCGGACCTGAGGTAACGAATCGGGAATTCCGGAGACAGCCGGGCTGATCGGCGGCTCGGTGGCGCTGAACCGCGCCAAGAACGCGCCGCAGCCGCAGCCGCAGGCGCCGGTCCAGCCGCCGCAGCAGCCCGGCCGGCCCGGCTGACGCATCGCCCGTGAGGCCCCCTCGCCGCCGATGAGGGGGCCTTTCACGTGCGCCCGGTCACGCGCCGGGGATATTCGGAGGCCCGGTCCGTCACGCACGGCTATCCTTGGACCGAGAATGTCCGAGCCATCCCCCTTCACCGCGCTGCGAGCGCGCCTGCCCGAGCTGATGCCGCGTGACGAGCTGCGGCTGCGTCGCCGGCTCGAAGGCGCCCGCAAAGCCCGCAACCGCGACTCCGTGCTCGCGCAGATCGCCGCCGACATCGACAAGGCCGAGCTGCGCGTCCAGTCGCGGCGCGCGAGCGTGCCCAAGATCGAGTACCCGCAAGAGCTGCCGGTCAGCAAGCTCAAGGACGAGATCGCCGCGGCCATCGACAAGCACCAGGTCGTGATCGTCGCGGGGGAGACCGGCTCCGGCAAGACCACCCAGCTGCCGAAGATCTGCCTGGAGCTCGGCCGCGGCATCCGCGGCCAGATCGGGCACACCCAGCCGCGGCGGCTGGCCGCGCGCACCGTCGCCGACCGGATCGCCAGCGAACTCCACACCGAGCTGGGCGACGCCGTCGGCTACAAGGTCCGGTTCACCGACCAGTCCGGGCAGGACACGCTGGTCAAGCTGATGACCGACGGCATCCTGCTGGCCGAGATCCAGACCGACCGGTCGCTGCGCCAGTACGACACGCTGATCATCGACGAGGCCCACGAGCGCAGCCTCAACATCGACTTCATCCTCGGCTACCTCAAGCAGCTGCTGCCCCGCCGCCCGGACCTCAAGGTCATCATCACCTCGGCGACCATCGACCCGGAGCGCTTCTCGAAGCACTTCGACGACGCGCCGATCGTCGAGGTCTCCGGGCGGACGTACCCGGTCGAGGTGCGCTACCGGCCGCTGGTCGACCCCGACGACCCTTCCGAAGACGCCGACGAGCGCGACCAGACGCAGGGCATCCTCGACGCCGTCGAGGAGCTGTGCGCCGAAGGCCCCGGCGACATCCTGGTGTTCCTCTCCGGCGAGCGCGAGATCCGCGACACCGCGGACGTGCTCAACCGGGCCAACCTGCGCAACACCGAGGTGCTGCCGCTGTACGCGCGGCTGTCCTCGGCCGAGCAGCAGCGCATCTTCCAGTCCCACACCGGGCGCCGGGTGGTGCTGGCGACGAACGTCGCCGAGACGTCGCTGACCGTGCCGGGCATCAAGTACGTCGTCGACCCGGGCACCGCGCGGATCTCCCGCTACAGCCACCGCACCAAGGTGCAGCGGCTGCCGATCGAGCCGGTGTCGCAGGCCTCGGCGAACCAGCGCAAGGGCCGCTGCGGCCGGACGTCCGACGGCATCTGCATCCGGCTCTATTCCGAAGAGGACTTCGAAAGCCGGCCCGAGTTCACCGATCCCGAAATCCTGCGGACCAACCTGGCCTCGGTCATCCTGCAGATGACGTCGCTGGGCCTCGGCGACATCGCCGCGTTCCCGTTCGTCGAGCCGCCGGACCGCCGCCAGGTCAGCGACGGCATCGGCCTGCTGCAGGAGCTGGGCGCGTTCTCCTCGACGAGTTCCGACCGCAGCCTGACCGACATCGGCCGCAAGCTCGCGCAGCTGCCGGTCGACCCGCGGATGGGCCGGATGGTCCTGGAGGCCGCCCGCAACGGCTGTGTCCGCGAAGTGATGATCATCGCGGCCGCACTGTCCATTCAGGACCCGCGCGAGCGGCCGGCCGAGAAGCAGCAGGCGGCCGACGCCCAGCACGCGCGGTTCGCCGACCCGACGTCGGACTTCCTGGCCTACCTGAACCTCTGGGAGTACGTCGCCGAGCAGCAGAAGGCGTTGTCCGGAAACCAGTTCCGCCGCATGTGCCGCACGGAGTACCTGAACTACCTGCGCCTGCGCGAGTGGCAGGACATCTTCAGCCAGCTGCGCCAGCTGGCCAAGCCGCTCGGGATCTCCCTGAACACGAACACCGCCCCGGTGGACCCGCAGCGCGTGCACACGTCGCTGATCGCCGGGCTGCTCTCCCACATCGGGCTCAAGGACCCGGCCAAGGGCGACTACCTGGGCGCGCGCGGCGCCCGCTTCGGCATCTTCCCGGGGTCGGCGCTGTTCAAGAAGCAGCCGCGCTGGGTGATGTCGGCGGAGCTGGTCGAGACGTCCCGGCTGTGGGCGCGGGTCAACGCGCGCATCGAGCCCGAATGGGTCGAGCCGCTGGCCCAGCACGTCGTCAAGCGGTCGTACTCCGAGCCGCACTGGGAACGCAAGCAGGGCGCGGTGATCGCGACCGAGAAGGTGACGCTGTACGGTGTCCCGCTGATCGCCGACCGCCGCGTCAACTACGGCCGGATCGACCCGGAGATGTCGCGGGCGCTGTTCATCCGGCACGCGCTGGTGGAGGGCGACTGGCAGACGCGCCACCACTTCTTCGCCGAGAACCGCGCGCTGCTGGAGGAGGTCGAGGACCTCGAGAACCGCGCCCGGCGGCGCGACATCCTGGTCGACGACCAGACGCTGTACGAGTTCTACGACGCGCGCGTCCCGGCGGACGTCGTCTCGGTGCGCCACTTCGACAGCTGGTGGAAGAAGGCCCGGCACACCGATCCCGACCTGCTGTCGTTCGAGAAGTCCATGCTCATCAACGAGTCCGCGGGCAGCGTCCGCGAGGGCGACTACCCGGACTCGTGGACGCAGGGCGCGCAGGTGTTCAAGCTGACCTACCAGTTCGAGCCGGGGGCGGACGCCGACGGCGTCACCGTGCACATCCCGCTGCCGGTGCTGAACCAGGTGACCCCGGACGGGTTCGACTGGCAGGTGCCGGGCCTGCGCGCGGAGCTGGTGACGCAGCTGATCAAGTCACTGCCGAAGGCGTTGCGCCGCAACTTCGTCCCGGCGCCGGACACCGCGCGGGACGTTCTTTCGCGAGTGTCCCCTTCGGACGGTCCGCTGCTGGAGGTGCTCGGCCGCGAGCTGCGGGCGCTGCGCGGGATCACCGTGCCGTACGCGGACTGGGATCCGGCTTCGGTGCCGGATCACTTGAAGATGACGTTCCGCGTGGTCGACGAGCGGGGTCGCCGGGTGGCCGAGGGCAAGGACGTCGCGGAACTCCAGCGGCGGCTGGCGCCGAAGGTCCGCGAGACGATCTCGAAGGCGGCCAACACGCTGGAGAAGGCCGGGCTGACGAAACCGTCGTTCGGCTCGCTGCCGAAGGTGTTCGAGTCGACGCAGCGCGGCCACGACGTGAAGGCGTACCCGGCGCTGGTGGACGAAGGTGCGTCGGTGGCGGTGCGGCTGCTGGACACGCCGGAGCAGCAGCGGCACGCGATGTGGGCGGGCACCCGGCGGATGCTGCGGCTGAACCTGAACTCGCCGATGAAGTTCATCACGAGGTCGCTGTCCAACTCGTCGAAGCTGGTGCTGAACCGCAACCCGCACGGAAGTGTCGCGGCCCTGCTGGAGGACTGCGTCGACTGCGCGGTGGACGCCCTGATGACGGCCGCCGGCGGCCCGGCGTTCGACGAGGCGGGCTTCCAGGTGCTGCTGTCGAAGGTGCGCGAGGGTCTGCACACCGAGGTGCTAACGGTGTTGACGGACGTGGAGAAGATCCTCCGCGCGGCGAACGACGTCGAGGTCCAGCTGTCGTCGGCCCGCGGCCCGGCGGAGTCGCTGGCGGACATCCGGGCTCAGCTGTCGGCGCTGGTGTACCCGGGTTTCGTGACGGAGACGGGCGCTTCGCGGCTGCGGCACGTGGTGCGGTACCTGCAGGGGATTTCCCGCAGGTTGGAGAAGCTGGTTTCGGAGCCGACGCGCGACCTGCAGCGGACGGCGGACATCGCGTGGATCACGCGGGAGTATGCCGACGCCTTGGCATCGTTGCCGCCGGGCACCTCGTCCCCGGCGTTGCGCGAGGTGCGGTGGATGATCGAGGAATTGCGGGTTTCGTTCTTCGCGCAGACGCTGGGGACGGCGCATCCGGTGTCGTTGAAGCGGATCACGAAGGCCTTGGACGACGCCCTGGGTTAGAGGAAGACCCGCGCGATCTCCAACCACGTCCGCGCGTCTTGGCCGACCGCGGTCAGGCCCGTTTCGGCCAGCCGGCGGCGCTGGGTGACGCGGAGGCAGAAGTCGAGCGCGCTGCCCTCGATCCGCTGCGCGGCGTCGGCCGGGCCCCACGTCCAGGTCTCGCCGCCCGGACCGGTCAGCTCGAGGCGGAACGGCTCCGCCGGAATCGGCAGCTGGGCCGCGTAGAAGGACAGCGTCCGGCCTTCGACACCCAGCGCGGCCACGTGCCGGAGCCTGCCGGTCGGCCGGTGCTCGGCGCCGAGGGTGTCGTAGACGTCCTGGCCGTGCGCCCACGTCTCCAGCAGCCGCAGCGGCACCATCAGTGCCGGTGTCACCGCCGAGCCGATCCACGGGAACGCCCGCTCGCGCGGTACCTCGCGCAGCGCCGCCGCCACCTCGGCGCGGCCGGTACGCCAGCGTTCCAGCAGCGCTTCCCGCGGTTCGGCCGCGCCCGCGGCGGCTACCGCGTCAGCGTCTTCCGGCTTTTCGTCGAAGGCTTCCGGGGTCCGCAGGGCGACGAGCAGGTTTGCGTCGGCGGCGGCGAGGTGGGCGATCTGGTGGGCGATCGTCCAGCCCGCGGCCGGGGTCGGGCGGGTCCAGTCGGGCGCCGCCGAGACGAGGGCGTCGAGTTCGTCTCCCTCGGCCACCAGATCGGGCAACGCGCGGTTGTGGTCCACCGCGGAAAGGTCGAGGCCGTAGTCGATCATTGTTCCAAACTACCGAAATACCGGAATGTCCGGCTTCGAACTTCCGTCGGTTGACCGGGTTCGCCCGCCGGACAAGCCTGGATCGGCTGGAGACCTTCCTGGAAAGGACTTTCCGATGTCCTTGGGTGTTTCGTCCGTCAGGCGAAGAATCGCCGTCGCCTGTGCCGCTCTTCTCTTGCCGCTCGTCCTCGCGCCCGCCGCGCACGCGGCCACCGGGGGTTCGCCGCTGCCGGTCAATCCGCACACCGGCAAGCAGCGGCTCGCGGAAGAAGCCCGGCACGACGTGCCGAATCCACTGCTCAAGGAGCAGTTCGCCGAGGAGGAAGAGGAGGACGGCGACAACCCCGCGCTGTCCGCGCTCTGCCAGACCTACATCGGCAAGCCGAACCCGTACCGGCCGCTCGCGCCGAACACCGACGTCATCGACGGCGACACGATCGTGCCGACCGGCAGCCAGACCGGTTGCAGCACGGCCCAGAACGAGACCACCATCGCCGTCAACCCGGAGAACCCGCGCAACATCGTCGCCGGGTCCAACGACTACCGGCTGTACAACGCGCGCGAGTCCCGCAACGACTCCGGCGGCTTCGCCTACACCTCGTTCGACGGCGGCCGGACCTGGGCGAACGTCCAGCTGCCGCACCTGGACTACCCGACCGGGGCGGCCGCCCCACTGTCCTACATGGACGCTGCCGGCGACCCGGCGATCGCCTTCGGGCCGCACAACACCGTGTACTACGCGACGCTGGTGTTCAGCCGCGCCGCGGTTCCCGACGACCAGCAGCTCGCCAGCGGCATCGCGGTGTCGGTGTCCCACGACGGCGGCCGCAGCTTCGGTGACCCGGCGATCCTGCACCTCGACGGCGTCACCCCGGCGGGCACGCCGACGCCGGCGAACATCTTCAACGACAAGGAGTGGATCGCCGCCGACCCGGTGACCGGCGACGTCTACGTGACCTGGACGCAGTTCACCTACGACGCGACCGGCGCGTTCGTCGAGTCGCCGATCGTGCTGTCGAAGTCCCGTGACTTCGGCCGGACGTGGTCGCCGCTGCGGCGGATTTCGCCGTCGCTGACCGGGTTCCACGGCGGGATCACGCCGTTCGGCAGCGGCTCGAACCCGGTCGTCACCCGCGACGGGACGCTCCAGGTGGCGTACGAGACGTCGGTGTGCGCGACGGCCGCGTGCGACCAGCCCGCCGACCACGACGCGGTCGTCGTGGCGACCTCGCGCGACGGCGGCCGGACGTTCCGGCACACCGAGGTGGCGCTCGACTTCGACTTCCCGGTGGACGAAGACGTCGCCAACAACGCGCTGACCGGCGAGAACTTCCGGATCAACAGCTTCCCGCAGCTGACGTACGACCGCGTCACGGACCACCTGTGGGTGACCTGGGCCGACGACCGCAACGGCACGTACCGCGACGGCGAGTCCGTGAAGACGAACGGCGACGCCTTCCTGAGCGGCTCCGACGGCCGGCACGGCTGGTCCGCGCCGGTGAAGGTCGGCACGGCCGCCGACGAGGTGTTCCCGGCGGTGGCGGCGTTCGGCGGGCGGGTCGCGGTCACGTCGTACACCCGCGCGTACGACCCGAACGGCATCGGGCTGGACTACGCGTACGCGACGGGCTGGGGCGATCGCCTGTCCCCGCTCCGCAGGATCACCACGCAGACGGCGAACCCGCAGGTCCAGTTCGTCTCGACGGGAGCGGAGACGGGCAAGGAGCTCCAGGGCGTGTTCATCGGCGACTACACGGCGGCGGCGGTCGGCGCGGACTTCAAGCTGCACCCGGCCTGGACCGACTTCCGCGGCAACCCGGGCCGGACCCTGCCGAACCAGGACGTCGGGACGCAGACGCTCCCGATGTTCCCGTAGCGGGTGACCGGGGCGGCCGCCGCGACCAGGGCGGCGGCCGCCCCGGCGTACCCGGAGGGTCGGCTCGCGTACCCACGGAGTCGGTTCGCGTACCTGGAGGGTCGGGCCGCGTACCTGGGGGGTCGGGCCGCGCATCTGGAGGGTCGGCTCGCGTACCCGCGGAGTCGGTTCGCGTGCCTGGAGGGTCGGTTCGCGGGAACGGGACCCGAACTCGCGTGATTGGGGGCGGGACTCGCGTGATCGGGCGGGGATCTCGCGTGATTGGCGGGGCATCTCGCGTGATCGGGCGGGCATCACTTGCTATTTGGCGTCGGCGTAGGTGTCGACCGCTGCGGTTTGCATCGGGAAGCGGACCGGGCAGGCCGGGCCGAACAGGAGGCGGGCCGCCTCGGAGACCGAGTCCGTGATGGCCGTGGCGACCTCGTCGGCCAGGGCGGCCGGGGTGTGGACGATCACCTCGTCGTGCTGGAAGAAGACCAGGTGGGCCGGGGACGGCAGCCGGGTGCGCAGGGTCGCCAGCATCACCGCCGTCATGTCGGCCGCGCTCGCCTGGACCACGAAGTTGCGCGTGAACCGGCCCCAGCCCCGCGACGCCCGGCGCGCCTTCAGCTCCGCCGCTTCGTCGGAAGCCAGCCCGCCCGTCAACGCCCGCCACGCCGCCGACGGCGCCGGCGACGTGCGGCCCAGCCGGGACCGGACCCGTTCGCCGCGCTCGCCCGCCTGCGCCGCTCGCTCCACATAGGACACCGCGTCCGGGAACCGCTGCCGCAGCAGGCCGAGCAGCGGCCCGGCCTCCCCGGACGTGCCGCCGTACATCGCCGACAGCATCGCGATCTTCGCCCGGGCCCGGTCGTCGCGGTCGTCGTTCGCGGCCGGGACCCAGCGGGCACCCGAGAACAGCGCCTCGCCCAGCCGGGCGTACAGGTCCGTCGCCGCCGCGACGCCGGCCAGCCGCCGGTCGCCCGACAGCGCCGTGAGCACCCGCGGCTCCAGCTGGGCCGCGTCCGCCACCACGAGCTTCCAGCCCGGGTCCGCGCGGACGCACGTCCGGAGCACCTTCGGGATCTGCAGCGCCCCGCCGCCGCGGCTGGCCCAGCGCCCCGACACCACGCCGCCGACGACGTAGTGCGGGCGGAACCGGCCGTCGGTGACCCACTCCTCCAGCCACGCCCAGCCGTTCGCGGTGTACAGCCGCGACAGCTCCTTGTACTCCAGCAACGGCCCGACCGCCGGGTGGTCGATGCCGCGGAGCAGGTACTTCCGGGCCGCCGGCACCTCGATCCCCTCGCGGGCCAGCGCCCGGACCACGCTCGGCGGCGAGTCCGGGTTCACCGGCCGCCCGCCGAACGCCTCGCTGATCTTCGCCGCCAGCTCGACCAGCGCCTTCGGCCGCTGCCCGGCGGGCACGCGGGGGCCCAGCCGCGCCGCCAGCAGCTCCTCGTGCACGTCGGCGCGCCACGGCAGGCCGTCGGCCGACATCTCCGCGGCGGCCAGCGCGCTCGCCGACTCCGCGGCCAGCAGCAGCCGCATCCGGTCCGGGTGCTCGGTCGCCGCCACCCGCCGCTCCTGCTCGGCGAGGACGCGCCGCACCGCCGTGACGACCGTCACGCCTTCGGGCAGCGTCGGCACCCGCGTTTCGAACAGCGTCGGCTGCGCCAGCTCGACGGCGGACTGCTCGGACGGCGGCGGCTCCTCCCCGTTCGCCCTGGTCCAGGCCGCGCGCAGGCTCCGCGACTGCTCCTCGGCGCCCTCGTACGCCAGCAGCAGCCCTTCGGCCAGCTCGAGGTCGTAGCAGCGCCGCACCCGCAGCCCGGCCGCGATCAGCACCGGGTACGTCCGCTCCACCGACGGGAACACCCACCGCGGCGCCAGCGACGACTCCAGCTCCCGCGCCAGCCTCGCGAAAGCCTTCTCGTCCAGGCCAGACACCGTGTCCGTAGGCGTGTGCACCGTGAAGCTGCCGTCCTCCTCCCGTCCCGCGATCACCTGCACCCGGACATCATGCCGACGACCACCGACAGTTTCCGGGCTGGTGCGTTCGGCGTACGGTTGGTTTACTCTCCAGTAGCTCCCATACCGCCGGTACGCCCGCCGTCGGCATGGGCTCGTTCCCGCAGCAACGGAGGTGCTTGGATGAGCCTGGTCGCGCTCGCCACCACGGTGGCGGACAAGGTGACCGAGACGGTGCGCAGCGTCGACGTGATGCGGCGGGCGGGCCTCGTCCCGTTCCCGAGACTGGACGAGGGCGTGCGTTCGCTGGTCGCGCTGCGGAAGTTCGGCCCGTTCGCCGGCGCCAACCACATCTCCGCCCGGCGCGACCCGGCCGCCGTCGGCATCGTCGACGAGCTCGGCCCGCTCACCTA
Source organism: Amycolatopsis sp. NPDC004169 (assembly GCF_040610315.1). Classification (NCBI taxonomy): domain Bacteria; kingdom Bacillati; phylum Actinomycetota; class Actinomycetes; order Pseudonocardiales; family Pseudonocardiaceae; genus Amycolatopsis; species Amycolatopsis sp. NPDC004169. The sequence continues at coordinate 39,670 of NZ_JBEXMD010000030.1, forward strand.
CAAGCAGCTCGACGACCAGTCGAACGCGCTGGCCAGGGCCTGGTCCGAGCGCGGCATCCGGCCCGGGCAGGTGGTCGCCGCGCTCTGCCGCGACCACCGCGGCCTGGTCATCACGATGGCCGCGTCCGGCAAGCTCGGCGTCCGCCTGCTGCTGATGAACACCGGGTTCGCGAAGCCGCAGCTGGCCGACGTCGCCAAGCGCGAAGGTGTCACCGCGCTCGTCTACGACCAGGAGTTCACCGCCCTGCTCGACGCCATCCCGGAGGGCGTCGACCGCTACCTGGCCTGGGTCGACCCGGACAGCGACCTCACCGACCGGAACGTGCCGGTGCTGTCGGAGATCATCGCCAGCACCGACGACCGGCCGTGGCCCGCGCCGGCCAAGCCGGGCGGGTTCGTGCTGCTGACCAGCGGCACCACCGGCACGCCGAAGGGCGCGCCGCGACCGCACACCTCCGCGCTGGCGTCGGCGCAGTTCCTCGACCGGATCCCGCTGCGCTCGAACGAGGCCACCTACATGGGGGCGCCGCTGTTCCACGGCACCGGCCTCTCGCAGTTCATCCTGTCCTTCGCGCTCGGCTCGAAGGTCGTGATGCGGCGCAAGTTCAACCCCGAAGAGGCGCTGCGCGGGGTCGCCGAGCACCGGTGCACCGCGCTCGTGCTGGTGCCGACCATGCTGCAGCGGATCGTCGACCTGCCGAAGGACGTCCGCGAGAAGTACGACACGTCGGCGCTGCGGATCATCTTCGTCGCCGGCTCGGCCCTCTCGCCGGACCTGGGCAACCGCGCGAACGAGGCCTTCGGCCCGGTCGTGCACAACCTCTACGGCTCGACCGAAGTCGCGGTGGCCACGGTCGCCACGCCGGAGGACTGGGCGAAGGCCCCGGGCACGGTCGGCCGCGCGCCGGTCGGCTGCAAGGTCGCGCTCTACGACGAAAAAGGCAACAAGATCACCGAGCCGAACGTCACCGGACGCGTGTTCGTGGGCAGTGGCCTCAGCTTCGGCGGCTACACCGACGGCCGCCACAAGGAGATCATCGACGGCCTGCTCTCCAGCGGCGACGTCGGCCACTTCGACGAGGACGGCTTGTTGTTCATCGACGGCCGCGACGACGAGATGATCGTCTCCGGCGGCGAGAACGTGTTCCCGATCGAGGTGGAGAACCTGCTGGTCGAGCGCGAAGACGTGATCGAGGCGGCGGTGATCGGTGTCGAGGACCCGGAGTTCGGGCAGCGGCTGAAGGCGTTCGTCGTGCCGTCCGAAGGCGCCGACTTGGACGCCGACGAGATCCGCGACTACGTCAAGGCGAACCTGGCCCGCTACAAGGTGCCCCGCGACGTCGAGTTCCTGGACGAGCTGCCCCGCAACGCGACCGGGAAGGTGCTGCGCACCAAGCTTTCCTGAGCCACGCTGGACGTTGACGATCGGCCGGCGTCCGTCGCGGTGCCCGGTCGCGACGCCGACGGCTGCGGTCGCCTCCAGCCGGTTCCACCGGAACGCCGCTGTGGGTCCCCGGCCGGGCCAGTGGTGGTCGCGGTCGAGCACCCGCCCGTTCATGAGCCGGGGCACGGGGAAGACCCACCTCGCGCACGTGTACGCCAAGCCGGGCATCGCGAACCGCACCGAACTGGCCACCCTCGCGGCGGCCTGCCTCCCCTGACGACGTACCCGGAGGGTCGGTCCGCGTACCCCGATCGTCGGCCCGCGTATCCAGAGGGTCGGCCGGCGAGCCGACCGTCCAGGTACGCCAACCGACCGTCTGGGTACGCCAACCGACTGCCGGGGTATGTGGGCCGGCCGAGCCGGGTCAGTCCCAGTCGATGCCGAAGACGCCCGGGCCGAAGTCGAACGCCACCGCGTGGACCCCGTCCGCGCCGTCCAGCTTGAGCGGGCGGCGGGCGAGCGTTCCGTTCGCGCCGTTGCGGGAGTACTGCCAGCAGCGGTCCGGCGCCGTGCCCGGGGCGAACCGCACCTCCAGCAGGTACTCGCGCACCGGGCGGCGGAACTCGCGGTAGTGCGTGTTGCGGCACTCCGGGTACGGCGGCCCGCTGTTGGTCAGCGTGTACTCGATCAGGTGCGTCTCGCCGCGGTTGATCGGCTGGTCGAACAGCAGCTCGGTGACGAGCAGGCCGTGGGCCTCGTCGATCTCGGCGCGGCCGACCCGGCAGTTGCGCACCGCGTGCAGCTCGGGGACGCCCGCCGCCGGGTCGTCCTGCGTGTACACCAGGAGCCAGCGGTCCTGGCCGTCCGCGACCGCCTGGAACACCGCGCGCGCGGTCACCGCGCGCTGGCCGCCGTCCGCGGCGATCTCGCACTGGTCGTGCAGGCCCACCATCTTCAGCGGCTGCTGGCGGTCGAGCGCGTGCGGCGCCCCGACCTTCTCCAGCAGCGGCTGCAGCACCTCGCGCGGGAACGACATCGGCTCGCCGCCTGCCTGGCGCTTGCCGGCGCCGCCGCGGGGCCGGGGCGGGGGCAGCAGCCCCAGAAGGGACCCGGCCGGGACGTCGAGGATCTCTTCGAGCGTGCGGACCGCCGACAGCGAGCTCTGCCGTTCCGGCTGCCTCTTGCCCGATTGCCAATAGCTCAGCGCGGTGACGCTGACGACGACGCCGCGGGCCCGCAGCCGCGCCTGGATTCGGTCGAGCGACAGCCCGCTGGTGGCGATGGCCGCGCGCAGCCGGATGGCGAATTCGGTGCGGCCGCTCTCCTGGCCGTCACCCGTCACGCTGCCCGCCATCGCTGAAATCCCGACCCGCCCCATGCCGTCCCCCGACGATCCCCGACACGGAGCACGTTAGCAGTTTTCGCGGCGTTTCCCGCGCCCCTCTTCGGCCGCGCCGCGGACGCCGCCACTCGGTCGAACGGGCTAATACTGGCAACTGTGAACCATTGCCCCGGCCTGGGCCGACGCGCTTTCATGACTTGCCTGCGCCGGTGGCACCGCCTCCCCCTCACGGCCCGCCCGCGCGCAGGTGCGACCGGCCGCGCGAGCGGTTCCGGCTCCGGTTCACCCGGCCGCGTTGTGCGACCGGCCGAGGTGGCCGCGCGATGACCGGTGGCCCGGCGACGCCCCCAGCGCCGGGCCACCGGTCTTGTTACCAGCGGGTAGGCTTCCCCCATGGTCCTCCGGCAGAACATCCTGATCACCGGCGCCAGCAGCGGGTTGGGCGAGGGCATGGCCCGCCAGTTCGCAGCCAAGGGGCGCAACCTCGCACTGTGCGCGCGGCGCACCGAGCGGCTCGAGAAGCTGGCCGCCGAGCTCACCGCCCAGCACCCGGGGATCAAGGTCGTCATCCGCACCCTCGACGTCACCGACCACGACCGCGTGTTCACCGTCTTCGAGGAGTTCCGCGCCGAGCTCGGGTCCCTCGACCGGGTGATTGTGAACGCCGGGCTCGGGAAGGGGCAGCGGGTCGGCACCGGCCGGTTCGACGCCAACCGCCAGACCCTCGAGGTCAACTTCGTCGCGGCCGCCGCCCAGATCGAGGCCGCCGCCGGGATCTTCCGCGCGCAGGGCACCGGTCACCTCGCCGTCATCTCCTCCTTCAGCGCGCTTCGCCCGTTCCCGGGCAAGCTGACCGCGTACGCCGCTTCGAAGGCCGGCATCTCGGCGTTCGTCGACGGCACCCGGATCGAGCTGAAGCGCAAGGGCATCATCGTCACCGACGTCCGGCCCGGCTACATCGAGTCGGAGATGAACGACCGGATCGGTCGCAACCCGTTGCTGGGCAAGGCCGAGGCCGGGGCCAGGGCGCTGGCCAAGGCGATCGAGGCCGAACCGCGCCGCGCCTACGTCCCGGCGTGGCCGTGGGTGCCGCTGAGCGTCGTGATGCGCGTGGTGCCGGCCGCGCTGCTGCGGAAGTTCGCGTGAACGCCCCGGTCGAGGTCCGCGCGGAGGACGCCTTCGACGCGGGTGCGGTGCACGCCTGGCTCAGCGCGAAGGTCGAGGGCCTCGGCGACGCACCGCCGCAGGTCCGGCAGTTCCCCGGCGGCGCCTCCAACCTGACGTACCTGCTGACCTACCCGGATCGCGAGCTGATCCTGCGCCGCCCGCCCGCCGGGCACAAGGCGGCCTCGGCGCACGACATGCGGCGCGAGTACCGCGTGCAGCACGCCCTGAAACCGGTGTTCCCGTACGTGCCGCGGATGGTGGCCTTCGGCGACGACCCGGCCGTGCTCGGCGGCGACTTCTACGTCATGGAGAAGCTCGACGGCCTGATCCTGCGCGGCGACCTCCCGCCGGGCATGACGCTGGCGCCGGAGCAGGCGCGCGAGCTGTCCGGCAAGGTCGTCGACCGGCTGGTCGACCTGCACGCCGTCGACGTCGAAAAGGCCGGGCTGGCCGACCTCGGCAAGGGCGCCGGGTACGTCGAGCGGCAGATCCGCGGCTGGTCGGAGCGGTACGTGGCGGCGCGCACGGACAACGTCGGCGACTTCGCCGAGGTGCGTGCGTGGCTGGCGGCGAACCTGCCCGGCGAGGCCGGGATCTGCCTGATCCACAACGACTACCGCCTCGACAACCTGGTGCTCGACGGCCCGGCGACCTTGAACATCACCGGCGTCCTCGACTGGGAGATGGCCACCCTCGGCGACCCGCTGATGGAGCTGGGCAGCATGCTCGCCTACTGGGTGCAGGCCGGCGACGACGGCGTCATGCACACCAGCCGCCGCCAGCCGACCCACCTGCCCGGCATGTTCACCCGCGAGGAGTTCGTCGCCCGCTACGCGGAGAAGACCGGGCTGGCCATCGGGAACTGGCAGTTCTACGAGGTCTACGGCTTGTTCCGGCTCGCCGCGGTGCTGCAGCAGCTGTACCGGCGCTACCGCGACGGCGGCACCCGCAACCCGGCGTTCAAGGACTTCTGGCAGTTCGTCAACTACCTGGACTGGCGCTGCCGCGAGATCATCGCGAAGGGGAGCGTGTAGTGGGCGCGATCTACCTGGTCCGGCACGGCCAGGCGTCGTTCGGCGCGGCCGACTACGACGCGCTGTCCCCGCGCGGCTTCGAGCAGTCCACTGTGGTCGGTGCGGAACTGCTGCGCCGCGCCGTCTCCTTCAGCCAGGTCCGGTCCGGAACGCTGGCCCGCCAGCGCGACACGGCGGCGACGGCGCTGAAGGTGCTCGGCAGCGACGTCCCGGTGGCCGAGGACCCGCGCTGGAACGAGTACGACCACGTCGACATCGCGCGCCACCACGCCGGCGGGGCACCGCAGGAGGATTCGCGGTCCTACCAGGGCGTGCTGGACGCGGCCTTGACGGCGTGGACGTCGGCCGGCGCGGACGGGCCGTGCGCCGAGACGTGGCCCGCGTTCCTCGCGCGCTGCCGCGACGCGCTGGCCGAGCTGGTGGCGTCGCTGGGCAAGGGCGAGCACGCGGTCGTGTTCACCTCCGGCGGCGTGATCGCCACGCTCTGCGGCCTGCTCATGGGCACGCCCGAAACCGGCCTGCTCAAGCTCAACCGCGTCACGGTCAACGGCGGCATCACCAAGCTGGTGTCCGGGCGCGGCGGCGTCACGCTCCTGTCGTTCAACGAGCACCCGCACTTCGAGGCGGACGCCGCCTCGTTGCTCACCTATCGCTAGGAGGCACCGATGCGGTTCGGCGAGGTCACGCTGTACCCGGTGAACGGTCACGGCCCGGAGGACGTCGTCGTCGACGCCGAGGGCCGGATCTACGCCGGTGTCGACGACGGCCGGATCCTGCGCCTGTCGCCGGACGGGCAGCGCATCGACGTCATCGCCGACACGGGTGGCCGCCCGCTCGGGCTGGAGCTCTACGGCGAGGACGAGCTGCTGGTCTGCGACGCCCGCGCCGGCCTGCTGGTGGTCCCCCTCGCCGGCGGCACGCCTTCGGTGCTGGCCACTTCCGCGCTGGGCCTGGACTTCGTGTTCTGCAACAACGCGGCGGTGGCGTCCGACGGGACGATCTACTTCACGGATTCGTCCCGCCGCTTCGGCATCGACAACTGGCGCGACGACCTGATCGAGCAGACGGCGGGCGGCCGCCTGCTGCGCCGCGCCCCGGACGGCTCGATCGACCTGCTCCTGGACGGCCTCCAGTTCGCGAACGGCGTCGCACTGGCCCCGGACGAGTCGTTCGTGGCGGTGGCCGAGACGGGCGCGTGCCGGGTCTCCCGGGTGTGGCTTTCCGACGGCCGCTCCGACGTGTTGGTGGACGGCCTGTGGGGCTTCCCGGACAACATCTCGACGGGCACGGACGGGCTCATCTGGATCACCCAGGCGTCCCCGAAGGTGGCGGCGCTGGACGTGGTCCGGCGGTTGCCGGCGTTCCTGCGGGCGGGCGTCCGTCGGCTGCCGACGTCGCTGCAGCCCTCGCCGGGACGTGAGGTGGGTGTCCTGGGCGTGGCGGCGGACGGGACGGTGACGCGCGAGCTGCGCGGCGAGATCGACGGCTTCCACATGCTGGTGGGCGTCCGCGAGTGGCGGGGGCAGCTGTACTTCGGGTCGCTGGAGGAGACGGCGATCGCGGTGACGACCGTGAGCTGAGCCCTCAGCGTCCCGTCCAGCGCGGCTCCCGCCCGGCGGACCAAGCCGCGTAGAACTCCTTGTGGTCCTTCGCCGTCATCAGCAACGCCTGCGTGATCGCCTCCAGCTCGATCGCGCTGCCCAGGTCCATGTCCAGCTCGCGGGTCAGCAGCACCTTCGTCGTCGCGTATGCCAACGCCGGGCCGTCCGCCAACCGGCGGGCCAAGGCCGCAGCCGCGGCGGGCAGATCCGCGTCCGGGACCACCTGCGAAGCCAACCCGATCTCCGAAGCCCGCGAAGCCGTGACCTTGTCGCCCAGCATCAACAGCTCCGTCGCGCGACCCAAGCCGACGAGCCGCGGCAACAGGTACGCCGATCCCATGTCCGCCCCGGCCAAGCCCACCTTGGTGAACAGGAACGCGAACTTCGCCGACTCCGCCAGCAGCCGGAAGTCGCTCGCCAGTGCGATCACCGAGCCCGCGCCCGCCGCCACGCCGTTGACCGCCGCGATCACCGGGATCGGGCACTCGCGCAGGGCCTTCACCACCGCGCCCGTCATGCGGGTGAACTCCAGCAGCTCCGCCGTCTCGAACTTCTGCAGCTCGCCGATGATCTCCTCGACGTCGCCACCCGAGCAGAACCCGCGGCCTTCGCCGGTGATCACCAGTACCCGGACGTCCTCGTGCTGCGGCAGCTCGATGACCAGGTCACGGAGATCCGCGTACACCTCGAACGTCAGCGCGTTGAGCTTCGAAGGCCGCGTGAACGTCAGCGTGGCCACGCCGTCGGCCACGGTGAAGCCGAAGTGCTCCCACTCGCGGGTCAGCGGGGCGGTGGCGCGGAACGGGCTCATGACTGGATTCCTCCGCCGTCGAGTACGAGGGTCTGGCCGTTGATCGCGGCGGCTTCGGGAGCCGCCAGGAAGGACACCGCGAACGCCACCTCGGCCGGCTCCAGCAGCCGGCCGAGCGGGGACGCCGCCGCCAGTGCCGCTTCCGCGTCCGCCGTGGACCGTCCCGACCGCGAGACGATCCGCTCCACCGAGGTGGCCGTCATGTCGGTGCGGACGAACGCCGGGCACACCGCGTTCGCCGTGACGCCGGTGCCGGCCAGCTCCGCCGCCACCGCGCGCATGAACCCGACCGCCGCGTGCTTCGACGCCGTGTACCCGGCCGTGTAGCGGTAGCCGACGTGCGAAGCCGTCGACGCCACCGTGACGATCCGCCCGCGGTCACGCGCCCGCATCCCGTCCAGCACCGCACGCGTGCAGAGGAACGCACCGGTCGCGTTCACCTCGAACTGCGCACGCCAATCGTCGAGCGACGTCCGGGAAACCGGGGCGCTGGACGAGATGCCGGCGTTGTTGACCAGCACGTCGACCGGCCCCACCGAGGCGAAGTACTCGGCGACGGCTTCCTCGGAGGTGACGTCGCAGTCCGCGCGGCCCGGCGCCAGCACGGTGTCACCGGCGGAGCGGAACCGGTCCGCGATCGCCGCGCCGATGCCGCGCGTGCCGCCGGTGACCACCACCAGGCGGCTCACGGGCGGGCCGCCAGCGTGCGCCGGTCGAGCTTCCCGTTGGCCGTGCGGGGGAGTTCCGCCATGAAGACCACCTCGCGGGGGTACTTGTGCTTGGCCAGGTGGGCTTTCGCGTGCTCCTTCAGCTCGTCGGCGGAGACCGCGGACCCGGGCCGCAGCACGACGTACGCGCGCGGCACGACCAGGCCGCCGGTCTCGTGGCCGACCACCGCGCAGTCCACCACGGCGGCGTGGCCGAGCAGGCAGTCCTCGATTTCGCCGGGCGCGACGAAGACGCCGCCGACCTTGAGCAGCGCGTCGGCGCGGCCGTGGTGGCGGAAGTACCCGTCGGGGGAACGGCTGAACAGGTCGCCCGAGGTCAGCGTGTCGCCGTCGAACGTCGCCGCCGACTTCGCCGGGTCACCGAAGTACTCCAGTGCGATCGTCGGCCCGGTCACCCGCAGCGGCCCGATCTCCCCGTCCGGCAGCGGGTTCCCGAGCTCGTCGACGACCTCGGCGGTGTAGCCCGGAACGGGCGTGCCGAGCGTGCCCACGCGGGCGGCGCCGGGCCGGTTCGACAGGTAGATGTGGTACGCCTCGGACGAGCCGATCCCGTCCACCACCGGCACGCCGAAGGCCGCGTCCCACTTCCGGTGCAGCTCCGGCGGCAGCGCCTCGCCCGCCGAGGTCGTCATCCGCAGGCAGCTCAGGTCCTGCTCGGCAGCGGCCGGGTGGGCGACCATCGCGCTCATCATCGTCGGCACGTTGACCAGCACGGTCGGCCGGTGGCGAGCGATCAGCTCGAACATCAGGTCCGCCGTGCTGCGCTCCGGAAAAGCGATCCCGGCCGCGCCGACGCCGAACGGGAACAGCGCCACCAGGTCGCGCGCGTAGCCGAAGAACAGCTTGGGCACGGCCAGCACCCGGTCGTCCTCCCGCAGGCCGAGCACCTCGACGGCGTACCGCTCGAAGCTCTCCTTCGGGCTGCGCAGCGGGTGCACGCACGCCTTGGGCGCGCCCGTGCTGCCGGTGGTGAACTTCCAGATCCCGATGTCGTCCACAGTGGTCGGTGCGGCTTCCAGAACCTCCGGGGCGGCGTCGACCAGCGTCCGGAATGGACGTTCACCCGGCAGCAGCTCGGCTTCGGGCACGCCGGTGACGAGCAACCCGGTGGCGCCCGCCTGTCGTAGAGCCGGCAGCGTGACGTCGTCCGCGAGCACCGCGACGGCCTCGGTGTAACCGAGGTAGTAGGCGTAGTCCTTCGGCTGCAGGAACGGGTAGACCTCGGCGGTGACCGCGCCGATCTTCTGGGCGCCGTACCAGGCCGCGACGAACTCCTCGCCGTCGCTCAGCGCCAGCAGCACCCGCTGTCCTCTTCGGACACCGGCGTCCAGCAGGACGTTCCCGGCGCGGTTCGCCAGCGCGGCGAGCGACGCGTAGCTGATCGAACGGTCCCCGGCGTACAGCGCGGTCCGGTCACCCCGCCCCGAAGCCACGTGCCGGTCGAGGAAGTGCGTGGCGAGGTTGAACGGCTCACTCACGGGCCAGCTCCCGGATCGCTTCCACGAGCAGGTCGGTCAACGTCGAGAACGTCTCTTCGCCTTCGGCCGCGGTCGCCTCCGCGGGCTTGCCGCAGTACGCCTCGGTCATCCCCATCTCCCGGAAGCCCCCGTCTTCCGGAGCGGCGGCCAGGCTGACCGGCACGTGCGGCAGCGTCCGCATCAGTGCCTGGTCGACCAGCTCGGGCCGGTCGGCCAGCACCAGCGACGTCTCGTACCGCCCGGCGTGGCACTCGCCGGAGCGGAACTCTTCGGTCAGTCGCTGCGCGTGCCGCCGCCGGACCAGGTCGAGCAGGGCGACGCGGCCGTCGTAGGCGAAGTTCAGCGTCTCCACCGCGCGCCGCAGCGTCACCAGGTGTGCGGGCTCGAAGTGGTTGTTGACCAGCAGGATCCGCCGGAACCGCTGGCCGATGAGCGACGCGCCGATGTCGACGAGCAGCGAGTGCAGCGTCTCCTCGCCGATGTGGATGCCGCCGGCGAACCCGGCCGCGAACCGCGTCACGCCGTAGTGCACCTCGGGCAGGACCAGGACGTGGACCTCGTCGTCGGCGGCCAAGCGGGAAGCCGCGCGCTCGCACATCCCGCGCGAGATGAGCGGGTCTGTCCCCAGTGGCGCGTGCGGCCCGTGCGGCTCGATCGCACCCAGCGGGAGCAGCAGCACCGGCACGCGTGAGCCGTCCGCGAGGGCGGCGACCTGCCGTGAGCTGAGGTCCGCGAAGTACGTCACGCAAATCAAGCTACACCGCAGCGGCCTGGGGTGTATAGAGTTGCGCCCATGCCCGGAGACGCCTTCGAAACCAGCCCTCAGGAGCTGGTCGTGACGTTGCTGGGCAGCTACGTGCACCCGCGCGAGACCCGCCGGGTGTGGTCGGGCGGCCTGGTCGCGGTGCTGGCCGAGCTGGGCTTCTCCGACGGCGCCGCCCGGATCGCGCTCACCCGCCTGGTGCGCCGCGGCCTGCTGCAGCGCCACCGCGAAGGCCGGACCGTGCACTACTCGCTGACCAAGCGCACGGTCGCCCTGCTCGCCGACGGCGACCAGCGGATCTTCTCCCTCGGCCGCCGCGAGCGGGCCGCCGGCGAGTGGACCGTGCTGTGGCAGAGCATCCCGGAGAGCCGCCGCCAGGCCAGGGAACGCCTGGTCCGGCGGCTGCGGTTCCTCGGGTTCGGGCCCTACTCCGACGGCACCTGGATCGCCCCGCACGACCGCGAGGCCGAGGTCGTCGCCCTGCTCGGCGAGCTCGACGTCACCGAGCACGCCGGGCTGCTGCTCGGCAGGCCGTCGGCCGCGCTGGACGTCCGCCGGTTCGCCGGCCGGGCCTGGGACCTCGACGACCTGGCCGCGCGGTACGCCGCGTTCGTCGGCCAGTTCGGCGGGTACGCCGGCCGCGAGCCGCCGGACGCCGAGGCGTTCGAGGTGCGCACCCGGCTGGTGCACACCTTCCGGATGTTCCCGTCGCTCGACCCGGAACTGCCCGCCGAGCTGGTGCCCGCACCGGACCGCCGGGCGGCGGCGGTCGAGCTGTTCCACGATCTGTACACCGCGCTCGCACGACCCGCTCAGCGCCATTTCGACGAGGTGACCCAGGGATGACCGAACCCAGCCCAGCGACCAAGGAAGCCCTCAGCTACACCTCGTACCTCGGGCTGGACGAGGTGCTGAACGCGCAGCGCCTGCGCTCCGACGAGCACGACGAGCTGCTGTTCATCGTCATCCACCAGGTGTACGAGCTGTGGTTCAAGCAGATCCTGCACGAAGCCGCCTTCCTCCGGGCGAACCTGGAGAAGGGCAACACCGCGCACTCGATCCGGACGCTGCGCCGGATCCTGACCATCCTCAAGGTCGCGGTCGCGCAGATCGACGTGCTGGAAACGATGACGCCCAGCCAGTTCACCAGTTTCCGCGCCCGTTTGGACGCTTCGAGCGGCTTCCAGTCGGCCCAGTTCCGCGAGCTGGAGGCGGTGCTCGGACGCCGTGACGAGCGCGTGTTCGCGCACTACCCCGAGGGTGGCGAGCAGCGGAAACGCATTGCCGAAGCGATGGCGCGACCGTCGGTGTTCGACTCTTTTCTCGCGTATCTCAAGGTTTCTGGCTACGCGGTCGAGTGTGACCGAGACGTCACTCGACCGGTGGAGCCGTCCCCGGCCCTGCAGGCGATATTGCTGGACGTGTACAGCGACGACGGGGGACCCTCGGTCGTCGCGGAGTGTCTGGTCGATCTCGACGAAGGGATGCAGGAGTGGCGCTACCGGCACGTGAAGATGGTCGAACGCACCATCGGCGACAAGACCGGGACAGGAGGATCATCCGGCGCGACCTACCTGCGTACCACGCTTTTCCAGCCGATGTTCCCGGATCTCTGGGCCGTACGGAGCCGACTGTGACCACTTTGGACGATCTGCGCGCGGACGCCAACAGCCTCGCCGCGCACTACACCCGGTTCGCGGTGGCCGACCGCCTCCTGCTCTCCGGGCACTCGCACCAGGCCTGGCCGAACGTCGCCGAGGAGGGGCTCCTCGAGTCCTTCGCGGACGCCGCCCGCGACGTCGACGGCAAGTGGGAGCGCGCCTTCGCCAAGGCGGACGAGCTGCGCGCGGGCTTCCGCCTGCTGCTCGGCGACCCGCACGGCGAGTACGCGCTCGGCGCGAGCACGCACGACCTCGTGCTGCGCTTCCTCTCGGCGATGGAGCTGCCGCGAAGGCCGCGCCTGGTCACCACCGACGGCGAGTTCCACACCCTGCGCCGCCAGCTCGCCCGCCTCGAAGAGGAGGGCGTGGAGGTCGTGCGCGTCCCGCTCGAGCCGGTGACGACCCTGGCCGAGCGCGTCGCCGGCGAGGTCGACGGCAACACCGCCGCCGTGCTGGTGTCCGCGGTGCTGTTCGAGACGTCTCGGCTGGTACCGGGCCTCGCGCACCTGGCCGACGTCTGCCGCGGCCGCTCGATCGAGCTCGTCGTCGACGCCTACCACGCGCTCGGCGTCGTGCCGTTCGCGCTGCACGACCTGGGGCTCACCAACGCCTGGGTGCTCGGCGGCGGCTACAAGTACCTGCAGCTGGGCGAGGGCAACTGCTTCCTGCGGCTGCCCGCGCACGCCCAGGAGCTGCGGCCGGTGATCACCGGCTGGTACGCCGAGTTCGGCGCCCTGGCCGACGAGCGCCACCCCGGCCAGGTGGCCTACGCCATCGGCGGCGACCGGTTCGCCGGTGCCACCTACGACCCGGCCAGCCACTACCGCGGCGTCCGGGTCCAGCGGTTCTTCGCCGAGCAGGGCCTGACCCCGGAGTTCCTGCGCGAGGTGTCCCAGCACCAGGTGGGCCTGCTGGCGTCGGTGTTCGACAAGCTCGGGTTGCCCCAGGACGTCGTCACCCGCGACCGCGAGACGCCGCTCGGGATGCTCGGCGGGTTCCTCTCGCTGCGCTGCGCCGACGCCGCCGGGCTTCAGGCGGCGCTGGCCGCGCACGGCGTCCGCACCGACAGCCGGGGTCCCCACCTGCGCTTCGGCCCGGCGCCGTACCTCTCCGACACCCAGCTGGAGACGGCGATGGGCACGCTCGGCACGGTCGTCCGGGGCTGATCCAGGGGCCCCTACTTCCGGATTACCGGTCCGTATCGCGGGACCTCCACTGGTCCGGCGGACGAAGGGGATCTAGGTTGGTGCCGGGACCCGGCACAGCGGCGGACGACCTCCGCCCGGCGCCGGTTCCCGGCCACCCCGAAGCGCGTTCCGGCCACGAAACCGGGGCGCGGATGACAAAGGAGTCACCACCGTGACCGAAGGAGTGTTCGCCCGGGGCACCGGGCACGAACAGGTCGTGTACTGCCACGACCAGGCCAGTGGCCTCAAGGCCATCATCGGCATCTACTCCACCGCGCTCGGCCCCGCACTGGGCGGGACGCGCTTCCACCCGTACGCCACCGAATCCGCCGCGCTCGACGACGTGCTCGCGTTGTCGAAGGGCATGGCGTACAAGAACGCGCTGGCCGGGCTGGACCTCGGCGGCGGCAAGGCCGTCATCATCGGCGATCCGAGGACGCTCAAGTCCGAAGCGCTGCTGCGCGCGTACGGGCGCTTCGTGCAGTCCCTGGGTGGCCGCTACATCACGGCGTGCGACGTGGGCACGTACGTGCAGGACATGGACGTGGTGGCCCGCGAGTGCCGCTACGTCACCGGCCGCTCGCCCGAGGACGGCGGGGCGGGCGACTCGTCGGTGCTCACCGCGTTCGGCGTGTTCCAGGGCATGCGGGCCTCGGCCGAGCACGTCTGGGGCAGCCCGGACCTGGCGGGCAAGCGCGTCGGCGTCGCGGGGGTCGGCAAGGTCGGCCACATCCTCGTCGGGCACCTCGTGGAGGCGGGGGCACAGGTGACGATCACCGACGTCTACGCGCCGGCCATCGCGCGCACGCTGGAGATCTACCCGACCGTTTCCGTGGCGTCCGATGTGGACACCCTGCTGCGGACCGAGCTCGACGTCTTCGCGCCGTGTGCGCTGGGCGGCGTCCTGAACGACGAAACGGTGCCGGTGCTGGGCGCCCGCATCGTCTGCGGCGCGGCGAACAACCAGCTCGCGCACGCGGGCATCGACAAGCAGCTGGCCGACCGCGGCGTCCTGTACGCCCCGGACTACCTGGTCAACGCCGGTGGCGTCATCCAGGTCGACGACGAGCGCCACGGGTTCGACTTCGAGCGCGCCAAGCGCAAGACGACGGCCATCTTCGACACGACGAAGGCGGTGTTCGCCCTGGCCGAAACCGACGGCGTCCCCCCGGCGACGGCGGCCGACCGCCTGGCCGAGCGCCGGATGGCGGAAGTCGGCCGGCTGCGGTCCATCCTGACGGTGTGAGCCTTCCGGGCATCTTCGAAGCGGCGGGCGTGCGGGGTTTCCTGCACGCCCGCCGTCTCGGTTCTTCGGACGAGCTGGGCCTGGACGCGGACGCGCCGGTGGTGCCGGCGTCGGTGGTGAAGGTGCCGCTGGCGTACGAATTCGCCCGCCAGGTCGCGGCGGGGTTGCTGGACCCTGCGGACCGGGTCCACGCGTCGGCGGCGGACCGCCTGGGCGGCACGGGTTCGGCGGGCTTCGCGGACGACGCGTCCTACAGCCTGCGCGACGCGGCGCTGCTGGCGCTGACGGTGTCGGACAACACGGCCGCGGACCTGCTGTTCGACCGCGTGGGAGTGGAGAACGTCCGGTCGTTGCTGGCCGAGCTGGGGCTGACGCGGACTTCGGTGGTGGGAGCACCGCGGGACATCCTGCGCACGATCATCGAGGACACCGAGGCCGGGAGGCCGTTGCGCGCGCTGGATCCGTTGCGGACGTCGTCGACGACGGCCCGTGAGATGACGGCGTTGCTGTCGTCGCTTTGGGCCGACGACATGGGTGCGCCGGTGCGCGAGTGGATGTCGGCGCAGGTGAGCTGGCACCGGTTGGCGGCGGGTTTCCCGCCGGAGGTGGCGGTGGCGGGGAAGACGGGCACGATGCCGGGGATCCGCAACGAAATCGGGGTGGTGAGGTATCCGGACGGGGCCGAGTACGCGGTGGCGGTGTTCACGGTGGGCGGATCGGAGACGTTGCGGCGGCCGGACATCGACCAGGCGATCGGTGCGGCAGCGCGGGCGGCGGTGGATCAGCTGCGCGCGTAGGCGGGGTGCGGCGGCCGGGCCTGCCGTGCGGGGCGGTCGATCAGCTGCGTTCGTAGAACACGTCCCACGGCCGCGGCTCCTGCGGCGGCGGGACCAGGCGCGAGATGCCGTCGTCCCCGAGGACCGTGGCCGCGATGCGGGCGAGCGTTGCCGCCTGGGGGTGCGGGCTGGTCGCCGGCCAGGCGAAGGCCATCCGGGTCCGCAACACCTCGCCCTCGATCGGCCGCCACACCACCCGGGGTTCCTTGCGGGCCGCGGGCTCGAACGCCACGCCGTGACCGGCCAGGACCAGGCCGAGCACGAACTCGGGGTTGCGGGCGTGCCGGATCGCGGCCGGGCGGAAGCCGTGGTCCCAGCAGGTGCGCAGCAGGGCGTCGTAACTCCCCGGCGCGGCCGCGCGCGGCGCGTGCACCAGGCCTTCTCCGGCCAGATCGGCGAGGGCGAGCCCGGCGCGGCGGGCCAGCGGCGAGTCGCGGGGGAGCACCACGCCGAGCGGGGTGTCGACGACCGGGCCGAGCTCGAGCCCGACCACGTCCACCGGCAGCTGCAGGAGTCCCGCGTCCAGTGACCGGTCCGCCAGCAGCCGGGCCTGCTCGGCGGTGGTGAGCTCCTGCAGGTCCAGCCGCACGGCCGGGCACTCGTCGGCGAACTTCGTCAGTATCGCGGCCAGCAGGCGGCCCGGCAGGTCCGGTGGCACACCCGCGCGCAAGCCGTCCAGCTCGCCGCGGCCGGCCCGGCCGACGAGCGCCGTCATCCGGTCCCACCGGGCGAGCAGATCGCGCGCTTCGGCCCGCAGCACTTCGCCGGCTTCGGTGAGCGTGACGCGGCGACCGCGCTCGAACAGCATCGCGCCCAGCTCGGCTTCGAGCCGTTTGATCCGCTGGCTCAACGGCGGCTGCGCGATGCCGAGCCGTTCGGCGGCCCGTCCGAAGTGGAGTTCTTCGGCGACGACGAGGAAGTACCGCAGCGAACGAAGCTGGTCCACGCAGCAACGATAGCCGTTCGCATATGGTCTCGGTGTCCGGGCGATCTTGGACAACGCCCGGTGCTCCGTGGTCGGGTGTCGGCCATGGAGACAGGAATCAGCAGGCGCGGGCTGTTCGGCGCCGGCGCGGCGGCCGCGGCGATCCTCGCGGGCGCACCGGGCTTGGCGAAGGCGGCTTCCGGGATGACGTTGCGCTGGTGGGGGAACAACGGCTGGGAGATCCGCATCGGCGCCAAGACGATCCTCATCGACCCGTGGCTGACCCGGTTCAAGACCGGGACGTACACCTCAGCGGGCGCGGACCCCCGCACTCCGTTGTCCGTGAACAAGGCCCTGATCGACGGCTACCTCGACCGCGGTTACCTCCACGCGGACCACATCCTGGTGACGCACGGCCACTACGACCACCTGACGGACGTGCCCTACCTGGCCGAACGCACCGGAGCCACGGTGATCGGCACTGAGACCCATTTGAGTCTCATGGCGGCGCTGGGCGCCCCGGAGGACCAGCTGTCGATCGCCACGGGCGGCGAGGACCTGACGTTCGACGGCTACGCGATCCGGGTGCTGCGGTCCCTGCATTCGGCAACGGGCCCCCGGGCCAGGGTCGCGTTCCCGGGCACGCGGTCACTGTCACGCCGGGACCGGCCGAGGGTGATTTCGGACCTGCTGGAGGGCGGAACGCTGGCGTACGCCGTGTCGGGTGGCGGCGCGAGCGTGCTGGACTTCGGGGGCGCGAACTACATCGAGTCCGAGCTGGCGGGCTTGCGGCCGGACGTGGTGCTGCTCCCGCCGGGCGGGGCGAAGGTGACGGACTACGTGCCGAGGCTCCTGCGGGTCCTCGGGAACCCGCGGTGCGTGGCGGCGACGCATTGGGACGACTTCGACCTGCCGTTGGGCCGGGCTCACGACCCGAACGGCGGGTTGGAGGTCCTGCGGAAGGCCGTCGCGGCGGCGAGCCCGGGGAGTGAGTTCGTGGTGCTGGACCACCTCGGCGAGTTCACGCCCTGAAAACGGTGAAGGCCACCTCGAGCGACCTCGAGGTGGCCTTCACCGGCTGCGTCTCAGCCGCTCTTGCGGCGGAACTGGCGCTTGTTCGCCGCGGGCCCGTGGGCGTGCTGGTTCTTGCCGCCGCCGTTCTCGTGGGATGCGCCGCTGCGGGCGTGGGCCTGCTTGCGCTCCAGTGCCTCGCGGAACTTGCGCTTGACGTCGTCCTCCTCGCCGCTGGGCGACGGGTTCGGTTCACTCATGCTACCTCCGGAAAACGACGAAAAACGACGACGTGTGACCGCTCCAGCCTGGCACCACTCCCAGCGCTTGGCGAGCCGATTTCCGTCACCCCTTCAGCGTTTGGGCGACGGCACCCCGCCGAACTGCACCGACTTGCGCGTCAGGGGGCGGCCGCAGTGGTCGCACAGCAGGATCGGCTGCAGCCGGTTGCCGCACTCCACGTGGTGGAGCGTGATGTCCGGGTCCTGGCCCGTCACCTCGAACCCGCGGGACCACTCCGCGATGAACGCCAGCGCCGGGAAGAACGCCAGGCCCTTCGCCGTCAGGCGGTAGTCGCGCGCGTCCGTGCGGGTGGCCGCCGTTCCCGTCCGCAGCACGCCCACCTCGACCAGCTTGCTCAGCCGGGCCGACAGCACGCTCGGCCCGATGCCCAGCTCGCGCTCGAACTCCGAGAAGTGCCGGCAGCCGAGCAGCGCCGAGACCAGCAGGCCGGTCGACCACCGGTCGCCGAGCAGCTCCATCGTGTCCGGGAAGAACATCATCGGGTCGCCGGCCAGTGACTCCGCGTCCTTGCGGCGGAAGCGCTTGGACGCCGTCGCCGCCGCCACCCCCGTGCTGTCCAGGCGCGAAGCCCGCACGTCACGCGCGTCGACTCGGCGGCCGCAGGCGGCGCAGCCGAGGGGCGCTGATGTAGCCAGCTCGCAGTCGAGGTGGATCAGCGTCGGCAGCACCTCGCGGCGGCCTTCGACCCACTCGCGCTCCCACGCCCAGATGGAGATCAGCAGCGGCCACAGCTCGAGGCCGCGTTCGGTGAGCCGGTACTCGTGCCGGGTGCGGCGGGCGTCCCGGTACGGCACCCGGGTCAGCATGCCCGCCTCCACCATGTCCCGCAGCCGCCCGGACAGCGCCGTCGGCGAAATGCCCAGGCGGAGCCGCAGCTCTTCGTACCGCCGGAACCGCAGGAACAGGCTCTGCAGGATGAGCAGCGTCCACTGGTCGCCGACCAGCTCGAGCGCCCGGCGGAGCGGGTCGCCCGCCGGCCGGATGCGCTGTGCAGTCGCCTCGACCACGTCTTTCCCCCTTGTTACTCGCCCCTGAGGGTAGCACCTGACTACACCAAAAGAAGCCTATTGACAGCTGGGTACACAAATCATAGTCTCGTCCTCATCAGCCCGCCGCATTGAGGTCCCACAGCCAGGGAGCAGCCCGATGACCAGCACTTCCGAACAGCCGCTGATGGTGGCCCGTGCGGCGGACGCGGACGAGGCCAACCCCTACCTGCTCGGCGTCTACGCCCCGGTCGGAGAAGAGATCGACGCCGAAGACCTGCAGGTCATCGGCGAGATCCCGAAGGACCTCAACGGCGTCTACCTGCGCAACGGCCCGAACCCGCGGTTCGCCCCGGAGGGCCGCTACCACTGGTTCGACGGCGACGGCATGATCCACGCGGTCCACCTGGAGAACGGCAAGGCCCGCTACCGCAACCGCTGGGTCCGCACGAAGGCGTTCGAGGCCGAGTCCGCCGCCGGCAAGGCGCTCTGGACCGGCGTCATGGAGCACCCGAAGGGCAACCCCTTCGGCAACTCGCACGGCCTCGGCCTGAAGGACAACGCCAACACCGACGTCATCTTCCACCGCGGCCGCGTCCTCGCCACCTGGTACCTGTGCGGCTCGCCGTACGCGGTCGACCCGCTCTCGCTGGAGACCCTCGGCGCCGACGACTTCCTCGGCACGCTGGCCGGCGACATGATGGCCCACCCGAAGGTCGACGAGACCACCGGCGAGCTGTTCTGGTTCGACTACGGCCCCCGGCCGCCGTACCTGCGCTACGGCGTGATCAGTGCGGACGGCCGGGTCGTCAAGACCACCGACGTCGAGCTGCCCGGCCCGCGCCTGCCGCACGACATGGCCATCACCGAGCACTACGCGGTGCTGATGGACCTGCCGCTGGTCCAGGACCTGGCGGCGGTGCGGCAAGGCCGCCACAAGCTGCACTTCGACCGCTCGCTGCCGAGCCGCTTCGGCGTCCTGCCACGCTACGGAGACGGTAGCCAGGTCCGGTGGTTCGAAGCGAGCCCGTGCTACATCTACCACGTCGTGAACGCGTGGGAAGAGGGCGACGAAGTCATCCTCGACGTCTGCCGCGTGCAGCGCCCGCAGCCGCGCGCCGACGCGCACACGCCGCTCGCGAAGATGCTGTCCTACCTGCGGCTCGACGCCCAGCTGCACCGCTACCGCTTCGACCTGCGGACCGGCGCGTGCCACGAGGCGCCGCTCGACGACGACAACACCGAGTTTCCGACCGTCGACGCCCGCGGCGTCGGGCGGCGGAACCGGTACTCCTACACCGTGCACATCTCGCCCGAGTCGACGCTGAAGTTCGACGGGCTGGTGCGCCGCGACAATCTTGCCGGCACGAAGACCGAATACCGGTTCGGTCCCGGCCGGTGGGGCAGCGAGGCTCCGTTCGCACCCCGCGAAGGAGCACCCGTCGACTCGGCGGACGGGTACCTGGTGACGTTCGTGCAGGACGAGCGTGAGGGACGCTCGGAACTGGACATCTTCGACGCCGCCGATCTCGCTGCCGGACCCGTGGCCAGGGTCCTGCTCCCCCAGCGTGTCCCGCTCGGTTTTCACGCGACCTGGGTCCGGGCGGACCAGCTGGAAAACCTCCGTTCATGAGATGCCATCGAGAGGGTCGCGCCCGGGACTTCCGGGCGTGGGGATGGTGGAGTGCGGAGACGATCGACCAGCTCGTCAAGGAGCGGGTCAGTGCCGCCCCGGAGGGTCTCGCGCTGGTCGATCCACCGAACACCACCGCACTGGTCGGACGCGACCCGGTGCGGTGGACCTGGAACCGGCTCGACGAACGCGTCGACGTCCTGGCCGCGTTCCTGCTCGCCAGAGGGGTGCGAGCAGGGGACGTCGTGGCCGTGCAGCTGCCGAACTGCTCGGCCCTGGTCCAGGCCTTTCTCGCGATCGTGCGGATCGGCGCGATCGTCACCCCGTTCCCGGTGTCCTACCGGGAGCACGAACTCGGTCCGATGTGCCGGCGCACCGGGGCCGTCGGGGTGGTGACCGCTTCCAGATACGGCGAGCACGAGCTCGCCGGGGCGGCCCTTGGGCTCATCGGCGCTGCGGCGCCGTCGGTCCGGTTCGTCGTCGCCTCGGGGGACGACGAACCGGCCGGCGCCCTGGCCTGGCCCGAAGCGGCCCTGTCCGAAGCGGACAAGTCTACTTTGGACGCGCAACTGCCCGAAGCCGACGTGAACGACTGCGTCACCATCTGCTGGACGTCCGGCACCGAAGCCGAGCCGAAGGCCGTACCGCGCTGCCACGGGGACTGGCTGGCGACGGCCGCCGGCTGCGTCCAGGCCGCCGGGATCACCCGGGACGACGTCCTGCTCTCGCCGTTCCCGATGACGAACATGGCAGGCATCGGCGGGATGTTCCTGCCCTGGCTGCTGACCGGCGCCGTGTTCGTCCCGCACCACCCGTTCGACCTGCCGGTGTTCCTCGGGCAGCTCGCGGCCGAACGCGTGACCTACACGCTCGCGCCACCGGCATTGCTGACCATGCTGCTGCACAACGAGAAGATCCTGTCCGGAGTGGACATTTCGGCGCTGCGGAAGATCGGGTCCGGCTCGGCCCCGCTGTCGCCGTGGCTCGTGCGCACCTGGGCGGAGCGGTACGGCATCGACATCATCAACTTCTTCGGCTCCAACGAAGGCACCGCACTGCTGTCCGGCCCGGCCGACATCCCGGACCCGGACCAGCGCGCGAGCTACTTCCCCCACTACGCCGCCGACGTCACCTGGTCGACGCCCGTCGCCGGCTGGACGTCGGTGCGGCTGCACGACCCGGTCACCGGCGAGCACGTGACCGAGCCCGGGCGCCGCGGCGAACTGCACATCGCCGGGCCGACGGTGTTCGCCGGCTACCTGACCTCGGTGGGCGAACCGCTCGACACGTCGCCGTTCGACGAGAACGGCCACTTCCGCACCGGCGACGTCTTCGAGGTCGCCGGCGAGCGCGGGGAGTTCCTGAAGTTCGTCGACCGGACGAAGGACCTGGTGATCCGCGGCGGCATGAACATCTCGCCCGCCGAGGTCGAGGGCCTGCTGGCCGGGCACCCGGACGTCGCCGACGTCGGCGTGGTCGGCGTGCCCGACGACGTCATGGGGGAGCGGGTGTGCGCGGTCGTCGTGCCGGGCGCGCGCAAGCCGACCCTCGACGAGCTGGTCGCGTACCTGCGCGAGCGGAAGGTGGCCGCGTTCAAGCTGCCGGAGCGGCTCGAGTACGCCGACGCCTTGCCCCGCAACCCGGTGGGGAAGATCCTGAAGCGGCAGCTGCGGCAGAGCTTGGGGTGAGGCCATGACGGTGTTCGTGCTGGGCGGGGCGCAGACCGACTTCGCGCGCAACTTCACCAAGGAAGGGCGCGGGCTCCTCGAGCTGTTCGCCGAGGTCGTGCCCGCGGCCCTCGCGGACGCTCGCGTGAGCGCCGAAGACGTCGAAGTCGCGCACGTCGGGAACCTCGCGGCGGAACTGTTCACCGGCCAGGCCCAGCTCGGCGGGCTGCTGGTGGCGGCCGTCCCGGAGCTGGACGGCGTGCCGTCGGCCCGGCACGAAGCCGCGTGCGCGTCCGGCAGCACCGCCGTCCTCGCCGCCTGCGCGGACCTCGAAGCCGGCCGCTACGACCTGGCGCTGGTCGTCGGGGTCGAGCTGATGCGCAACGTCGACGGGCAGCGCGCGGCCGAGCACCTCGGATCCGCCGCGTGGGCCGGGCACGAAGCCGTCGCCGCGAAGTTCCCGTGGCCCGCGCTGTTCGCGGACGTCGCTTCCGCGTACGACGCGCGCTACGGCCTCGACCCCGACCACCTCGGGCAGTTCGCGGCGCACGCCTTCGCCCGCGCGGCGCTGAACCCGCTGGCCCAGGCCCGCGACTGGCGGTTCCCGGCCGGCTCGTTCGGCCTCGACGACGAGCTCAACCCCGTCATCGAAGGCCGCCTGCGCAAGCAGGACTGCGGCCGCATCACCGACGGCGCCGCCGCGGTCCTGCTGGCCTCGCCCGCGTTCGCCGAACGGCTCGGCGGCGGGTTCCCGCGCATCGCGGGCTTCGGGCACCGGACGTCCCACATCGGGCTGGCCGAGAAGATCGCCGCCGACGGCGAGTACCTGTTCCCGCACCTGCGCGGCGCCGTCACCGACGCCTACCGGCGCGCGGGCGTGCCCGGGTCTGACGCGCTCGACGTCGTCGAACTGCACGACTGCTTCACCATCACCGGCCTGGTCGCGCTGGAACACCTCGGCGCGGCCCCGCCCGGCGACGGCGGCCGGTTCGTCGCCGATGGCGGCCTCGACGCGGCCGGGATCAACCCGGGCGGCGGCCTGATCGGCCTCGGCCACCCGGTCGGCGCGACCGGCGTCCGGATGCTGCGCGACGCGGCGAGGCAGGTCTCCGGCACGGCGGGCGAGACGCAGGTCGAGGGCGCGCGGACGGCGCTGACGCTCAACGTCGGCGGGTCGTTCACCACGGTGGTCACGATGGTGGTCACCGCGTGAAGCTCTCGGTGTCGCTGGGGCTCTGGCAGGACCGGCCGCCGGAGGAGGCCCTGGAAGCGGCCCGCGCGGCCGAGGCCACGGGCTACCCGGAGCTGTGGATCGGCGAGATGGCGACGTGGGACGCCTTCGCGCTCGGCACGGCGATCGGCGCGGCCACCTCGCGGATCTCCCTGACGTTCGGGCCGTTGGCGGTGACGGTACGGGACCCGGCCACGATCGCCATGGGCGTCGCCTCGGTGGCGGCGCTGACCGGCCGCGCGACGGGTGTCGCGCTCGGGACGTCCAGCGAAGTCGTCGTGTGCGGCTGGCACGGCCGGTCGCGCTCGCGCGCGGCCACGGCGCTGGCGGAGTCCGCCCAGGCGGTCCGGCAGCTGCTGGCGGGTGAGAAGTCCGGTGTGGACGGTCAGGTGGTGGGCTCGCGGGGCTACCGGCTGCGGCTGCCCGCGCCGAAGTCGCCGTTGACGATCGCGGCGTTCGGGCCGCGCGCGCTCGCCGTCGCGGCGCGGTTCGCCGACCGCATGGTGGTCAACCTGGTCAGCCCGGCCGCCGCGGCGACGCTGGTGCGCGGGCTGCGGGAAGCCGCTTCGGGCGCGGGGACCACGCCACCGCCGGTGGCCGCGTGGGTGGTGGCCGCCGCCGACCCGGGGCCAGCCGAGCTGGAGCAGCTCCGTCGGGGCGTGGTCGGCTACCTGGCCGCACCGGGCTACGCGGACATGTTCCGCGCGGCGGGCTTCGGCGAGCTGGTCGACTTCGCGCGGACCCGGCCGCATCCGCGTTCGCTGCTGGCGGCGGTGCCGCCGGAGGCCGTCGCCGCGGTCGGGCTGGTGGGTTCGCCCGCCGAGATCGCGGCGAAGATCGGCGAGTACGCGGCGGCCGGGGTCGACGAGCTGGTGATCGTGCCCGCGAGCGGCGACGAGGATCCGGGCGGCGAGAAAACTCTCGTGGCGTGTCGATCCGCCGCCGGCTCGTTCGACGCGTAGGCATGACTGAAGCCAGCGCAACGAAGAACCTCGACCGGTCCGGCCTCGCGGCGCTGCCGTGGAGCAGGGCGCGCGACCTCCTCGCCACCCAGACCCCCAAGGAGGACCTGACCTTCTTCGTGGGGACCGTCCGCCCCGACGGCCGTCCGCACGCCGCCGGGGTCGGGGCCATCTGGGTCGACGACGCCCTGTACTTCGTCAGCGGGCCGGGCACCCGCCGGGCCCGCAACCTGGCGGCGAACCCGGCGTGCACCGTCTCGGTGCGGCTGCGCGGCCTCGACCTCACGCTGGAAGGCGAGGCCCGCCGGGTCGCCGACCCCTCGACGCTGGAGCGGGTGGCGGCCGTCTACCGCGAGGGCGGCTGGCCCGCGACCGTGCAGGACGAGGGCTTCACCGCGCCGTTCATGGCGGCGAGCGCCGGACCGGCGCCCTGGCACCTGTACCGGTTCACCCAGGACCGGGCCATCGGCGTCGCCACCGCCGAGCCGCACGGCGCCACCCGCTGGGACTTCACCCGCTGACCGCCGCGGCGACCAGGCCGCCGATGGCCACCATGCCGTCGGCGTTCGGGTGCAGCGGGGCCGCCACCGACGTCGGGATCAGGCTCTCGAACCACTTCACGCCGGGCAGCTTGCAGACGTCGTGCCCGATCGAGGCCGTCCGGACGTCGACGTAGTGCGCGTCGTGCGCGGCGGCCTGGCGGGCGAGGGCGGCGTTGGTCTTGTCGATGCTGCCCTGGATGTAGTTCGCGTCGCGGCGGGTCAGCGGCGCGACCGGCCAGCAGCCGTTGTGCGGCAGGTAGGTGCCGTAACCGGCCACGTAGACGTCGGCGTTCGGCGCCTTCGCGTGGATCGCGTCCAGCAGCGCGCCCCACACCGGCTCGAACGCGGCGATCTTCTCGGCCAGCTGGTCGTGGCCGCCCGCCGTGTACCGGTCGACGCAGTCGGGGACGACACCGGGGAGCAGGTTGATGCAACTCGTCGCGGCACCGACCAGGCCGACGTCGTTGCCGCCGATCGTCACGGACACCGTGCGGGTCTGCTCGCCCAGCGCGTCCAGCTGCGGCGGCACCGCGCCGGCCGACGTCTGCTGCGGGGCCGTCATGTCCGCCGTCGTCGCACCGGAGCACGTGACGTCCTTCAGCGGCACGCCGAGCTGTTTCGCGGCGACGTGCGGGTAGTCGAGCAGGGACCGGATGCAGCCGGGGGAGGAGAGGTCCCACGGCAGGATGAGCGGCCCGGCCGCCGCGGAATCGCCCAGCGCCACGTACTCCCCGGCGGTGTCCGCGGCCGCCGTGCCCGCTGTCGCGCCCAGCGCGGTGACCAGGATCGCGATGAACGCCGTTGTTCTCACTCGCACGGTGTCCTCCTTGACACTGTTGGTCTCCGTGACACCATCGGCACGGGGCGTCACCGGATTGACTGGGAATCCGGGCAGAGAACGAGGGGATCGGTTGTGACCGAGCACAAGTGCGGCGGGGACCTCACCCTCGGCGGGCAGCGCGTGCACGAGCGGCTCACCCGGGAGGAGCCCGAACTGATCGCCCGGGTGCTCGCGCGCATCCAGGCCGAGGTCGCCGACTACCGGCGGCTGCCGGTGGAGGAGCTGGCCGGCGACATCGCGGGGATCACCCGGCAGGCGGTGCGGGCGTTCGCGCGGAGCCTGCGCGAGGACCGCGAGCTCAACGCGGCCGAGCTGCGGCAGGTCGGCGCGTCGGCGGTCCGGCGGGCGGAGGAGGGCTTCCCGCTGGAAGCCGTGCTGACGGCGTACCACGTCGGCGCGCGGGAGATCTTCGCCGTCGGCTCGGCTGCTTCGGGCAGCGGGGACGTCGCCGATCTGCTCGAAGTCGCGGACCGGGTGCTGGCGTTCGTCGGCACGGTGACGGGCGCGGTGACGCGCGGGTACCTGGAGGAGCTGCGCACGAAGGTCGGGCAGGAGCACACGGCCCGCCGGACGCTGCTCTCGGTGCTCGTCGACGGCGGCCCGGTCGACCTCGTCGCCCGCAGCGCCGGGATCACGCTGCCGGCGCGGTACGTCGTGCTGAGCGTCGAGCTCGGGCCGCACGCGGACGAGGGGTCACCGGGGGTGGACGCGGAGATCGCGGTCCGCCGCAAGCTCCGCCGGTTCCTGGCGGCGTTCGAGCACGCCTGCGGCGACGGCGTGCTGGCGTCCCTGGACGGCTCCGGCGGGCTCGTCCTGCTCCCGGCGGCGGGCCGGCTCCCCGACTGGCACGCGGTGCTCGACGCGGCAGGCCGCGCGGCGGGGGTGACCGTGCTGGCGGCGGCGGAGACGGCGGCGCCCGCGGAGGTCCGGGAGGTGGCGGCGCAGACGGGCGAGGTCCTGGACGTGCTGCGCTGGTTCGGCCGCGCCCCGGGGCTGTACCGCCTCGACGACGTCCTGGTGGAGTACCAGCTGACCCGCCCGGGAGCGGCCCGCGACCGCCTCGCGGCGGCCCTCGACCCGCTGGAGGCGCACCCGGAGCTGGCCGAGACGCTGGCCGCGTACCTGGAGCTGGACACGAACCGCCGCCGCACGGCGGCGGTGCTCCACGTCCACCCCAACACGGTCGACTACCGCCTCCGCCGCATCCGCGACCTGACGGGCATCGACCCCCTCCACCCGGCCGGCCTGCCCCGCATCATCGCCGCCTCGGCGGCCCGCCGCGCCGCCCACCCCTGACGTGTCGTCCCCCCAATCACACGAGATGCCCCTCGGATCACGCGAGATACGCGTCCAATCACGCCAGCCGACCCTCCAGGTACGCCAGCCGACCGTTCCGGTACGCGAGCCGACCCCCCGAGCACGCGAGTCGACCGTTCAAGCACGCGAGTCGACCCTCCGATCACCAGGACGCGGCCTGACCCGCCCGGCGGACCGTGTACCCAGACGGTCGGTTCGCGTACCCGGAGGGTCGGCCGGCGTACCTGGAGGGTCGGTTCACGGGATCCGGGGCACGCGGCCGGCGAACTCGCGTACCCGGACGGACGACTCGCGTACCGGAACGGACGACACGCGTGCCTGGACGGACGACACGCGTGATCGGAGGGTCGACACGGTGCGGGCGAGAGCGCCGGCGAGCAGGGCCGAGGCGAGGACGAGCGCAGCGAGCCCGGAGCCGCGGTCGAAGGCGAGTTCGCCGAACCGGCCCAGCACGAAGCCGGTGTGCAACGCCCAGGCGACCACGGCCACTCCGGAAGCCGCCGCGGGGGAACAGCGGTAGGCGGAAGCCAGGACCACCGCGCCCAAGGTGACCAGCGCGTACCAGGGATGGCCGGTCGCCCCCGCGAGGTCCGCCACGACCACCGCGGCCACCGACGCCACGCATCCGAACGGGAATCCGAAACCCATCTGCCCAGTCCAGTCCGGCGCACAAGAGCAGGCGTGAGCCAGGACACGTTCCCTACGCCCCGGCCCGGGGATCTTTACGCCCTGTTGACGACTCCCTCGATCGCGTCGGCCAGCTGAGGCCAGACCGCGTGCGGCAGGTTGTGCCCCATTCCCGGGATCACCAGCAGCTCCGCGCCCGGGATCGCCTCCGCCGTCGCCTTGCCGCCGCTCACGTTGATCAGCGGGTCCGCGTCGCCGTGGACGACCAGCGCCGGCAGCCGCACCCCACGCAAACGAGCCGTGCGGTCGCCCGAGGCCACCACCGCCGCCGCGTGGCGGAGCGTCCCGACCGGGTGCCGCGCGCGGTCGTAGTGCAACGTCGCCTTGGCCAGCAGGAACGCCTCGTCGTCCGGGTAGCCGGGGGAGCCGAGCTTCCGGTAGCCGTCGACGCTGTCCACCAGCGCCTGCTCCCGCGTCGTCGCCGGCGGCCGGGTCAGCAACGCCAGCGCCCACGGCTCGGCCTGCCCGACCGCCGGATCGCCGGTGGTCGACATGATCGACGTGACCGAAAGGAGCCGGTCCGGGTGGTCGATGGCCAGCTGCTGCACGATCATCCCGCCCATCGACGCGCCCACGACGTGCGCCCGCTCGATGCCCAGCGCGTCGAACAGCCCCACGGCGTCGTCGGCCATGTCCGAAAGCGTGTACGGCGCACTCGCCAGGTCGCCGGCGGCCAGCGCGGCCAGGTCCGGCGGCGGCAGGTGGTCGAGCCACGTCGAGAGCCCGACGTCCCGGTTGTCGTACCGGACGACGAAGAACCCGCGGCCGGCGAGCAGCTCGCAGAAGCCGTCCTCCCAGGTGATCATCTGGGCACCGAGGCCCATCACCAGTACCAGCGGCGGGGCCGCCGGATCGCCGAAAGTGTCGTACTCGAGCTCGAGACCGTTGGCCTGTGCGCGTGCCATACCCCGATCCTGCCGTACCCGCGCGGACCTGGCACCGGGCCCGCCGGTGCCGTTACCGTTACGCCCCATGCCGACCTCATCCTCAGGCACCGGACAGCGCCCCCGGTCGCGGGCCGCGGCGGGGCTGCCGGCGCTGACCGCCGACAGCATCGTCAGCGCGGCCACCGACCTCACCGCCCAGCGCGGCCTGGACAACTGGACGCTGCGCGAGCTCGCCCGCGCGGTCGAGGCCTACCCGGCGGTGATCTACCACCACGTCGGCGACCGGGACGCGGTGGTGAACGCCGTCGTCGACCGCGTGGTCGGGCTGATCGAGCTGCCGGACGAGCAGCTGCCTTGGCAGGAGTGGTTCACCGAGCTGCTGGCCGGCCTGCGCGCGGTGCTGCGGACCTACCCGGGCTGCGCGCGGCGGCTGGCGCTGTTCGGCCCGTCGGTCAAGGCGGCCACGCGCACCATCGACGCGGGCATCACCGTGCTGCTCGCCGCCGGGTTCGGCCGGGAAAGCGTGCTGGCCTACAACCTGCTGCTGATGACCGCGTGCCAGTTCGTCGCGATGGAGGACGACCGCGACGGCGCGCTCGCCCTGCGGCTCGACAACACCGAGGAGTACGCCACCTACCGCGAACGGTCGGACCTGCCCGGCATGGCCGAGCTGGGCGCGGCGATGCACGACCTGATGGGTGACCCGGACCTCGCGTCGGGCTACTACGCCCAGCTCTACGACTACGCCGTGCGCCGCTGCCTCGACGGTCTCGCCCACCGGCTGGACGAACTTCGCAAACCGGACATCTCGGGTTGACAGTGACTTGACAGTGCCTCGGCGTACCGTGAGCGTGCGTCGGTGGTTCGCCCACTGACCCGGAGCCCCTGGCGCCCTCCTCCCCCTCGTGGCGCCGGGGGCTTCGGTCTACCCGGAGTCGCCCTGCCGGGGTGACGGCGGGCCGGTGCGCGACGGCTCGGCCTGGATGGCCGGGAAGACCTCCCCGACCAGCGTGACCAGCGACTTCGACAGCAGCAGGTGCACCTGGTCGCGGGTCAGGGCCCCGCGCACCAGCCACTCCCGGCCCGCCGACTTCACCATCCCACCGAACGCGCGCACCAGCGCGTTCAGTTCCGGGCCGTGCTCGCTCTCCCGCGACAGCCCGACGGCCTCCAGCACGCGGTCGGCCGATTCGCGGTCGGCTTCTTCGAGGATGCGCTCCACCTCGAGGTCGCGACCGATGCCCTCGGGTGCGATCGCGGCCAGCCACATCCGCTCCTGGCTGGTGACCATGTCGAGGAACCAGTTGATGGCGACGTCGGCCCGCAGCTCGAGCGGCCCGTCGGGGAGGATCTCGACGGCCAGCCGCGGCACGGTCAGCGCGCGCCGGATGATTTCGAGGTACAGCTCGCGTTTCGTGCCGAAGTAGTGGTTGATCAGCCCTCGCGCGACGCCGGCCGCCGCGGCTATGTCCGAAGTGGACACTGCGGAATACGGGCGCTCACCGAAGAGCCGCGCCGCACAGGCGTAGATCTGTTCCTTCCGTTCGTCCGGTTCCAGTCTTCGCCATCTCGGCGCCGGCTCGGTGTTCATGGGCCCATCGTCGCACGGGCGGTTGCGCCGGGCAGGGTAGTCGGACGGGCTCCCACGATCGGGGCACGCTCAGTCCGGCAGCGTGATCGGCGCGATGTCCGCGAAGCCGTCACCCGGGCCCGGATTCGCCGGATCGGTGGCCCCGCCGAAGTGGCGCAGCACGCCCCACACGGCGTTCAGCGCGGTCTGGACCGCGCCCTCGGCCCAGCCGGCGGTCCACGAGATGTCGTCGCCCGCCAGGAACAGGCCCCGGTACCGCGCGGGCAGCTCGTCCTGCACGAAGTGCGTGAACAGCCGCCGCTGGTAGCGGTAGTGGCCGGGCAGGTTCGCCTTGAACGCGCCCATGAAGTGCGGTTCGGCCTCCCACGACACGGTCACCGGGTCGCCGATGATGTGCCGGCGGACGTCGACGCCGGGGTAGATCTCGCGCAGCGACTGCAGCATCACCTCGACGCGTTCGGACACCGACAGCGGCAGCCACTTCAGCGAGTCGTCGGCCCACGTGTAGGACAGGCAGATCACCGCGGGCTTGGCGGGGTCGTCGCCGAGCAGGTAGGTGCCGCGGGGCATCCGGTCGGTGAGCGTCATGCTCATCGCGTCGCGGCCGGTGGCCGGGTCGCCGTCCAGCCAGAACGGCCGGTCCACCGGCACGAACACCTTCGACGACGCCATGTAGTGCGTGCGCTCGATCGCCGTCCAGTGGTCGATCGGGAAGAGCGCTTCGTCGCACTCGATGTTCGACAGCAGCATCCAGCTCTGCGCGGTGAACACCGCCGCCGGGTACGTCCGGATGTGGCCTTCCGTGTCGGTCACGGTGATGTTGCCGGGTGCCGTGCGGTGCAGCCGGGCGACGCCGGGCTGCGGCCGTCCGCCGTGCAACGTGCTCAGGCTGGTGCCGGCCGGCCAGAAAACGATTTCCTCCGGGGTGTGTTCCCACAGCCGCAGCGGGAGCTGCCTGCTGCCGCCGACGATGCTGCGGTGCTCGTCGTCGGCGCCGGTGTAGACCACGCGCAGGATCTCCAGGATGGAGTTCGGGAAATCGGTGTCCCAGCCACCGGTGCCGAAGCCGACCTGGCCGAAGATTTCGCGGTGGCGGAAGGAGGCGAACGCGGGTGAGTCGCAGAGGAACCCGTAGAACGTCTGGTTGTCCAGCTGGGGGACGAGTTCGTTCCACAGCCGCTTGATCGTCTTCGCGTCGCGGTCGCGGATCGCCGTCTGCATCTCGGCGAAGCAGGCGTGCTCGGCCAGCGTCCGGTCCCAGGCCGCGGCGACCTCGCGGAAGACGGCGGGCAGGTCCTCGGGCGTGCGCGCGTAGTGGCTCTGTCCCTTGAGGTCGACGACGGTGCTCGGCGTCCCCGGGGCCAGGGGGTTGGGGAAGGGCGTGGTTTCCAGCCCGACCTTGTCGATGTAGTGGAACAGCGCGGTGGACGCGGGCGGGAAGCGCATCGCGCCCATCTCGGCGACGACGTCGTCCGGGCAGCCGGGGAACCGCACGGTCCGCAGCCGGCCGCCGATTTCGGCGATCTCGTACACCACCGGCCGCAGGCCCAGCTTCATCAGCTCGTACGCGGTGACGATGCCGGAGAGGCCGCCGCCGATCACGGCGACCTCGGTGCCGTGCCACTCGGCGGGGAGCTTCCCCAGTCCGGCGGGGTGGGCGAGGTGGTCGTCGTAGGCGAACGGGAAGTCCGGGCCGAACATCGTGATCGGGCGGCCCGCCGGTTCGTCGTGGTGGATCGCGGTCGGGACGGCGGAGGTCATGCGGTGGTTCCCCGGTACAGTTCGGGCCGTCGGTCGGCCAGGTGGGTGTTTTCCAGGCGGGACGCGACCAGTGCGTCCCGCGTGACGTCGGCGGTGATCACTCCGGGCCCGGCGCCGGCGCGGGCGAGCACCTCGCCGGTGGGGGCGACGACGCAGGACCGCCCGCAGTACGTCAGCTCCTGCTCGGTGTCGCAGCGGTTCGCGTAGGCGACGAACAGCTGGCTTTCGTAGGCGCGTGCGGGCACCAGCGTGTCGGCGACCAGTTCGTACGGGCTCATCAGCGCGGTCGGCACGACCAGCAGTTCGGTGCCGGCCAGCGCGTGCGCGCGGACCAGCTCGGGGAACTCGACGTCGTAGCAGATGAGCAGCCCGACCCGGAGGCCGCCGAGGTCGGCCTGCACGACCGGCTCGTCGCCGGGGGTGAACCAGGCCTTGTCGAGGTCGCCGAAGAGGTGCGTCTTGCGGTAGTTGGCGAGCCGCCGTCCGGTGGCGTCGATCAGCTGGACGCTGTTGTGGACGTGCTCGCCGTCGGTTTCCGGGTAGCCGTAGGCGAGCGCGGTGCCGGTTCGCCGGGCCCAGGCGGACAGCCGGGCCGCGGTGGGGCCGTCGGCGGGTTCGGCGAGCTGGTGCGTGCGCGCGCCGATGTGGTAGCCGGTGGTGATCATCTCCGCGGTGACGACGAGATCGGCGTCGGGTTCGCGCAGGTCGTCGAGCGGGCCCTGGTGGATCGCGACCCTCACGCCAGCCTCGACTTCCGGATCCCGTAGCCGAAGTAGATCAGCAGGCCGAGGACCATCCAGGCGCCGAAGACGAGCCAGGTGGCGCCGTCGAGGCTGAGCATCATGTACGCGCAGCAGAGCACGCCCAGGATCGGCGTCACCGGCGAGAGCGGGACGCGGAACGTGCGCGGGCGGTCGGGCTGGCGCTTGCGCAGCAGCAGGACGGCCACGTTGACCAGGCCGAACGCGAAGAGCGTCCCGATGCTGGTGGCGTCGGCCAGCTTGCCGAGCGGGATGAAGGCGGCCAGGACGGCGACGAAGGCCGAGACGACCAGGGTGTTGATCCGCGGGGAACCGGTCTTCACGTCCACTTTGGACAGGGCGGCGGGCACCAGGCCGTCGCGGGACATCGCGAACAGGATGCGCGTCTGTCCGTAGAGGACGGTCAGCACGACGCTGGAGATCGCCACGATCGCGCCGACGGCGAGCAGGCCGGCCCAGAACGGGTTGTCCGAGACGACGTCGAGCACGTGCGAGAGCGCGGCTTCCTGGCCGTCGAACTGCTGCCACGGCAGGGCGCCGACGGCGGCCACGGCGACCAGGCAGTACAGCACGGTGACGATGCCGAGGGAGAGCAGGATCGCCCGCGGCAGGTCGCGCTGCGGGTTCTTCGCCTCCTCGCCGGCCGTCGAAGCCGCGTCGAACCCGATGTAGGAGAAGAACAGCTTGGCGCCGCCGGCGCTCAGCCCGGCCAGCCCGAGCGGCAGGAACGGCGTGAAGTTCTTCGCCTGCACCGCGCTGAAGGCGATCGCGCAGAACAGCACCAGCGTGCCGATCTTGACCACGACCATGACCGCGTTGGCCCGTGCGCTCTCCTTGGCCCCGGAGAGCAGCAGGACCATCGCGAGGACGACGACGAGGATGGCGGGCACGTTGACGACCCCGCCGGAGCCGGGCGGCTGGCTCAGCGCGTCCGGGATGGCGAAGCCGAAGGCCAGCCGCAGCAGCTCGTTGAGGTACTGGCCCCAGCCGACGGCGACCGAGGCGACCGAGACACCGTATTCGAGCACCAGGCACCACCCGCAGACCCAGGCGACGAGCTCGCCGAGCGTGGCGTAGGTGTAGGAGTAGGACGAACCGGACAGCGGGATCATCCCGGCGAGCTCGGCGTAGGAGAGCGCCGAGAACAACGCCGTGACGCCGGCGAGCACGAACGAGAGCACCACGGCCGGGCCGGCCACCGGGACGGCCTCGCCGAGCACGACGAAGATGCCGCTGCCCAGCGTCGCGCCGATGCTGAGCATGGTGAGCTGCCCGAGGCCGAGCGACCGCTTCAACGTGCCATGATCACCTTCGGCGACCAGGTCGGCGACCGGTTTCCGCCGCACCGTCGCGGCTCGCAAAGTCATGCCGACGACGGTAACGGTCGTCTCCGGAGCGCAAAACAGGAGAACGTTGCGCGTACAGATGAATCACAGGTGATTCATTGCACAAGTGCGTGAGATCATGGCGATTCGTTCCGAACCGCATTTCGGGTGTCGGATCGCGGGGGAGCCGTTCGTGGAGGGGGTGAGCGGCCGCCGCGAGGGCGCCGCCGGACCCGCAGGGGGAAGAAAAATGGCCGTCGCCCGCCGCATGTACGACCTGGTCGAGCCGATCGGCCTGGTGCCCTACTTCGCCGACGAGTCCGACGAGGCCCTGATGGCGCTGGGCCTGCGCAACCCGTGGGACGCCTACTTCGCCGGCCGCGCCGCGCCCTTCGGCCGGTCGGTCCCGGCCGAGGTGGTCCACGCGGTCTTCTACAACTTCGCGCCCGGCGAAGTGGCCCGGCACATCCCACGGGTGTGGGAACTGACCACGCCGGAAGCGGCGCTGGCGGCCCGCGAGCGGGGGTGCGTCGCGGGGATGCGGCGGATCCTGGGCGAGCTCGCCGACGACCCGCGCGTCGGACGCGCGGCCGACGGGCTGCTGAAGGCTGCGACCAGCGCCCCGGCCGGGGGACGTCCGCTCTACGCGGCGTTGCGCACGGTTCCGGTGCCGGACGAGCCGGTGGCCCGGCTGTGGCACGCGGCCACCCTGCTGCGCGAGCACCGCGGGGACGGCCACACGGTCGCGCTGCTGGCCGAGGGCATCGGCGGGACGGAGGCGCACGTGCTGCACGCCCTGTCCATCGACCTGCCCGCGGAGAAGTTCGGCCGGGTCTGGCACCTCCCGGCGGCCCAGCTGGCCGCGGTCATCGACGGGATGCGGGCGCGCGGATTGGTCGGGTCCGACGGCTGGCTGACGTCCGACGGCCGGGCCGCGAAGGAGCGGGTCGAGTCGCTCACGGACCAGCTCGCGGAGGCTCCTTACGCTGCCCTGGCTCCCGCCGAGCTGGAGGGTCTCATCACCGACCTCGAGCCGATCTCGGCCAAGTTCCGCGCAACCTTCCCCATGTGACCGCCGCTCACCGGTGATTGCCGAGTCATCACTCGTGATTGAAGGGTCGACACGCGTGATTGAACGGTCGACACGCGTGTGGAGTTGCCCCGTGGGGCCGGACACCTTGATTCCAGACAGTGGTCTGGAGGGAGGATGTCCTGGTGTCTCGCAGGTCGAAGTATCCGGAGCAGTTCCGTCGTGACGCGGTCGAGCTGGTCAACTCCAGTGATCGGCCGTTGCGGCAGATCGCCCGGGAGCTGGGAGTCAACCACGAGACCTTGCGGTCGTGGGTGAACATGGCCAAGCAGGCCACCGAAGCCGGGCCGCCGGCAGAGGACCCGGCCGAGGCCCAGGAGCTGCAGCGATTGCGTAAACGGGTCGCTGAGCTGGAGAAAGAGAAGGAGATCCTGCGGAAAGCGGCCGCCTATTTTGCGCGCGAGATGGATCGATGATCTACCGCTACCGGTTCATCTCCGAACACCGCACCACCTTCGGTGTGAAGGGTTGTGCCAGGTCCTGGGGCTGCGCCGGCAGGGCTTTCACGAGTGGGTCGCCGCCGAGGAGGCCCGGTCCGCCCGGGCGGAGGCCGAGGCCGGGCTGGTGCGGGTGATCACCCAGATCCATGCCGAGCACCGGGGTGCCTACGGCGTCCCGCGGATCACCGCCGAACTGCACCGCCGCGGGATCGTGGTGAATCACAAGCGGGTGGAGCGGCTGATGCGCGAACACGGGCTGGCCGGGATCACCCGCCGCAAACGCCGAGCGTTGACCCGCCCTGCGGCCGGCCCAACCGCTGCGGTGGCCGATCTGATCCGCCGCGACTTCACCGCATCCGCGCCCGGGCAACGCATGGTCGGGGATATCACCTGCCTGCCCACCTTCGAAGGCTGGCTCTACCTGGCCACCGTCATCGACCTGCACACCCGCGAAATCGTCGGCCACGCCATGGCTGAGCACATGCGCACCACCCTGGTCTGCGACGCCATCGACCTCGCCACCGCTCGCGGCCTCATCGACCCCGATGCGGTGTTTCATTCCGACCGCGGCGTCCAGTACACCTCCGGCCAGTTCCGGGCCGCGCTGGCCGAGCATCGGATCCGGCCGTCGGTCGGGCGGGTCGGGTCCTGCTACGACAACGCCGTCGCCGAAGCCTTCTTCGCCACGTTGAAGACCGAGATCGGCACCACGATCTGGCGGACCCGGGCTCACGCCCGCCAAGACGTGTTCACCTGGCTGCGCTACTACAACCACCACCGGCTGCACTCCACCATCGGCCACCACACCCCAGCCGAAACCCGCACCAACTA
Source organism: Amycolatopsis sp. NPDC004169 (assembly GCF_040610315.1). Lineage (NCBI taxonomy): Bacteria > Bacillati > Actinomycetota > Actinomycetes > Pseudonocardiales > Pseudonocardiaceae > Amycolatopsis > Amycolatopsis sp. NPDC004169. Next base: position 75,699 of record NZ_JBEXMD010000030.1, read on the forward strand.
CCGTCAGGCCCTCGCTGCCTGAAAACTCCGTGTCCGCCCCACCGGGGCAACTCCACGTGATTGGGAGGTCGACACGACCCACCGTCGTGTTGACCTCCCAATCACGTGAGTTGACCTCCCAATCACGTGAGTTGACCTCCTGATCACGCGAGTTGACCTCCCAATCACGGGTCGGCGGGGGTGGCGGGGAGGAGAAGGGTGAACGTGGGCGGCTCGGGGCGGCTGAGCCGGAGGCGGCCGCCCTCGGCTTCGGCCAGCCCGCGGGCCAGCCTGAGGCCGATGCCGTGGCCGCTCGGCGTGGTCGCGAACGGGTCCGTCTCGCCCAGGTCCGGGCCTTCGTCCGTCACGTCGATCGCGAGCGCGTCACCGGCGTCACGGGCCACCACCGTGACCGTCCCGCGGCCGTGCGTGGCCGCGTTGTCCAGCAACACCCCCAGCACCTGCCGGACCGCCGCGGCCGCCACCCGCGCCGGGGGCGGCTCCTCGCAGCGGATCCGCAGCTCGCGCCCCGACGGCCCGAGCAGGGCCTCACCCGCCTGCCGGACCTCCTCGAGCAGCGCGTCGAGGTCCAGCTCGGCCCGTGGGGCCCGGCGCTCCCGCCCCAGCGCCAGGAGGTCCTCGATGGTGCGCTCCAGCCGGTCCGTGGACGCGATCCCGGCGCGGATCGCCGCGTACGGGTCCGCCGACGGGGTCTCCAGCGCGGCTTCGAGCTGCAAGCGCAGCCCGGTCAGCGGGGTCCGCAGCTGGTGGGACGCCTCCGCGGAGAACGCCCGCTCGCGCTCCAGCGTCGAGCCGATCCGGGCCGCGGTGGTGTCCAGGGTCTCGCCGACCTGGTCGATCTCCGGGATGCCCGCGCGCGGCGAGCGGGCGGTGAAGTCGCCCTCGCCGAGCCGTCCGGCCGCCGCGGCGAGCTCCTCCAGCGGCCGGACCAGCCGCTTCGTGAACCGCCGGGCCAGCAGCCAGCTCGCCCCGGTCGTCGCGACCGCGAGCCCGGCCATGCCGAGCCAGGTCAGGATGATCCGCATCCGCAGCTGGGACAGCGGCAGCGCGGCGCGGACCACGCCGGTCACCCGGGAGCCGCTGACCACCGGCACCGCCAGCGCCAGTTCGTCGCCTTCGCGGCCGATGACGACGTCCTCCGTGGCCGTCGCCGCCTGGCGCTCGACCGAGCCGCCGACGGCGGGCCCGTGCCCGGCGAGCAGCCGCCCGTCCGGGAGGTAGATCGCGACCTCGGCTTCGGCTTCGTCCTTCTCGGGCAGCGGCAGGTCGGGGGACAGGCCGGCGTTCAGCTCGTGTGACACGGCGAGCGCGGCGGTGTCCGCGGCCCGTTCCAGGTCGCCCTTGGCGTTCTCGTGGTAGTACTGCCACACCGCGAAGCCCAGCGGCAGCGCGAACAGCAGGGTCGCGACCAGGGCGGCCAGCACCGTCAGCGAGGTGATCCGGCGGCGCACGGCTACCCTTCGGCCGCGGTACGGGCCGGGTCCTCCAGCCGGTAGCCGTGCCCGCGCAGGGTGGCGATCCGCGGCACCTCCGCACCGGGCCCGGCGGCCGCCGACAGCTTCCGGCGCACCGCCGCGATGTGCACGTCCAGCGTCTTCGTCGAGCCGTACCAGTGCGCGTCCCAGACCTCGGACATCAGCGTCTCGCGGCTGACCGCGACGCCGGGCTGCTCGGCGAGCCGGGCCAGCAGGTCGAACTCCTTGGCCCGCAGCACCACCTCGCGCCCGCCCAGGATGGCGCGGCGGCCGGCGATGTCGACGGTCAGCCCGCCGACGGTGACCGGCGGCCGGGCCCCGGCCGGCGCGCCGCGCCGCAGGTGCGCCCGCACCCTGGCCAGCAGCTCGCCCAGCCGGATCGGCTTGGTGAGGTAGTCGTCGGCGCCGGCGTCGAGGCCGACGACGACGTCCATCTCCTCCTGCCGCGCGGTGAGGATCACCAGCACCGCCGCGGGCAGCGCGGCCCGCAGGCGGCGGCAGACCTCGACGCCGTCGAGGTCGGGCAGGCCCAGGTCGAGCAGCACGAGGTCGAAGTCGCCGGACTCGGCGGCCTGCAGGGCGGTCCGCCCGTCGCGGCTCCAGCACACCTGGTGACCGTGCAGCCCGAGGGTCGATTCGAGCACGCTGCCGATCGCCGCGTCGTCTTCCACCACCAGCAGGTTCGGCATGCCGGAAGCCTAACCAACCGGACGCCGGAATCCGGACCTCTGTGGCCTATTCCGCCCGCGTTGCGAGGCCGATCTGCGATATCCGCACCGAAGCGGCGGTCAGAGCTTCGGTGAACGCAGCGACTTCGCTCGGGCCGAACCGGCTGCTCGGCCCGGTGATCGCGAGGGCGGCCAGCAGCCGCCCGTCGCCGTCGTGCACCGGCGCGGCGACGCTGGAGGCGCCCGGCTCCGGCTCGCCGTGGCTCACCGCGGCGCCTTCGGCGCCGTCGAGGACGCGCCCGGCGGCCCCGAAGCCGAGCGGCAGCTCGTCGCCGACCCGGCCGACGTGCCGGATGGCCAGCGGTCCTTCCTGCTGGGCCACGCAGACCAGCACGGAGGTGCTGCGGACGTAGAGGTTCACCGTCTCCCGGCACTCGGCGGCCAGCTCGCGCAGCACCTGGCGGACCGGCTCGGGCAGCTGCCACGCGGTGTTCGCCAGCTGCGCCCACCGCAGCATGCCGGGCCCGACGGTGATCCGCCCGTCCGGGCGCGTCCAGAGCAGGCCGCGCTGTTCGCAGGTGGCGACCAGCCGCAGCACGGTCGTCTTCGCCAGCCCGCTGGCCGTGGTGAGGTCCTTGACCGCCCAGGTCCGGCGGTGTTCGGTGAAGAGGGCGAGCAGGTCGAACGCGCGCAGCACGCTCCGGACCGAACCGTCGTCGTCGGTCTTCATGCGCGACCCCCCCGTCCGCCTGACGGACCCAGCGTAGGCGCCAGGTGGACCGGATCAGGCCACGAATCGCTCGAACGCCGCAACGGTCTCCGCGAGCACGTCTCCGCCGGGCCGGGCCCACAGCTGCGCGTTGAACACCTCGACCTCGATCGGCCCGGTGTAGCCCGCCGCCTCGACCGCCGCCCGCAGGTGGCGGTGGTCGATCGGACCGTCGCCCGGCAACGCGCGCCCGAGCAGCGGGTCCGGCAGCGGCACCAGGACGTCGCAGACGTGGAACCCGGCGATCCGCCCGGCGGCCGCGGCGATCGACGCCTCGATCCGCGGGTCCCACCAGACGTGGAACTCGTCCACGACCACCCCGACCTGCTCGGCCGGGTGCTCCACCGCGATCGCCAGCGCCTGCTCCACAGTGGACAGCACCGACCGCTCCGCGCACTGCACCGGGTGCAGCGGTTCCAGGCCGAGCCGCACCCCGCGCTCCCCGGCGTAGGGCGCCAGCTCGCCCACGGCGTCGGCGACCCGCTGCCGGGACGCGGCGAGGTCGTTGCCGGCGATCCCGCCGACGACCAGCACCAGCACGCCGGCGCCGAGCGCGGCCGCTTCGTCGATCGCCTCGCGGGTCTGCGCCACACCGTCCACAGGGGAGCCTTCCGGCGTCACGCCGGTGAAGAACCCACCGCGGCACAGCGACGAAACCCGCACGCCGTGCTCTTCGAGCAGCCGGGCGGCCTCGTCGACGCCGGTCTCGGCGACCTTGTCGCGCCACAGGCCGATCCAGCCGACGCCCGCCTCGGCGCAGCCGGCCACCGCTTCGGGCAGCGACCAGGACTTCGTGGTGATCTGGTTGAGGCTCAGCCGCGGGTCCATCACACGACCCCCGCGACCCGCAGCAACGGCCGCATCCGGGCCTCGGCCAGGTCGGGATCGGCCAGCACGCCTGCCTCGTCGGCCAGCCGCAGCAGGGTGGCGAGGTGGGTGATCGTGCGCGCGGACTCCTGCCCGGCGATCATCCGGAAGTGGTCCTGGTGACCGTTGAGGTGGGCCAGGAACACGACGCCGGTCTTGTAGTGCCGGGTCGGCGCGCGGAAGATCTCGCGGGACAGCGGCACGGTCGGGTCGAGCAGGGCGCGGAACCCGGCCTCGTCGCCCTCGTCGAGGCGGGTCAGCGCGGCCGCGGCGACCGGGGCGAGCGGGTCGAAGATGCCGAGCAGGGCTTCGCTGTGGCCGCGTGCGTCCCCGGCGATCAGCTCGGGGTAGTGGAAGTCGTCACCGGTGTAGCAGGCGACGCCGTCCGGGAGCGCCCGGCGGAATTCGACCTCGACCCGGGCGTCGAGCACGGAAACCTTCACCCCGGCGATCGTGCTCGCGTGTTCGGTGCACAGCGCGGCCAGTTCGCGGGCGGCGGCGCGCACGTCGTCGTGGCCCCAGTAACCGGCCAGCGCCGGGTCGAACTGCTCGCCCAGCCAGTGCAGCAGGACCGGCCCGCCCGCTCCGGACAGCAGCTTCCCGTAGGCCGCGTGGTAGTCGTCCGGGCCCGTCGCCGCCGCGGCCAGCGCCCGGCTGGCCATCACGACCGGGACCGCGCCCGCCCCGGCGACCAGGTCGAGCTGCTCGCGCCAGGCGTCCACAATGGACGCGACGGTGGCCGGTCCCGGCGGCAGCTGGTCGGTGCCGACCCCGGCGCACCAGCGCCGTCCGGCCGCGATCGAACCGGTGCGGGTCACCAGCTCTCGGGTGGCCGCCCAGTCGAGGCCCATCCCGCGCTGCGCGGTGTCCATCGCCTCCGCGACGCCGAGCCCGCACGACCAGAGGTGCTCGCGGAAGGCCAGCGTGGTGTCCCAATCCACCGCGTAGGGCTCGTCGGCCAGCGCGTCCGCGACGACGTGCGCGGCGGCGTAGGCGACGCGCGACGACGGTGGCGTGTTCGGGGGTGCGGGTGGCCGTGGTCCGGACGGCGACCAGTTCAGCAGCTCGCCGCCGGGAGCCGGGAGCACCAGCATCGCAGACCTCCGGAGGAGTCAGAAAGCGCTTTCTCAGGCCACGGTAGGGCCTGCGCCGCGCCCGCGGCAAGGCCCGTCCGGGGTCAGCGCTTGGGCCGTCCGGTGCTTTCCCGCAGGACCACTTCGCCGGAGAGCCGCACCGTCCGCGGCCGGGTGCCCGCGGCGCCCTTGATCGCCAGGTCCATCGCGCGTTCGCCGAGTTCCTCCAGCGGCAGCCGCACCGTGGTCAGCGCCGGGGCCAGGTCACGGACCACCGGGATGTCGTCGAAGCCGGCCACCGAAATGTCGCCGGGCACGGACAGGCCCTCCTCGCGCAACGCCGTCAGCGCGCCGATCGCCATCACGTCGGTGACGGCGAACAGGCAGGTCGGCAGCTTGCGCCGGCGCCCGGCGAGCAGCCGTTTCGTCGCCTCGTAACCGCCGTCGCGGCTGAACGCGGCCTCGACGACGTCCTCTTCGTGCAGCTCGATGCCGTGCGCGGCGAGCTCGCCGGTGAACCCGGCCAGCCGGTCGATCACGGTGCTCAGCTGCCGCGGCCCGGCCAGCACGGCGAACCGCTTGTGGCCGAGGCCGACGAGTTCCTTGGCCAGCGCCGCGGCGCCGCCCTTGTTGTCCGGCTGCACGGTGTCGATCTTGAGGCCGCGGTGCCTGCTGACCGCGGCGACCTGGCCGCCGCCGCGGCGGTAGGGCTCCAGTTCGGCGGCCATCGCGCGTTCCCACGCCCGGTCTTCGAACGCCGAGCCGATGAGCAGGATGGCCGCGGCGCGCTGGGCCCGCAGGGTCGAGACGTAGGCGACTTCGCGGTCCGGGTCGCGGAACGTGCCGGCCAGCATGACGAGCAAGCCGTTGTCGGTGGCCACCCGCATCACCCCGCCCGCGATGGCGGCGAAGTACGGGTCGCTGACGTCGTGGCAGATCACGCCGACCGTGCGGTGGGTGCCACCGGCGAGGGCCTGCGCGTGCGCGTTGGGGGCGTAGGCCAGTTCGGCCGCCGCGGCGGACACCCGCTCCCGCAGGTCGGCGCGGACGGACGCGGTGCCGTTGAGCACCCGCGACGCCGTCGCGAGCGAGACGTTCGCGCTGCGTGCCACGTCTTCGAGTGTCACGTGCGGCCGGGCCTTCATGGCTGGCTCCTCCAAGAGTCGGTCTCGAGTGTCTCGGCGTGCTCGGTCGGTGCAATCTACTGGGAGGGGGGTGTGCCGGGAGAAGCCGCTGCTCGGGGGACCTCCCCCGAACGAGTGAAAACGGCGGGGAAGATCGTGCGTCGCGGGTTTGTTGGAAACCAGGAGAACTCTCAAGTGGTGAGCCCGCCACTGACGAAGTCCGAGAAAGGAACCCGCATGCTGTTCGGTGACGAGCACGTCCGCCGCTACGAGGAGACCGATGGCGAGGTCGGCCACGAGTGGAAGGAAGGCGTCCCCACTTTGGTCTTGACCACCACGGGCCGCAAGACGGGTCAGGAGCGCAAGTTCGCCCTGATCTACCAGGAGGTCGACGGCAACCCGGTGATCGTGGCCTCCAAGGGCGGCGCGCCGAACCACCCCGGCTGGTACTTCAACCTCGTCGAGCACCCCGAGGTCGGCGTGCAGGTCAAGGCGGACAAGTTCTCCGCGCGTGCCCGCACGGCCGTCGGCGAGGAGCGCGCGAAGCTGTGGGAAAAGCTCGCCGCCGTCTGGCCGGACTACAACGAGTACGCGAAGAAGACCGACCGTGAGATCCCGGTCGTCGTGCTCGAGCGGCTCTGAAAATCCCGCTGTGATCTGCGCCGCGTTCGGCGCGGGCGTGGGCCGATCCGGCCGGTCGTGGGCTACGAATGACAGTCATGGACCGCTGGACCGCCCTGGACACCGAAGGTGAGCTGCTCACCCGACGCCAGATGATCGCCTACGGCCGGCGCTTCGCCCGCGCCGGCCGTGGCGCCTGGTACAGCTTCGCGATCGAGGTGGTCTGGCAGCTGCTCGTGCAGACCACCCGGTTCCGCGTCCGGGGTGCGCGCCACATCCCGAAGTCCGGCGGTGTGCTGGTGGCGTCGAACCACCTGTCGTTCGCCGACCCGACGACGCTCACGGCGTTCTGCCTCGAGGCCGGCCGCGTGCCGCGGTACCTGGCGAAGGCTTCGCTGTGGAAGCTGCCGGTGGTCGGGCGCGTGATGCGTTCGGGTCGCCACATCCCGGTCTACCGCGGCGCGGCGACGGCCGCGGAGGCCTACCGCGACCTGGTCTCGTCGGTGCGGGCGGGCGAATGCGTCGCGATCTTCCCGGAGGGCACGTTCTCGACGGACCCCGACGGCTGGCCGATGCGCGGCAAGACCGGCGTGGTGCGGGCGGCGCTGGAGACCGGGGCGCCGGTGATCCCGGTCGCCAACTGGGGGACCCACCACCTGCTGCCGTCGACGGCGAAGCTCCCGCGCGTGCTGCCGCGCAAGACGGTGGAGCTGGTGGCCGGCCCGCCGGTCGACCTGTCGGACCTGGCCGGCCGCGAGCTGACCCGCGCGGTGCTGGAGGAGGCGACGGCCCGGATCATGGCCGCGATCACCGAGCTGCTGGTGTCGATCCGGGGCGAGCGGCCGTCGGTGGCCGCCTGATTTTGTCGGTGGTGGGTGAGAACCTGCCGGCATGACGATTTCCGGGTTTCCCCCGAGCGGCGTCGGTTGGTTGGCCGCCGGGGAGGGCGGCGGTCGGCGAGCCGCTGGGAGGGTGTGGCGCGGGAGCGACCTTCGGAGGCGGCTCTGCCTGCCGCTTGGCCGATGGCAGGAGCGGCGCTCGCGGCGGCTCCCAGTGCCTTGGTCGCGCCATCGGCAAGGCGGCCCCTCCACCGCCGCGGGCGGGCGGCCACACCGCCTGAAGTCGCCGGTCTCGGCGGCCGTGGGCTTGCCGCGCGTGAGGCCCGGGTCACCCCGCCGCCCACCGCGTGGAAGGGTAGTTTCGAGGCATGAGTGCACAACACTTTGATGTCGTCGTGCTGGGGGCCGGGGTGGGCGGCTACGTCGCGGCGATCCGCGCGTCCCAGCTGGGGCTGAGCGCCGCGGTGGTCGAGGAGAAGTACTGGGGCGGTGTCTGCCTGAACGTCGGGTGCATCCCGTCGAAGGCGCTCCTGCGCAACGCCGAGCTGGCGCACGTCGTCACCCAGGAGGCGAAGGCGTTCGGCATCTCCTCCGACAGCCCGATCAAGGTCGACTACACCGCCGCGTACGAGCGGAGCCGGAAGGTCGCCGACGGGCGCGTCAAGGGCGTGCACTTCCTGATGAAGAAGAACAAGATCACCGAGTTCGACGGGCACGGCACGTTCGTCGACGACCACACCCTCGAGGTCAACGGCGAGCGCATCACGTTCGGCCACTGCGTCATCGCCACCGGCGCGACCACGCGGCTGCTGCCCGGCACCGCGCGCAGTGAGCGGGTCGTCACCTACGAAGAGCAGATCCTCTCGAGCGAGCTGCCGTCGAGCATCGTGATCGCGGGCGCGGGCGCGATCGGTGTCGAGTTCGCCTACGTGCTGCACAACTACGGCGTCGACGTCACGATCGTCGAGTTCCTCGACCGGATGGTGCCGCTGGAGGACGCCGAGGTGTCGGCCGAGCTGGCGCGCCGGTACCGCAAGCTCGGCATCAAGGTGCTGACGTCGACCCGCGTCGAGTCGATCGACGACTCGGGTTCCTCCGTGCGGGTGACAGTGTCCTCGGAGAAGAACGGGCAGCAGGTCCTCGAAGCGGACAAGGTGCTGCAGGCCATCGGCTTCCAGCCGCGCGTCGAGGGCTACGGCCTGGAGAAGACGGGCGTCGCACTGACCGAGCGCGGCGCGATCGCCGTGGACGGCCGCGGCCGCACGAACGTCGAGCACATCTTCGCGATCGGAGACGTGACAGCGAAGCTGATGCTGGCGCACGCGTCGGAGTCGATGGGCGTGGTGGCGGCGGAGACGATCGCCGGCGCCGAGACCATGGAACTCGACTTCCCGATGATCCCGCGCGCGACCTACTGCCAGCCCCAGATCGCCAGCTTCGGCTGGACCGAGGCGCAGGCCCGCGAGAAGGGCTTCGACGTCCAGGTGGCGAAGTTCCCCTTCACGGCCAACGGCAAGGCCCACGGCCTCGGCGACGCGGCCGGCTTCGTGAAGCTGATCAGCGACGCCAAGTACGGCGAGCTGATCGGCGGCCACCTGATCGGCCCGGACGTGACGGAACTGCTGCCGGAGCTGACCCTGGCCCAGCAGTGGGACCTGACGGTGCACGAGGTGGCCCGCAACGTCCACGCCCACCCGACACTGGGCGAGGCCGTGAAGGAAGCGATCCACGGCCTCGCGGGTCACATGATCAACATGTAGGCACGCCGAAGCGGAGCTCCGGTGCGGTCCCAGCGCACCTTCGCCGGGACCGCGCCCATCCGCCGTGGTGTCCGGGCGCGATAACGCAACCGTCCAAGATGGACTTCCCCTGACAGGCCGACGAGCAGGCATCAGGGCGCGCAGGCCCGGGCGCGGCGCATCCTCGCGACGCCGCCGACCGTGTGGCCGGGCACCGGCAGTTCCCGCTCTTGACCTCCAGTGGACTCGAAGTTCCAGGATGGCGGTACACGCCACCCACTGGAGGAAATCCGTGAAAGCCGTTGCGTTCACCGAATTCGGCGGGCCCGAAGTGCTCCGCGTCCTCGAGCTGCCCGAACCCCACGCCGGCCCGGGGGAGGTCCGGGTGCGGGTCAAGGCCGCCGGGGTGCAGCCGTTCGATGCCGCCGTGCGGGCCGGGTGGGAACCGCCGCACCTGGAGCTCGGCTGGCCGCGGGTGCCCGGGAACGAGTTCGCCGGCGTCGTCGACGAAGGCGAACTCCCCGCCGGGACCGAAGTTCTCGGCTTCACCGCCGTGCAGGCCGCCGCCGAGTGCATCGTCGTTCCCGTCACCGATGTCACGCCGAAGCCGCCGGAAATGCCGTGGGAGGTGGCCGGCGGGTTCACCGCCGGCGCGCAGACCGCGTCCATCGCACTGGAACTGCTGAACCCGCGCCACGGCGAGACGCTGCTCGTCCACGGCGCCGCCGGGGCGGTCGGCACCGCGGCCGTCCAGCTCGCACAGCTCCGCGGCGCCCGCGTGGTCGGCACCGCGAGCCAGGCCAACCAGGACTACCTGCGCGAGCTGGGCGCCATCCCCGTCGTCTACGGCGACGGCCTCAAGAGCCGCATCGAAGCCGCCGCGCCGCAGGGGATCGACGCCGTGCTCGACGGGGCCGGTGGGGAGGCACTCGACGTCTCACTCGAACTGGTGAAGGCGCGGGACCGGATCCTCACCCTCGTCGACCACGACCGGGCCGCGGAACTCGGCGTCCTCGTCTCGAAGTCCGGACGCTCGGCCGCGCGGCTCGCCGAACTGGCCGCGCTCTACGCCAAGGGTGACTTGCGGTTCACCGTGCGCCGGGCTTACCCGTACACCGAGGCTGCGGCCGCACATCGGGAAATCGAAACCGGACACGGCCGGGGAAAAATAGTTCTCACGTTTCCTTGAGCACCCGGCCGAGTTCCAGCATGTGGACCCGGCGGCGTTCCCGACTTTGGTCGGTGGAATCCGGCTCGGTCACTCCTTAGATTCTCCCCATTACACCCGGTCGGGTGTCATTCGGTCAGGTGGCCGAGTACCACAGGGAGACATCGATGGTGAGATTCAGCCGGGTCGCCGCGCACGCGGTTCCGCTGACGGTCGGCGCACTGCTGCTGACGACGGGGGTCTCGGCGGCGCAGCCGTCCACCGTGGACGCCGCGGCCGCGCGCACCGAAGCGGGCATCAACGCGCTGCAGAGCATCAAGAAGAGCCTCAGCCCCGCCGAGCGCAAGCAATCGAGCCAGCTGGTCGTCGAGAAGCGGTTGCGGGCCGACCGGTCGCTGGCCGCGAAGCTGCCCGAATACCGCTCCGGCGTCGGCGTCAACACCGCCGGCACCGTCTCCGTCGACATCGCCGCGCAGGGCAACGCCGTCGCGAACGCCGTCAAGGCGGCGGGCGGCACCGTCCGCTACGCCGCGCCGGACGGTGCCGTCCGCGCCGACCTGCCGCTGTCCGCCCTGGACGCGATCGCCGGCCGGGCCGACGTCACCGAGGTCAAGCCCGCCGCGCAGGCCACCACCTGGAGCGAGCAGGGCAACCGCGACTTCCGCAAGGCCGCCCAAGCCGCCGCCGCGCAGGCCGCCGCCACGCAGGTTTCCGAAGGCGACAAGGCGCACGGCGCCGACACCGCCCGGACCACCTACGGCGTCAGCGGTTCCGGCGTGAAGGTCTGCGTGCTCTCCGACGGCGTCGACTCCCTGGCGAAGTCGCAGTCGGCAGGCGAACTGCCCGCGGTGGACGTGCTGTCCGGCCAGAAGGGCAGCGGCGACGAGGGCACCGCGATGCTCGAGATCATCCACGACCTCGCGCCGAACGCCACCCTCGGCTTCGCCACCGCGTTCACCAGCGAGGCCAGCTTCGCCGCGAACATCCGCGCGCTGCGCACCACCGGCAAGTGCCAGATCATCGTCGACGACGTCTCCTACTTCGACGAGTCGCCGTTCCAGGACACGCAGGTCGCGCAGGCGGTCAACGACGTGACCGCGGCCGGCGTGCTCTACTTCTCCTCGGCCGGCAACTCGGGCAACGCGACCGACGGCACCAGCGGCTACTACGAGGGCGACTTCCGGGCCTCGTCGTCGAAGATCAGCGGCGTCACCGGCACCCCGCACGACTTCGACCCGAGCAGCACCACGCAGAACTTCGACGCGCTTTCGGCGGGCTCGCTCGGCCGCCCGGTGACGCTGTTCTGGTCCGACCCGTGGGGCAAGTCCGCCAACGACTACGACCTGTTCATCCTGAACTCCTCGGGCAGCGTCGTGGCCTCCAGCGAGAACGCGCAGTCCGGTTCGCAGAACCCGTACGAGATCGCGTCCGCGCCGTCCAGCGGCTCCGGCTACAAGGTCGCGGTCGTCAAGTACTCCGGCGCCGACCGGTTCATCGCGCTGAACGTGATCCGCGGCCGCTTCGTGGCTTCGGGTTCGCTGAAGGCGTTCAGCACCAACGGTGTCACGAACGGCCACTCGGCCGCGGCCAACGCGTTCAGCGTGGCGGCGGCGCCGGCGGCGGGTGCGTTCGGCCGCCCGCTGGAGACCGGTGACCCGGCGAACCCGGCCGGCCCGTACCCCGGCCTGTACACGGCGTCGAGCAAGTGGGAGCGCTTCTCCTCCGACGGCAAGCGCCGCCTGTTCTACAACGCCGACGGCACGGCGATCACCCCCGGCAACGTCTCCTCGACCGGCGGCACGGTCCGCAACAAGCCGGACATCACCGCGGCCGACGGCGTGGCGACCTCGGTGACCGGCTTCCAGCCGTTCTTCGGGACGTCGGCGGCGGCCCCGCACGCGGCGGCCATCGCGGCGCTGCTGCTGTCGGGCAAGCCGACGGCGACCCCGGCCCAGATCCGCTCGGCCCTGGTGTCGAGCGCGATCGACCTGGGCACGCCCGGCTTCGACACGGTGACCGGCAACGGCGTGATCATGGCCGGCCCGGCGCTCGCCGCGCTGGGCGTGGCGGCGAAGTAACCGACGTTCCGCGTGAAGGGCCCGGCACGCGCCGGGCCCTTTTCGTTAGGGTCGGGGCATGGTGAAGACCGCGGTGGTGACCGGAGCCGGTTCGGGCATCGGGCGGGCGGTGGCCCGCGCCCTCCTCGAAGACGGCTACCACGTTGCCCTGGCCGGACGGCGGTCCGAGGCGCTCGCCGAAACCGCCGCGGGCTTCGAGCACGCGCTCGCCGTGCCCACCGACGTCTCCGACGAGGGAGCCGTCGAGGCGCTCTTCGCGGCCGTGCGGGAGCGGTGGGGGCGGCTCGACCTGCTGTTCAACAACGCCGGGATCGCCGCGGGCGGGACCGTCGCCGAGCTGTCCGTCGAGGACTGGAAGCGGACCGTCGACGTCAACCTCACCGGGATGTTCCTCTGCGCGCGGCAGGCCGTGCGGCTGATGAAGGACCAGGAACCCCGCGGCGGCCGGATCGTCAACAACGGCTCGATCTCGGCGCACGCCCCGCGGCCCGCAAGCGTCGCCTACACCGCGACCAAGCACGCCGTCACCGGGCTGACCCGGTCGATCTCGCTGGACGGGCGGGCCTGGGACGTCGCCTGCGGGCAGATCGACATCGGCAACGCCGCCACCGAGATGACCGAGCGGATGGCGGCGGGCATCCCGCAGGCCGACGGCCGGGTCGTCGCCGAGCCGACCTTCGACGTCCGGCACGTGGCCGACGCCGTGCGGTACATGGCCGCCCTGCCGCTGGACGCCAACGTCCAGTTCCTCACCATCACCGCGACGACCATGCCGTTCATCGGCCGCGGGTAGGGTCGGCAGCGGGGGGAGCCGCGATGCTGCTGTACGAGGGGAACGACGTCGAGGCGCTGGACGAGGCGGTGACCGGGGAGTTCTCGCCCCACGGCCTGCGCGTCGGCCGCGGCGAGCCGGGGCCCGGCCGCTTCCGCCGGCTGCACCGGAGGGGGCTGGCGCTCTACGAGCTGCGCTGGGGCGTCCCGGTCGAGGTGGCGGCCGGTGAACTGCCCGACTTCTACAACGTCCACCTCCCGCTCGCCGGCGCGGGCTCGGTCCGGGTGGCGGGGCGCGAGGTCACCTCGCCCTGCTCGATCGCCGGGCCCGGGACGACACTGGGCATGTCACTGGCCGCCGGCTCGGACACCCTCATCCTGTTCCTGCCGCAGGCGGCGGTGGACGCCGCCGTCACCACGCAGACCGGTGAACCGCCCGCCGCCGCGCTGCGGTTCGACCCCGGCTTCGCGGACGCCGACCCGGCCGTCGCCGCCTGGCTGGCGACCGCGCGGGCCTTCGCGGCGTTCACCGCGTCACCGCTGGCGGCCCGGTCGCCGCTGGCCGCCGCGCACTTCGAGCAGGTCCTCGTGCACGGCCTGGTCGACCTCCAGCCGCACGACCACCGCACCGCCCTGCCCGCGCACGCCCACCCGGCGCTGCCGCGGGCGGTGCGGCGGGCCATGGCGTACTGCGAGGAACACGCGGGCGAGCCGATCTCGGTCGCCGACATGGCCGCGGCCGCGCGGGTCAGCCCCCGCACCCTCCAGGACCGCTTCCGCGCCGGCTTCGGGACCACCCCGGGCGCCTACCTCAGGCGGGTCCGGCTGGACCGGGTGCACCAGGACCTGCTGCGGATCGCCGGCGGGTCCGCGTCCGGAACGGTCGCCGAGGTCGCGACGCGCTGGGGCTTCACGCACCTGAGCCGGTTCGCCGCGTACTACCGCGAGGTCTACGGGCAGCCACCGTCCCGCACCGCGGGCCATCCGTTTTCCGCCGACCGCTCGGCGGAAAACGGATAGCGGGCGGCCGAGCGGCCTGCCTACCCTGAACGGGAGGCCGCGGTCGTCGTAAGGGGGAATTCCACGGGGGGTTGGAAGACGTCGGCACGCGGTTTTGACCCGCGGCCGGCGGTGCCTTCGCCTGGTACCGCCGGCCGCTAGGGGATCACCCCGGCCTTCCGGAACTCGTCGAACAGCCGGGAGAACATCTGCTCCGTTTCGACGTATTCGTGGAAGCCCGCCCGGCGCGACTTCGACGTGTCCGCGAACATGTCGTAGTCCCAGCCGAACACGAAGTCGCCGAAGGCCCACGAAGCCGAAACGTCCGCGTAGGACGCCGAAAGACCGTACTTCGAAGACATTGCCGTCCACAGTGGACCCTTGTCCGCCATCACCTCCGCCAGTGACATCCGCAGCGGCGGGGCGACGTCGAGCTCGAAGTACGCCGCCAGTTTCGGCCACAGTTCGCGCCAGCGGAACAGGTCGCCGTTCGCGATGTTGAACGTGCCCTGGTGCCCGGTCGCCCAGACCGTCGCCGAGGCCAGGAGACCCGCGTCCGTCATTTCCAGCAGGCTGTCGTACGCGCCCGGTTTACCGGGGAAGCGCAGCGGCAGCCCGAGTTCCTTCGAAATCGACGCGTACACCGCGATCACCAGCGCGAGGTTCATCGGGTTGCCCAGCGCCGTGCCGCCGACGACCGACGGCCGGATCGCCGACCACGTCCAGGTGCCCGCCCGCCGTTCGAGGAACTGCTGCTGGTCGACGTTGAACTCCGGGGGCATGTGCCCGGCGTCGGTCTCGCGCGCCGGGGTCTTGAACGGGCCGAGGTGCGCGCCGTACACCTTGTAGCCCTGCATCAGGCTGACGTGCTCCAGTCCGGGTGCGGCCGCTTCGGCGGCGTCCACGAGGTTCGTCAGCATCGCCAGGTTCGGCGGGACGAGCTCCGCCCACGTCGGTTTGTCCTGGTAGGCGGCGTAGAACAGGTGGGTGGTGCCGGTCAGCGGGGCGAGCTTCGCGCGGGTGTCGTCCGCGTCGAGGAGGTCGACGGCGATCGTGCCGGGGCCGCCGCGGCGGGAGAGGCCGGTGACGTCCCAGCCGCTCGTGCGCAGGTGCTCGGTGAGCGTGCGGCCGATGATCCCGTTGGCCCCGGCGACCAGGGCGGTCTTGCGTTCCATGCCTCCAGGCTGGGGGTGAACGCGCAATAAGTCCAAGGCTTGGTTGTCACCAAGTCGATAAGCTGCGTTCATGACAAGCCTGCGGCAGCTGGAGTACCTGGTCACGGTGGTCGACACCGGCTCGTTCACCCGCGCCGCCGAGCAGCTGCACGTGACGCAGCCGGCGTTGTCGCACCAGATGCGGGCGCTCGAACGCAGCCTCGGCGGCCCGCTGCTGGAGCGGCTGCCGCGGGCGGTCCGGCTCACCCCGATGGGCCGGGCGATGCTGCCGCACGCGCGGGCGGCGCTGGCCGACGCCGAACGAGCACGCTGCGCCGCCCGGCTCGCGTCCGGGACGGCGGCGGGCGAGCTGCAGGTCGCCACGGTGTACTCGGTCAGCCTCGGCGTGCTGCCGCCGGCGCTGCGGGTGTGGCGGCGCGACCGGCCCGAGGTCGACGTCCGGCTGATCGAATTCCGCCACGCCGGCGAGCTGCGCGAAGCGATGGCGGCGGGGGAGGCCGACGTCGCGCTCGGCCCGCGCCCCGGCGACTGGGCGGGTCCGGTGCGCGAGCTGGGCGTGGAGGAGTTCGTCGTGGTGCTGCCCGCCGACGGCGCCGGCGAGGACGACGGCACGGGCGAAGTCGACCTGGCCACCCTCGACGGCTGCGCGTGGGTGCACTACGCCACGGGCAACGGCCTGGCCGAGCTGGTGGACGCGGCCTGCGCGGCGGCGGGCTTCCGCCCCCGCGCGGCGGTCCGCACCGAGCAGACGGCGGCCGCCCCGATCCTCGCGGCGGCGGGCCTGGGCCCGGCGCTGGTCCCGGCGAACGTCCTGCCGCCCCGCTTCGACGGCCGGGTGCTGCGGCCGAGCGTCCCGATCCACCGCACCCTGACGGCGTACACGCGCGCGGCCCCGGACCCGCTGACCACGGCGTTCATCGAGACGCTGGCGGAGCACGCGACGGTCTGAGGACGGCCGCTCACCCCAAGGTGACTTCTCCGGCCGGGGTCTGCAGCGTTGCCTGCAGAGAAGGTTCCGCCGCCTGCCGCACGGTGACGCAGTCCGTCAGCCCGAGCGAGGCCAGGTGACCCCGCACCATCGCGGCGTCGGGGTGCGACACGACCAAGGACACCAGGTGCACGCCCTTGGCGGACAGCTCGGCCGCGTACGCCTCGGTCTCCCACTGGACGAGGAACGGGATGACCTGGCCGAACCCCTGTCCTTCCGAGGGGGCGGCTGCCCGCCAGGCGAGGTGGACACCATCGCCCCGGTCCCGGGACATGGCCACGACCGGGTCGAACCGGCACCCGTTCGCCGTGGCGGCTCGCACGGCCTCGTCCAGATCGTCCACCCGGGCCGCCCAGGTGGACAGCCGCGGCTCGGTCAGGTCGTCGATCCCGAGCGGCCGTCCGTGCGCCGGCACCGGCAGGTCCGGGTCCGGGCCCAGCACCTCGAAGTAGGTGCGGTCACCGAGATCGGCGAGGTAGTTCCGGGTACCGAGCTCGAGGTGACGGCCACCGGGCGAAAGCCGGATCCCGAACCGCCGGTTCAGCTCGTCCACACCGGACTCGAGATCCGGCGTGGCGTACAGGATGTGGTCGATCATGCCGTCTCGGCCGGTACTTCGTTCAGCTCGGTGGCCGGCGGCGCCTTCTTCGGCACCCGGACCAGGCCGAGGATCGCCACCGCGACGAGCACCTCGACGGCCCCGAGGAGCGGCCACAGCAGGGCGGTTCCGAGTGAGAGGAACAGCCAGCCGCCGACCAGCGGGGCGACCGTGTTGCCGAGCCCGAAAGCGAACTGGAAACTGCCGATGTACCGGCTCTTCAGCGGGCCGGCCCCGACGACCGCGGGGTAGGCGAACAGCGACGGGCCGCTGATGATCTCGCCGATCGTCCACAGCAGTGTCCCGCCGATGATCACCGCCGGTACCAAGGGCAGCCCGTACACGCCGACGCCGATTCCGATGAGGGCGAGGCCGATCGCGATCGAAATCCGCATCGGCATCCGCTGCACCACCTTCGTCGCCGGCAGTTCGAGGGCGATCACCACCAAACCGTTCAGCGAAACGGCGAGCGTGTACCAGAAGACGTCCAGCTTGACCTCGTTCACGGTCAGGGGCAACGTCGAAAGGTATTGCTGGTAAACGATGGTGTGCACGGCGGCCACCAGCAGGAAGACGACATAGCGGCGGTTCCGGAGCACCGCGAGGTAACCGCCGCGGCCGGAGCCGGCGGCGGGGTCGGATTCGACCGGCGCGGCAATCGTCCGCACCACGTCCCGGGGTGGCAGCATCACCCAGGCCAGCACCGCGTACGCGACCGCGACGATCGCCTCGGTGAGGAAGACCACCGTGTAGTGCTTGCCGTCCAGGTAGTAGAGGGCGAACCCGAGCATCGGGGCCACGGTCGAGCCGACGTTGAGGCCGAACCGCCAGATCGCGAAAATCATCACCTGGTTGTCGGCGGGGGTGAGGTCCGACAGCAGGGTGGAGGAGGCGGGCCGGAAAACCTGCGAGGTGACGCCGACGAGCACACTGGCCACCAACAGCAGCGGATACTGGTTCGGCACCAGCATGAACGCGATCAGCAGGCCGCTGAGGCCCATGCTCCCCGCGATCGTGAGACGCGGCCCGAACCGGTCGGAGAGCGCCCCGCCGACGAGCGTGCCCACCACCCCGCCGGCGCCGTAGGCGCCGAGGGCGAACACGGCCTGGGCGGTCGAATAGCCGAGCGCCGACACGTAGAGGACCAGGAAGATCACGAGAAAGCCGCTGAGACGATTCACGATGACGCCGAACATGATCGTCTTCGCCGCCGCGGGGGCGTCGCGGAATGTCGCCCACACGCCCGGTTTCTGCGGATCGGCAGCCGCCGTCATACAACCCCCTTGCGAACCGGCGAGCGAATTTCGCCCGCGCGTACGGGATACTACCGAAGAACGGAGGTGAGGACCCCCTCCATCGCCGCACCGAAACGCGCCGGAAACGCGTGGCCCATCCCGTCCTCGTAACGGAGGAAACAGTCGATCCCGCGCGTACGGGCCCATCCCGCGAAGCTTTCGCACGAGGCCACCGATGCCGGGGTCCCACCAGGGAAAATACAGATTCGCGGCTCGATTGCGGCCACCGTTCCGAGCGGCCGCAGGTTCGGTGCGAACGCCACGGCGCCGTCCGCCGCCACGGCACCGGTGAGGGTTGCTTCGATCGCGATCCGGCCTCCGGCGCCGAGTCCGGCGAGGACCAGCGGCACCTCCGGGCCGAATTCGGCCCGTGCGGCCCGCGCGGCGGTCCGGACGTCGGCGACGGCCCGGTCGTGGTCGCGCCATTCGTGGACCCCGACGGCGGCCAGCTGCGGTGAGCGCACCAGGCAGGCCGCGCACGAGCCCAGTTCGGCCCACAGCGAGGCGAAGAGGTCCGCGGGCGCCGGACCGTTGCCGTGCAAGGAAACGACGACCGCGGACGGCGGTGTGTCCGGGCGGATGAGCTCCCAGCTCACCTCGGCCCGCTCCTGCGCCGCCCGCCAGCGCCGCTCCGACTCGGCGCGGACGTCCTGGCGGTCGAGCGGCCAGATGGTCTCCAGCGCGGGATCGGCCAGCAGCTGCGGACTCCACCAGCCACCGCGTTCGACGGCCTCGGCGAGCAGCCGCAGGCCGGCCTCCGGCGCACCGCGCAACGCCATGACGCCGGCGCGGATGTACGCCGACCACACCTGCAGTTCCGGGTGCGCGGTCCCCAGTTGCGAGGCCGCCGCGTCGACCTCGGTCAGCGCTCCTTGCTCGTACGCCTCCATCAGCCGGGCGAGGAGCCGGTCGGCACGGGAGGTCACGGCTGACGGGCGGCCCACGCGAAAAGTCCCTCCGGGTCGAATTCACTGCGGATCGCGTCCAGCCGGGCCGCGCTCGGTCCGTAAACGGCGGCGCGCACGGAATCGGCGTCTTCGGCCAAGCCCGAGAAGTTCAGGTAGACACTTCCGTTGGCGTGCGGTCCCAGCGCCGTCCAGCTCGTCCGGCACCAGCCGAGGATCGTCTCGTCGAGCCCGGTGTCGCGCCACATCGCGTTGACGTTGACGTTGAACTGCGCCGCGCGGTGCGGGAACGCGCTGCGGTCCGCGGGGATGTCCCGGACGGCGCCGCCCATCGTGCGGATCACCAGCTCGGCGCCGGGGCCGGGGCAGCACGCCTGCCGGTCGAGCAGGGTCCGGATCGCGTCGTCGGTGAGCTCGTCCAGGAAATGGGACTTCATGAAAGCCCGGATCCCGGCGGGCGGGCTGGGCGACTGCTCGTAGCCCACGGTCCCGCTCACGTCGAGCAGCGGGGTGGCCAGCTGACGCAGGGGTGCGAGCACCGCCTGCGCCTCCTCCGGCGGACCGGCGTGAACCGCGCCGACGCCGACGACGGGGGTGTCCCGCAACCCTTCGGGCACCTGGGGGTACGGCGGCATACCGCGCAGGATCGTCATCGGCGAGACCGTGTCCGGCAGGGTCGCGACCGCGTCGCGCCAGGCCCGCAGCACCGCATCCCCTTGCTCCGACGAGTAGTACACCTCGGCGTAGGAGACGGTCGGCCCCAGGGGGACGAGGTCGAACTCCATGCCGGTGACGACGCCGAGACCCCGCCCGCCGCCGCGCGCCGCCCAGAGGAGGTCCGGGTACTCGTCCGGGCCCGCCGTCCGGACCCGGCCGTCCGCCGTCACGATCTCCATCGACCGCAGGTGATCGCACGTCAGGCCGTGTGCCCGGGTCAGCATGCCGATCCCGCCGCCCAGGGCGAGGCCCGCCACGCCGGTGCCCGTCACGTCCCCGCCGGGCACCGCCAGCCCGAAGACCTGTGTCCCGGCGTCCAGCTCGCCGACGGTCACCCCGCCCTGCACCCGCACGACCCGGCGTGCCGGGTCGACGTGCACCGCGGTCATCGCCGACAGGTCGATCACCAGCCCGTCGTCGCACACCGCGCTGCCGGCGACCTGGTGGCCGCCGCCCCGGATGCTCACCGGCGGCCGGTGCTCCGCGGCCACGCACACCGCTTCGATCACGTCCGCCACGTCGGCGCACCGGGCGATCAGCGCCGGACGCCGGTCCACCAGCCCGTTCCACACGCGACGCGCATCGTCGTAGGCGGGATGCCACCGGTCGACGATCGTCCCGCCGAACCCGGCCTCGAACGCCCGGCGGAGTGCGCGGCCGTCCTCAGCTGTCGACATCGGCCGCGATCCGGGTCGCGACGCAGACGCCGGGCCCCCAGTCCATCAGCAGCACGTGGAAGTCCGGCTCGTCGAAGATCTCCAGCCGGAACTTGTCGACCCGGTCCTTGCTCGGCCGGACGGCCGGATCCCAGCTCGCCGACCAGATGACGTCGTCGCAGACGAACAGGCCACCGGGGGCGATCCGGGACAGGGTCAGCGCCCGCTCCTCGTACTTCGGCACGCTGGCGTCGACGAAGATCATGTCGAAGAGCGGGCCGTCGTACGTCCGCAGCCACTCGATCGCGTCGGCGTGCACCACCTCGACGCGGGAGTCGCCGGCCAGCATCTCCGTGCTGATCTCCGCCGCTTCGGGATGCACCTCCAGGGTGATCAGCCGCGCGGTGGGGTCCATGCCGTCGAGCAGCCAGCCCGCGCCGACGCCGACGCCCGTGCCGATCTCCAGCAGCAGCCCGCCCGGCTTGCTCGCGGCGAGCGCGCGCAGCAGCTGCCCCGTGTCGCGGGCGCTGGACATGTGGAAGTCCTCTTCCATGGCCCGCTTCTCGGCGACCTCGACGAGTTTCGGGACCTTGACCAGTTCGTTCACGATTCCTCCACGCCCTCTCGGACGCGGCGGCCCCCGGCCGGTGCCCGGCCGCCGCGTACATCGTTCATCCACTCCAGTAGTGGCGGATAAGCCAGGCGGGCACCCCGGTCGGTGCGGATGGCGTGCCCCTCGCCGTCGAGCTCCACGAAAGTGGCCTGCTGGTCCATCCGGTCGAGGTGCCTCCGCACGGCAGCCATCGGAATCCGCTCGTCCAGCTCACCGTGCGCGATGAAGTAGCGCTTGCGCAGCCGGTCGGCACCGAGCGGGGCGCGGCCGGCGAACGCGAACCCGGCGAACTGGCGCACGCCGGGGTGTGCCGTGCCGGCCAGGTCGTCGTGGTGCAGGAAGCCACCGAGGAGAGCCACCCCGGCGCACCGGTCCGACAGCTCGCCCGCGAGCGCCGCCACGTAACCGCCGTAGCTCATCCCCATGGTGACGACCGGGCCGTCGGCGAGCTCTTCGATCACCACGCCCAGGTCCGCCACGTCGTCCACGCCGAACCGGACCGGTCCCTTCGGCCGGTACTCGGGCTGGCGCAGACCGCTGGAGCTCAGGTTGACCCGCACGACCCGCCAGCCCTCTTCGTTCATCGCCGTTGTCAGCGCGGTGAACTCGCCCCACATCGGGACGTGCGGGCCACCGGGGACGAAGAACGCGGTGCCGCGGCAGGCGGTCTGCGGTTCGTGGACCAGGCACGGCAGCAGCTGCTCGCCCCGCCGCACGACCACCGCGCGGACCTCGCCACCCGGCGCCGGCGCCGTGAAGGACGTGTCGTCGAGGGCCCGGAGGGTGCGCGGCAGGGTGGGGGTGCCGACCGCGGCGGCACACGTGCCGTCCGGGGCGGTGGCCACGGACCGGACGGATCCGGTCGTCCCGGGTGCCCACACCGGCTCGACGCGCCCGCTCGCCCAATCCCAGACGTAGGGCACGATGCTCGGCCATTCCTCCGCGCAGAGCACGACCCGGGTGTCGTCCAGCCAGGCGGAGGACGGCAGCACGACCTTCCGCAGCGGCTGCGGGCTGAGCACTTTGCCGGTCCCGCTCGCGATCACGACGAGCTGGTAGCTGGCACCGCCGCGGATCACCGCCAGCACCGCCTCGCGGTCCGGTGACGGCGAAAGGTGCGACACCGTGGCCCCGCGCGGAACCCCGATCTGCCACCCGGGGCCGGTCAACGCCGACTTCCCGTCCGGCTGCGTCGTCACCTGGACGAGTTCGCCGCCTGCGGTCAGGACGGCCGCGTTGCCCGCCGGGCTGCGATGCGCCAGGCGCCTGCCGTCCCAGTCGGTGACCCCGGATTCCTCGACGTGCTCCTCGAGCACGTCCCAGCGGCCGTCGCGCAGGGCGAGCTGCCTGCCGTCGTCGGCGTGGTGCTCGTGCCACAGCACGCTCAGCCGGTCGCCGCCGTCCGACATCGGCCGCCGGATCCAGCCGGCGGGCGCCGGGAACTCGGTCCAGCGACGGGCGTCCGGGTCGAACCGCCCCACCCGGCGGTCTCCCCACGCGTCGGTGGAGACCAGCCAGCGGTCCCGGTACCAGCACACCGAGTCCGGCAGGTAGTCCACTTGGGACTGCCGGAACGCCTCCGACAGGCCGCTGACGACGGCGTCCGAGCGGTCGGGCAGATCGGCCACCAGCCGGGTCGCTTCCGTCATCGCGTCAGGCCGCCGTGGCGGCGGGGTCCAGCTCCGCGGCCACCGCGAACCAGGTTTCCGACTCTTCCTTGCGCCCCAGCGTGTCGAAGGCGACGCCGGCCCGCGCCGCGGCCAGCGCACCGGGGAAGGTGCCGAGCGCACCCCCCGTCGTGAAGCATTCGAGAGCGCGTTCGTCGTGGCCGGTCATCCACAGCGTGTCGCCCGCGTAGAGCTGCGTGTAGGGATCACCCGGGTCGAGTTCGAGCAGCCGGCCGGCCGCCGCGTCCGGTTCCATGTCGATGACCATCGCGCGGCCCTTGGAGTTGATGAACGCCTTGAGACTGGCCTCCAGGCTCAGCCGCTCGTTCTGCGCGGCCGCCACCTTTTCCGCCGGGGTGCTCGCCGCGGCGCTCAGGCCTCTGGCGAGGTCGATGGCGAGCTGCATCTTGTCGGCGATGTCCGCCATGTCGCGACGGCGCACCGCGTACAGCGCGAGTGCCCGGTAGGTCCGGCTGACGTACAGGCGGAGGTCGAAGGTGTCCGCCGTGACGCCGTCGATCAGCGCCTGCGCGTCCGCGGCCACCTCGGCGCACTCGTCGAGGTCGCGTTGCCGCCGGCAGTAGTGCGCGATCAGCCTGCCGTAGGCGCTCAGCCGGGTCCCCGGCGAAATCCCGGTGTCCGCGGCCAGCGTGTGGAACGGTTGTGCCGCCTTGTCCGAATCGGTGACGAGCCCGTAGTACGAACGGGCCACCTCGTAGGTCAGAACGGGGTCGCCGCTTTCGACGGCTCGTTTGCCGAGCGCTTTGGCGGAGACGCTGAACAACCCCAGCACGTTGAGGACCTGTGCCAGTGACGTGAGGGTCGGCACGGAGACGTCCGAGCCCGGCTCCAGCATGGCGCGCAGTTCCGCCAGGAACGGCAGCCCGCTCTCGTCCTTCGCGCTCAACCGGTGATCGATGGCGTCGTCCGGGAATGCGGTGTGACCGAGGACGTGCTGACGGAAACCGGGCGGGTAGTACGAGCCGGGCACGAACGGGAGCCCCTCGCCGGAGCGGGTGCGGATCAGCTCGAGCAGCAGCGGGATGAACCGCGTGGCCACTGCCGCGTCCGGGTTGCCGTGGCCGCGCAGGTAGGTCGACCACAGCTCACGCCGCCGCAGCACCATCGTCCGGTTGTGGTCGGAGAGTTCCAGCGTGGCCAACGCGGTGTCGTCTGATCGGGGGTAATCGGTCAGCCCCGGGCGTCTCGCGGCGGTCGAAGTCATCGTTGAAGATCCCTTCTGCTATTCCAGGTAGCCCGGAGCGACGATGTAGTCGCCGCCCGACCGCGGCGTCAGGAACTCCGCCGACGGGATGACCGCCTTGACGACGGCGGTGGCGTTCACCGACGGCACGTCGATGAGCAGCGGCGCGACACCGAAACGGTCTTCGACGAAGGCCGGCAGTTCGGAGGGCGTGATCGCGGCCGGGTCGCTCGCCTCGCCGACGGGTTTCTCGAGGTGGCGAAGGAAGGACAGGAACGCCTCCTGGTGACCGGCCGAACGGGCGCCGCGGAGGAATTCGGGTTCGCTCCGGTTGACGGGATTCCCCAGCGAGGCCCGCACCATCACGGCCTCGTGCAACGCGTGCAGCAGCGCGGGCCCCTGTGCGAACCCCGCACCGGCGCCGAAGGTCGCCTGGGCCCGGTCGTGCCTGCCGACCAGGACCAGCGTGACGTGGATCGGCGCCATTTCCCGCACCCCCCAGGCGTGGGCGACGAGCCGGCGGTCCGCAAGCGCTTTCGCCAGCCCGGGCGGTATCAGTTCGGCGAGCTGCTCGGTGGCGGGCTCCAGCGTGACCGTTCCCGCCCACACCCGCCTGATCGCCTGGCGTTCCAGGCATTCCAGGATCCCGCTGACGCCGGCGACGTCGCGGTCCGGGTGTGCGGCCGTGCCGACCGAACTCTGCCGCCACGGCAGTACGCGCAGCTTGGTGCTCACCCTGCGGAGCAGCGCGGCGTCCGCCGGCACGCCGGCGGCCTCGCCGGTCGTGGCGCTCCGGGCCGGGACCCAGTCCTCGGCGTCTTCGAGGATTTCGTGCGGGGTGAACAGGGAAAGGCCACGTTCCACCGCCTCACCCCGGGAGATGACCATGAGCGGACCGTTCTCGATCAAACTCGCCCGCTCGGTGGCTTCGCCGTGTGCCCGCACCATGGCCCGTTCGGGCACGTCGTCGCAGGCCCCGCCCGCGAAACGACCGGACCGGGCATCCACGTGATCCAACCCCAGATACAACTGATCATCGAGAATCGGCGTAGCGCTCACCGAAAGATGCTCCGTTCTGACGGACGGGCAGGCCTCGTGACGAGACCCGCCCGTCCGCTTCAGTTCGCTGTGATTGACGCCCGCTCGGGCGGAATTGCGCGATTTACCACGGCAGAACCGCCCTTCGGCCGCACGACACCGAAGGGCACGACAGTAATATCGCGCAAGAACGTATCGAAACTGTGCCAGGGATCAGCTGGCTTCTCGACAGGCCCCTCCAGATAAGCCCGAACAGGTCATCGGCGAGCTGTTCCCCTTAGTACGAGGTGCAGAGGAGAACGGGGAAGTCCTGCGTGTCCTCGACGATGTCCAGCTCAAACTCGACCATTTCAATCCTCCGAAAGGTGAATTACCTCTGATTGATGGTTCAAATTTGCGATTTCCGCCCCAGTCCCCATGCGACTCGGAACCGAGCCGTGATCGCTCCCCGATGCTAGCAGGATCTCTTCCAGAATGCCAAGGTAACGTTCAGCGGTATGCCATTCGGGCTAATTGCACGCTCTTCCGGCCGTACAATTCTGATCGCCTGACAGGCAACGGGAGGCCTTCAATTGATCATGGTTTCCGCTTGTGCCCGTAGGTATCCGGTCGTCGGCTCGCTATAGTGATCTCCGTGATCGGCGGGGATGCACGTGCGGACGATCAAGAAACAGTGCGCGAAGCGCATTACCACTCTTCTGTTGTATTGTCGGGCGAATTCGCGGATCTTACCTGAATGTAACAAAGGGGACGGGTCGATGGTGAGCACGGTCGAGCGGTTGAACCGCTATGCGAAGCTGGCAGTGGAGGTCGGCGTGTGTCTCCGGCCGGGTCAGGACCTCTTGGTCGAGGCGGCGGTGGAGCACGCACCACTCGCCCGCAGCGTGGCACGCGCGGCCTACGCGGCAGGCGCCCGTTACGTGGATGTCCTGTACAACGACCAGCAGATCCTGCGCGCGCAGGTGGAGTTCGGTGCCGACGAGGGCCTGGGCTGGGCGCCGCCCTGGCAGGTCATGCGGCTCGAAGAAGGCAGGCGCCGGCACGTGTGCCGCATGGTGATCGTCGGCGACCCGGACCCGAACGCGATGGCGGGCTTGGACGGCGGCCGGGTCGCCCGCGCGGACGCGATCGACGTCCGCAAGGAACACCTGCGTGGCATCAACGAGCGCGCGGTCGCCTGGTCGATCATCGCGTGCCCGACCGAGGGGTGGGCCGAAGCGTTGTTCGGCGAACCCGACGTCGATCGGTTGTGGGGGCTGATCGAGCGAGCCGTGCGGCTGGACGAGCCGGACCCGGTCGCGGCTTGGCAGGAGCACATGGCGCGGCTGGAAGCGCGCGCGAAGGCCATCACCGAGCGGCACTTCGACGCCATCCGGTTCCGCGGACCCGGTACCGACCTGACCGTCGGCCTGTTGCCGGCCGCGCGCTGGGGAGCCGCGGTCTTCGAGACGGAATGGGGGCAGAAGCACCTGCCCAACCTGCCGACCGAGGAGATCGGCACGGTCCCGGACCTCCGCCGCGCCGACGGCGTCGTCCGCGCCACCCGGCCCCTCTACGCGGGCGGCGTCGAGGTGCGGGACCTCACCCTGCGCGTCGCGGGCGGCCGGGTGGAGGAGGCGAGTGCGTCCGCCGGCGAGAAGACGATCCACCAGCTGATGTCCCGGGACGAAGGGGCGACCCGGTTCGGTGAGGTGGCCCTGGTGGACGCGACGTCGAGGGTGGGCGAGCTGAACACGCTCTTCCGGACCACGCTGCTCGACGAAAACGCGACGTGCCACCTGGCTCTCGGCAACGGCGCGCCGTTCGCGGTGGAGGACGCGCCGGCGAACGATCCGGTGGCCCTGCGGGAAATCGGCATCAACCAGTCCAGCATCCACCTGGACTTCATGGTCGGCGGTCCGGAGGTGGAGGTGGACGGCATCGAGCAGGGCGGCACCGTGGTTCCGCTGGTGCACGGCGACGAGTGGCAGCTGGATGCCTGAAAGCCCCACCGTCGCGGAAGAACGGCAGCTGCTGCAGCTCAACCACTGTTACGGAGTGCTGGACGCGGTGACCGCCGACGCGGTCGCCGCGTCCGAATACCTGCGGACGTTCGCCGGCTGCCACCCCCGTACCACGACGGACGACAGCCGGACGTGGACCGGGTGGTACGTGATGGGCCGCACGACGTACCTGGAGCTGTTCAGGGCCGGCGACGTGCCCGGTCGGGAAGCCGCGCTCGGTTCGGCGGGAGTGGGCCTGTCCGTGGAGAGCGCGGGCGAGCTGGCCGCGGTCGCCGGCAGGCTGCCGGAGCTCGGGGTGCCGACGCCGGTCGAGCGCCGTCACCCGCGCGATTTCGGTGACGGGGTGCTGATTCCGTGGTTCCGGGCCGTCTACACGACGCAGATCTACGACGCGTTCCGGGTTTGGGGAATGGAATACGAACAATCGTATTTCGCCGACCCGCGCAGCGGGAGCGGGCCCGAGGCCCACCCCGGCGATGTCGGCCGTGAGCGCTACCTCGACAGCTACCGCCGATCACCGCACCTGCTCGACTTCACCGGGGTCAG
Source organism: Amycolatopsis sp. NPDC004169 (assembly GCF_040610315.1). Taxonomy (NCBI): domain Bacteria; kingdom Bacillati; phylum Actinomycetota; class Actinomycetes; order Pseudonocardiales; family Pseudonocardiaceae; genus Amycolatopsis; species Amycolatopsis sp. NPDC004169. Next base: position 103,295 of record NZ_JBEXMD010000030.1, read on the forward strand.
GGTCGCCGTCACCGCGGACGACCTCGCCGGCAGCGTTCCCCTGCTGCGGGCGGGCGGGTACACAGTGCGGGAAGGACCCGGGGGTGTGGTCGCCGAAGGAGGCGGCGCGGTGCTGCGGTTCGACGCGGTACCGCGCGCGGCCGCCGGGCTGCGTCAGGTGGACATGGCACTGGTCGAGCCGATGCCCTTGGTGCACAGCGAAGAGATCGGCAACTCCACCCTCACCGTCGGCCCCGGCCAGCGCGCGGTCTGGACCTTTGCGGCCAACGCGTGACCGGCGGCGCCGGGGCCGCCGCCCAGCCGCGGTTCGGCGTCGTCAACCCGCCGTTCGAGGTCGCGGGCATCAGCGCACGGCTCGCGTTCTTCCGCGACCCGTGGGGCACCGTGTTCGAGCTGTCCGAGCGCGTCGGGTGAGCCACCGGAGGCCGCCGCGGGTTTGTCCGGCGGTGGCCTCCGGTGTGTTCTAGTGCCGCAGCCAGACCGCCGTGTCCGTCGGCAACGTGTCAGTGACCTCGCCGCTGGCCAGGAGGACTTCCCCGGCCGGCAGCGGGACCGGCGTGGCCGAGAAGTTCAGCGCGAACGTGAACCCGGTCCCGATCCGGAACGCCAGCACGCCTTCGCCCAGCGAAAGCCACTCGAGCGCCCCCGCGGGAAGCGACCGGCGGATCCGCAGGCCGTTGCGGTACAGCGACAGCATCGACGCCGGGTCCGCCGCCTCCGCCTCGGCCGTGTACTCGCTCCAGGAAACCGGCTGCGGTAGCCAAGCCCCGCCGCTGCCGAAGCCGAACGGGGGCTCCTCGCCGGACCACGGGATCGGCACCCGGCAGCCGTCGCGGCCGGGGTCGGTGCCGTGGGTGCGGGCGAAGACCGGGTCCTGGCGCAGCTCGTCGGGGATGTCCAGAACCTCCCACAGCCCCAGCTCCTCGCCCTGGTAGACGTACAGGCCGCCGGGCAGGGCCAGCGTCAGCAGCGCCGCCGCCCGGGCGCGCCGGGTGCCGAGCGAGAGGTCCACCGGCAGCTCGTGCAGGCGGTTCGCGAAGCTGAACCCCGTGTCGCCCTGTCTGCCGTAGCGGGTGACGTGCCGGGTGACGTCGTGGTTCGACAGCACCCACGCCGCCGGTGCGCCGACCTCGTCGTGCGCGCGCAGCGTGCGGGTGATGACGTCCCGGAAGCGCTCGCTGTCCCACGGGCAGACCAGGAAGTCGAAGTTGAACGCCGAGTGCAGCTCGTCGCGGCGCAGGTAGCGCGCGGCCCGCGACATGTCCGGCAGCCACATCTCGCCGACCAGCACGCGTTCGCCGCCGTAGCTGTCGGCGATCTTGCGCCACGAGCGGTAGATCTCGTGCAGCCCTTCCTGGTCGGAGAACGGCGTCTCGTCGCCGTCGTCGACGTCGGGCAGGTGCGGGTCCTTGACCAGACCGTCGGCGACGTCGATGCGGAAGCCGTCCACGCCGCGGTCGAACCAGAAGCGCAGCACGTCCTCGAACTCCGTGCGGATCTCCGGGTTGTCCCAGTTGAAGTCCGGCTGGCGCGAGCTGTAGAGGTGCAGGTACCACTCGCCGTCGGGCACCCGGGTCCATGCGGACCCGCCGAAGCGCGACTTCCAGTTGTTCGGCGGCTCGCTGCCGTCCGGGCCGCGGCCGGGCCGGAACCAGAACCGCTGCCGCTCCGGCGATCCCGGCCCGGCTTCCAGCGCGGCCTGGAACCAGCGGTGCTCGTCGGAACAGTGGTTGGGCACGATGTCGATGATCACCCGGATGCCGCGGGCGTGTGCCTCGGCGATCAGGTCCTCCGCCTCGGCGAGGGTGCCGAACAGCGGCTCGATGTCGCGGAAGTCGGCGACGTCGTAGCCGCCGTCGTCCATCGGCGACGGGTACCACGGCGTGAACCAGATCGCGTCGACCCCCAGGTCGGCCAGGTGGTCCAGCCGGGCGCGGACGCCGGCCAGGTCGCCGACGCCGTCGCCGTTGCCGTCCGCGAAGCTGCGGATGTACACCTGGTAGATCGCCGCGCTCCGCCACCAGCCGGTCTTGTCGGTCACGAAAGTGCCCCTCCTGCTTGTCGTGGAAAGGAAGGCCTCAGCCCTTGATGCTGCCGGCGGTCAGCCCGGCGAGGATCTGCCGCTGGAAGGCCAGGAACAGCGCCACCATCGGCAGGCTGGCCAGCACCATCCCGGCGACGAGCACGTTGAGCGGCATGTCGATCGCCACCCGCTGCAGCATCACCGAGAGCGTCTGCTTTTCGGTGTCCGGGAACACCAGCAGCGGCCAGATGAAGTCCTTCCACGCGGTGACCACCGCGAGGATCGACACCACGGCCAGTATCGGCCGCGAGATCGGCAGGATGATCCGCCAGAGCGTGCGCACCGGGCCGGCGCCGTCGATGCGCGCGGCCTCGATCAGCTCGTCCGGTATCTGGTCGAAGAACCGCTTGAGCAGGTAGATGTTGAACGCGTTCGCCGCCGCCGGCAGCCAGACCGCGGCCGGCGAGTTGATCAGGTTGAGGTGCAGCAGCGGCAGGTCCGTCACCGTGACGTACGTCGGGACCAGCAGTGCGGTGGCGGGCAGCATCAGCGTGGCCAGCATGAGCCCGAGCACGACGTTGCCGAACTTCGGGCGCAGCTTCGACAGCGCGAACGCGGCCGGGACGTCGATGGCCAGCTGCGCCAGCCACGCGCCGCCCGCGACGATCAGCGTGTTGAGGAAGTACTTGCCCAGGCTCAGCTGGTCCCACGCGTCGGCGAAGGTTTCCGGGTGCCACTCGTGCGGGACGAGCGTTGCCGGCGTCTGCGCCAGTTCCTGCGGTGACTTCAGCGCGCCGGTGACGACCCAGTAGAGCGGGAACATGAAGGCCAGCAGGAAAACCAGCAGGGTGCAGGCGAAGACGACGCCGTAGACGACCTTGCCGCGCGGGCTGCGCAGCGCGCCGGGGGAGACGAGGGTCCTCATGACTGGTCCGCCTTCCGCGTCAGCCGGACGTACCACGCCGAGAACACGCCGAGCGCCACGAACAGCAGCAGGCTCATCGCGCTCGCCGAGCCGAAGTCGTTGTAGACGAAGGCGTAGCGGTACAGGAGCAGGAGCACGGTCACCGTCGAGTCGTCCGGGCCGCCGCCGGTCATCACGTACGGCTCGGTGAACACCTGCATGGTCGCGACGACCTGCAGCAGGAGCAGTACCAGCAGGACGAATCGCGTCTGCGGGAACGTCACGTGCCGCAGGCGCTTCCACAGACCGGCGCCGTCGAGCTCCGCGGCTTCGTAGAGCTCGCCGGGGATCGTGCCGAGCGCGGCGAGGTAGATGAGCGTGGTGCTGCCCATGTTGGCCCACGTCGAGACGAAGACCAGGCTCAGCATCGCCGTGCTGCTCGAATCCAGCCACTGGCCGCCGGGCAGGCCGACCGCCCCGAGCGCTGAGTTGAACAGGCCAGGACCCGGGTCGTAGAACCACTTCCACATCAGGGCCGTCACCACGGGCGGCAGCATCACCGGCAGGTAGACGGCGAGCCGGAAGAACGCCTTGGCGTGGCGGAGTTCGTTCAGCAGCACCGCGGTGAGGAACGGGACGGCGAAGCCGAAAACCAGCGCGAGCCCGGTGAACAGCAGCGTGTTGCGCCAGGCGACGCCGAACAGCGGGTCTTCGAACAGCTTCGTGAAGTTGTCGAAGCCGACCCACGTCGGCGCGTTGACGAAGTCGACCTGCTGGAAGCTCAGCAGCACCCCGCGGACGATCGGGTACCAGGAGAACAGGGCGAACACCACCAGCGCGGCGCAAAGCAGGCCGTACGCGGTGAGGTTCTCCTTGATCTTCCGCTTGAGCGCGGTGCGGCGCCGCTCTTCTTGCGAGGCAGCCGGGCGCCTGGCCCGCGACGAGGATGTCGCGGGCCAGGCGAGCAGGCTACTTGACCTGGGCGAGGACACTGTTGACCTTCGACGACGCGGACGACAGCTGCTGGTCGATGTTCGCGCTCTGGTCGGTCAGCACGGCCTGCATCACGCTGTCGAGCGCGGCGTAGATCTGCTGCGCGTTCGGCGGCTCGATGCTGCCCTTGATCCGGCTCGTGGTGTCCACGTAGGACTGGAAGTTCTTCGCGGGAACGTTGGCGTACTTGGCCTTCAGGGCCAGCTGCTGCTCGCGGACGGAGCCGGTCCAGACGTCGGGCGTCGGCTCGGCGGGCAGGCCGACCGGCTGCTTGCCGTCGACGTACTGCTGGATGTGCTTCTCGAAGCGGTCCGGGTTGAGGTACTTCCACTGGATCCACTCGAGGCCGGCCTTCACCTTCTCCGGCGACGCCTTCGGGTTGATCATGTAACCCTCGCCGCCGAGCAGGGTGCCCTGGCCGCCGGGCATGCCGGCGATGCCGTAGTCCTCGTACTTGCCGTTGAACTGCTTGACGAGCACGGGAACGTTGTCCGGGGCGGCCATGTACATGCCGAGCTGGCCTGCGCCCATCATGCGCTGGACGTCCTGGGCTTCGAGCAGCTGCTTGGCGCCCATGGAGTTGTCGGTCCAGCGCATGTCGTGCAGGTACTGCAGGGCCTGCTTGCCCTTCTCGTTCGCGAAGTCGGCGACCCACTTGTCGCCGTCCTTGCGGGCGACGTCGCCGCCCATCGAGTAGAGCCAGCCGGTGAGGTGCCAGCCGCCCTGGTTGTTCTTGCTGTAGTCGGCGTACCCGACGACGCCGTTGCCCAGCGCGGAGATCTTCTTCGCGGCTTCGCGGACTTCGTCCCAGGTCTGCGGCGGCTTGTCGGGGTCGAGCCCGGCCTTCTGGAACAGCGGGCGGCTGTAGAGCAGGCCCATGGTGTAGTTCATCGTGGGCAGGCCGTAGAGCTTGCCGTTCGCATCGCGGAAGTTGTCCAGTAGTTCCGGCTTGATGTCGTTGACGTGCGGGACGCTCTTCGCGGCTTCGGTGATGTCGGCGGCTTGGTGGCGCGCGATGATCTGCGCCGGGTCGGTGAAGTAGACGTAGTAGACGTCTTCGAGCTGCCCGCCGGCGAGCTTCGCGGAGAACGTCTTCGGGTCCATGAACCCCTCGTGGGGCTCGATCTGGATGTTCGGGTGGGACGCCTCGAACTCCTTGACGTCGGCGTCGAACACGCTGCGCTCGAACGGCTGGCTGGTCGGCGGCTGCCCGGTGACGGTGATCTTGACCTTCCCGCCGCTCTGGGCGGCGGTGTCGCCGTCCCCGCAGGCGGCGGCGGTGAGGGCGAGCCCACCTGCGGCGAGCAGGCAGAACATCCGTCGGGTGGCGGTTCTGGACCAGGGACTGCTCATCTCAAGCCTCTTCTCGGGGTCGCGACGGCTGTCACGTGATTGCGGTCACTCTAAAGTGGGAGACCAGATCGGCGCAATAAGCCGACGAGACTTTGCAAGTTACGAACAGGCCGCGGACGCCTGGTGTCGGAAGGGACGACACGCGTGATTGGGGGTCGACTCGCGTGATTGAGAGGTCGACTCGCGTGATCGGAGGGTCGACACGGGGCTGAGCTGTGTCGACCCTCCAAGCACGCGTGTCGGCTGGGGGATCACGCGTGTCGTCCGGATGCGGGCGCAGGAAAAAGCGCGACGGCTCGCAAGCCGTCGCGCTCTCGAAAAACAGGTCAGGCAGTCCGGCGCGCGGTGGATCCCCGCACCACCAGCTCGGGCGCGAACAGCAGCTCCTCCGCCGCCACTTCGCCCCCGTTGATCCGCTTGACCAGCAGCTCCACCACCGCGCGCCCCATCGCCTCGATCGGCTGGCGGGTGGTCGTCAGGGGCGGGTCCGTGCAGTTCATCAGGGCCGAGTCGTCGTAGCCGACCACCGAGATGTCCTCCGGCACCGACAGCCCCTGCCGGCGGGCCGCGCGGACGGCTCCGAGGGCCAGCAGGTCGCTCGCGCACAGCACCGCCGTGGCACCCCGCGGGTACAGGCGGGCCGCCGCCGCGTGGCCGCCCTCGATGGAAAACATCCCGTGCTCGACCAGTTCGTCCAGCACCGGCAACCCCAGCTTCGCCGCGTAGGCGCGGAACGCCTCGAGCTTGCGCTGCGACGGCACGTGGTCCGTGGGGCCGAGGACCAGGCCGATCTTCTCGTGCCCGAGCGAGCTCAGGTGCCCGACCACCTGCTCGACGGCCACCGCGTCGTCGCACGAGACCTGGGGCAGCCCGAGGTGGTCGACCGCCGCGTTGATCAGCACCGTCGGGAGCCGGCGCTCGACCAGGTGGTGGTAGTGCGTGTGGACCGCGTCCGCCTGCGCGTACAGGCCGCCGGCGAACACCACGCCCGACACCTGCTGCTGCAGGAGCAGCTCGACGTACTCGGCCTCCGACACCCCGCCCGCGGTGCGCGTGCAGAGCACCGGGGTGAACCCCTGCTGGGCCAGCGCGTTGCCCATGATCTCGGCCAGCGCCGGGAAGATCGGGTTCTGCAGCTCCGGCAGCACCAGCCCGACCAGGCGGGCGCGCTCGCCCCGCAGCTGGGTGGGCCGCTCGTACCCCATCACGTCCAGCGCGGTGAGCACGGCGGCCCGGGTGCTCGCGGACACCCCGGACCGGCCGTTGAGCACCCGGCTGACCGTGGCTTCGCTGACCCCGACCTGGCGGGCGACTTCGGCAAGGCGACGCGTCATGGCTGAAACTTTACAGCAACCGAGCGCAAAAGTACGACGGCCTACTTCGCGACGAGCAGCAGACGCGGCACTGGTCCTCCCCCCCCCGGATGATCTCCGGGGCGATGCTGGTGCAGCACACGGCGGCCCGAGGGTTCCGTGCGGAACCGTCGAGCCGCCGTGCCGGATCGTCACATCAGGCCGCTGCCACCTCGAACTCCGACACCTGGCCGGCGGGCCAGCCGGTGTTGCCGGTGAACGTCAGCCGCACGAACCGCTGGGACGTCGTCGCGAAGGACACCGACGCCGTGTTGCCGGACGCCGGGTCGAACGCGTAGCCGCGGGAACCCACCAGCGTCGTGTACGAGCCGCCGTCGGTGCTGCCGGAGATCGTCACCGTCTGGGTGCGCGCGCCCCAGGCCGAGGACGGCGGCAGCTTCAGGGTCACCTTGTTGATCGCCGCCACCGCGCCGAGGTCCACGGTCAGCGTCTGCGGGAACGCGTTGTTCGCGCTCTCCCAGTAGGAGTTCGCGTCACCGTCGTTGGCGTTCGACGGCGGGAACCCGCCCTGCGACCCGGACGCGGTGATCGCCTTCCCACGGGCGAGGTTGGTGCCGGACTGCGGCGGCTGCGGCGGGCCCGAGTTCGGCGCGGGCCAGGTCGAGCAGTCGCCCCAGGTGCCGGTCCAGCCGCTGTTGCCCGACCCGCTGAACGTCATCTTCGGGATCGAAGTCGGGTAGGGGCAGTTGTACGTCCCGGTCACGCCGACGCCGGACGCGGTCAGGTTGCTGATCGACACCGAACCCTGCGTCTGGGACTGCGCCACGAACGTGCCGGCGCCCTGCACCGAGACGCCGTCGATGGTGATGCCCTGGATCGGCTTGCCCTGCCCGTTGCCGTCGATGAACTGGATGGCTTCGTACGGGCTCTGGATGGCGGTGAAGCCCGTGACGCGGATGGTCACGCCGGTGATCGCCTGGTCGCGCGCGTCGAACCACAGCGCGCCGACACCGAACTGCCAGTTCGGGTCGAGCGCCCCGGCCCGCAGCGCGGTGTTGTTCGACAGCGTCACCGTGCCGGACAACGGCACCGAATTGAACCGGTTCGCGACCAGGTAGCCGCCGCCGAGTGCGTTGGTGTCCTGGACGAGGTTGCCGCTCACCGTGTTGTTCGAGCCGCCGTAGAGCGCGATGCCGTTGGCCAGGTTCGGCTGCACGACCGTGTTGTTGACCAGCGAGTTGCCGGAGTCGGCCTGGCCGTTGGACCACAGCGCGAGCCCGTCGTCGCCGTTGTTGCGCAGGTAGTTGTTGCGCAGGGTCGAGTTCGTGACGGCGCCGTCGAAGTTGACGCCGTCGGCCTGGGTGTCGAGGATGCGGTTGTTCTCGATGGTGAGGTTCGACGAAGCGCCGTTCATCAGCCACAGCCCGCACTTCGTGTTCTGGATCCACAGGCCGGACACGACCGAGCCGGAGCCGAGGACGCCGTGGAACGCGTTGTCCGGGCTGCCGTCGTTGCGCTCAGTGACGTCACCGAACACGGCGAAGTCGTAGAGCTTGATGTTCCCGGACGCGCTGCCGTTGTTGAAGATGTTGTTGCCGTGCAGCACGGTGTACCACTGGCCGGCGCCGCGGACGGTCGTCTGGTCGATCTGCAGGGCCGAGCCGATCTCGAACCGGCCGGACGGCACCCACACCTCACGCCCCTGCGAACGAGCTGCCGAGAGCGCGTTGCGGAACGCCTGCGAGTCGTCCGAGGAGTCGTTCGCCGTGGCACCGTAGTCGGTCACCGACAGCGCGTTCGCCGGTTTCGTGCCCGCGCCGCCGACCTGCTCGAAGTCGGCGAGGTCGATGGTCGCCTGGCCGACGTCACCGGAGTCGGCCTGCACCCGCACCTTCGCGCCCGCGGCCAGGTTCTGCCCGAGCAGGAGCCGGGCGTCGTCGAAGAAGTGGTGCGTCTTCGCGCCGGGGATCCAGCCGGTGTCCACATAGGAATACCGGGAGGTGACCGGCAGGGCCAGCCTGGTCCCGTTGACCAAGACCGTGAGGCGGCCCGAAGAGCCGTCCGGGACGCTGTAGTGGACGTTGATCGAGTTCGCCGCGGCGGGCAGCGTGAACTCGACGTACTGGCCGGTGGTGATCCGGACGGCCTGCCGCCCGGAGGCTTCCGAGGCCGGCGATGCCTGCGTGTAGTCGGGGCCGACGGCCGAGCCGTTGGTCGCCGAGCACTCGGCTTCGACGGTCCGGAACGGCACGCTCGCGCCGCCGGAAGCCGTGGTGGGACAGGTGGCTGCGGCGGCCGGAGTGGCGCCGGAGAGGACGGTCAGGCCGGACGCGGCGAGCGCGGCGGCGAGTAGCGCCGGGATGCGGGACATCGTCATCACCTCTCAGGACGAATAGGCTTCGAGTTCGGACAGCTGCCCGGCGGGCCAGCCGGTGTTGCCGGTGAAGGTCAGGCGCAGGGTGCGCACCGACGTCGCCGGGAACGTCACGGTCGCGGTGTTGCCGGACGCCGGGTCGAACGAGTAGCCGGCCGCGGCCTTGACGCCGTCGACCGAGATCGTCTGCGTGCGGGTGCCCCACGCCGAGGACGGCGGCAGCTTCAGCACCAGCCGCGAAACGGTGACCGTGCTGCCGAAGTCCACTGTGTACGACTGCGGGAACGCGTTGTTCGCGCTTTCCCAGTAGGAGTTCGCGTCCCCGTCGACCGCGTTGCCCGGCGGGAACCCGCCCTGCGAGCCGGTCGCGCTGACGCTCTTGTGCAGCGCCAGGTTCCCGCCCGGCTGGGTCGGGGTCGTGGTGGTCGTCGGCGGCGTGGTCGGGGTCGTCGTGCCGCCGTTGTCCGAGCCGTACACCGGCGTCGGCCACGATCCGCAGTACGTCGTCGTCCAGCCGGAGTTGCCGCCCTGGTCGGCGAGGCCGCTCAGCGCGTCCGGGCCCATGCAGTTGTAGACGCCCGCGCGGCCGACCCCGGTCGCGACGACGTTCTTCACCGATCCCGTCGGCTTGGCCTGGATCTGCCAGGCGAACGTGCCGGCCCCGGAGATCCGGACGTTGGTGAAGTGCACGTCGGTCGTGGCGCTGTCGATGAACTGGATGGCCTCGTAGTTGTTGTCCTGCAGGTCGAGGTCGGTGACGTCGATCCGGCCGGTGATGGCCGAGTCGCGGCCGTCGAACCAGAGCGCGCCCACGCCGAACTGCCAGTTCGAGTCGAGCACGCCGGTGCGGATCGCGGTGTTGCGCGCGACGGTGGTGGTCCCCGACAGCGGCACCGCGCTGAACCGGTTGGCGACGTGCAGGCCGCCGCCCTGGTCCTGGTTGTCGGCCACGACGTTGTCGGACACGGTGTTGTCGTGGCCGCCGTAGACGGCGATGTTGTTGGCGAGGATCGGCAGCAGCACGGTGTTGAAGGAGAACGTGTTGTGGTGGTCGGCGTCGTGCTCGGACCACATGGCCAGGCCGTCGTCGCCGGTGTTGCGCAGGAAGTTGTTCGTCACGGTGACGTTGCTGATGCCCTGGTGCAGGTTCAGCCCGTCGGCGGTCTGGTCGAGGATCCGGTTGCCGGACACGGTGAGCCCGTCGAACGGCCCGTCGAGCCACAGCCCGACCTTCGTGTGCTGCAGCCACAGGTTCTGCACGACCGAGCCGCCGCCCAGCGCGCCGCCGATGGCGTTCGACTGGTCGCAGTCGACGCGGGCGTCGACCTGGCCGATGATCGCGAAGTCGTAGAGCTTCACCGCGCTGCTGGTGCCCGGCACGGCCGGGTTGCCGGGATACGTCGACGTCCCGCAGCTCGCCGGTTCGCCCTTGCCGAAGATGCCGGCCCGCGGCCCGGTGAGCACCGAGTACCAGGGGCCCGCGCCGCGGATCGTCACCTGGTCGACGGTGATGTGGTGGCCGAGGGTGAAGGTGCCGGACGGGATCCAGACCTCTTTGCCCTGGCTGCGCGCGGCGGACACGGCGGCGTCGAACGCGGCCGCGTCGTCGCCGGTGTCGTTCGCGGTGGCACCGTAGTCGGTGACGGACACCGAGTTCGCGGGCCGGGTGGCGGCCGCGCCGACCTGCTCGAAGTCGGCGAGGTCGACGGTGACCGGGGTGACGTCGCCCGCGTCGACCTGCAGCCGGATCTTGGTGCCGGCCGGGTACGAGGTGCCGAGCAGCGCGCGGGTCTCGTCGTAGAAGTGGTGCGCGTGCCCGTCGCCCGGGTTGTTCGTGAACGGGTACGAGCCGTAGTACCAGGCCCACTTCGACGTCAGGGCGATGTCCCGGTTGTGGGCGCCGCCGACGTAGAGCGAGATCGTGCCGTTGACGGAATCCGGGACGCTGTACCGGAAATCGATCGAGTTCGCGGGGGCGGTGAGGGTGAACTCGACGTACTGGCCCTGGCCGGAGAGCGTCACCGCCTTCCGGCCGGAGGCTTCGCCGGCGAGGGTGCCGGCGGCGCGGTTCGGGCCGATGACCGATCCGTTGGTCGCGGCGGTTTCCGCTTCCTGTTCGACGAACGGCACGGACGCACCGCGGGCGGCGGCGAGGGCGGTGCTTTGCGCCGGAGCGGCGGCGATGGTGAGCCCGGCGGCGGCGATCACCGCCGTGGCTAATGCACCGAAGCGAATTTTGGGCGCACTCAAGACAGAGCTGAGGGACATGGGCGGCACTGGCCTTTCCGCAGCAGGTGGGGACCTCTGTGATCCGGATCATACGAATCGCGGACAGGAAATCGCAATACTTGAACGAACTTACGCAAGTTTGCGACAGGAATTGACGGCTGGGCCGCATGCCCGACGTCCGCTTACGCCCGGCGGAGCAACGCCCCCACCGGCGGCCTGCGCTGATACTTTTCAGTCATGAGCCAGCGACGTGCGGACGGCAGCGCCGGGGACGCCGACTACGGCGCCATCGGCGGGGTCTACACCGACTACCGCAAGCCGGATCCCCGGATCGGCCGGTACATCCTCGACGCGCTGGGTGACGCGCGGACCGTGCTGAACGTCGGCGCGGGCGCGGGCGCGTACGAACCCGAAGACCGCGAAGTGACCGCGGTCGAGCCGTCGGCGTCGATGCGCGCGCAGCGCCCGGCGGGGCTGCCGCCTGCCGTGGACGCCGTCGCCGAGAAGCTGCCGTTCGGGGACCGGGCGTTCGAAGGCGCGATGAGCACGTTCAGCGTCCACCAGTGGAACGACCTGTGGACCGGCCTCAAGGAGATGCGCCGCGTCACCCGCGGTTCGATCGCGGTCCTCACCTGCGACCCGGAGCGGCTGCGCCGGTTCTGGCTGCTCGACTACGCACCCGAGGTGATCGAGACGGAGGCCCGCCGCTACCCGTCGGTCGACGACATCGCCGACGGCCTCGGCGGCCACACCTCGGTCATCGGCGTGCCGATCCCGATCGACTGCACGGACGGCTTCAACGAGGCCTACTACGCCCGCCCGGAACGCCTCCTGGACCCGGGTGCGCGGCTGTCGTGCTCGGCCTGGAGCTTCGTCGACGACCGCGTCCACCACCGGTTCGCCGCGGAGCTGCAGCACGACCTCGACGACGGCACGTGGGAGCGCCGGTACGGCAAGCTGCGCGAGCAGCCGGCCTTCGAGGGCTCGCTGGTCCTCGTCGTCTCGACCCCGGCGCCGTGACACCGCCCCGGTTCGACCCGGAGCTGGCGCCGGTCATCACGGCGTTGCGGGCGCTTCGCCCGTCGCTGTCCCGGCTGGACGAAATCCCGGGCCGCCGCGAGCTGAACGCCGCGGACAACTGGACCGTCGAGAAGCTGGCCGCGGCCCACCCGGCGTACCGGGTGTCCGAGGAGCACGCGGGCGAGGTCCCGCTGCTGGTGCTGCGCCCGCCCGAGAGTGTGGGCGTCCTGTACTACGTGCACGGCGGCGGCTTGATCGCGAGCAGCCACCTCGGCCAGGACGCGCGGAACGTGCTGGCCTGGTCGGGCGAGCCGAACCTGACCGTCGTCTCGCCGGGCTACCGGCTCGCGCCCGAGCACCGGTACCCGGCGGCGCTCGAGGACTGCCGCGCCGGTCTGGAGTGGACGGCCGAGCGCTTCGCCGGCCCGCTGGTGCTCGGCGGGGTCAGCGCGGGTGGCGGGCTGGCCGCGGCGCTGGCGCTGCTGGTCCGCGACCGCGGCGGACCGGCACTGGCCGGTCAGCTGCTCGCCTGCCCGATGCTCGACGACCGCAACGACACGCCGTCGGCGATCGGCCTCGACGGCCACGGCCTCTGGGACCGGACGGCGAACCTCATCGGCTGGACGGCCTACCTCGGCGACCGCCGCGGCACCGCCGACGTCCCGGCCTACGCGGCCCCGGCCCGGGCCGAGGACCTCTCCGGCCTGCCGCCGGCGTTCCTCGACGTCGGCGCGGTCGAGACGTTCCGCGACGAGGTCGTCGCCTACGCCAACCGGATCTGGCAGGCGGGCGGGGACGCCGAGCTGCACGTGTGGCCCGGCGGTTTCCACGGCTTCGACTCGCTCGTCCCGGAGGCGGCGATCAGCCGGGCGGCCAGGGCCGCCCGGCGGACGTGGCTGCGCCGCCTACTCGGCCAGTAGCTCCTGCAGCTCTCGCACCGCGACAGCGAGTTCGTCGGCGAAGCGGTACATCTCCGCCGAGACGTGCTTCGGTGTGCTCAGGTAGATGTTCCAGCGGTCCGGCAGCAGCACGTACGCGATGCCGATGCACTGCGGGCTGGTCGACCCGAACCCGAAGTACCGGATGTTGACCGACGGCGCCGAGCTGGTGCTCAGGTAGTCGTTGCGCGTCTTCAGCCAGCCCGGCGAGGAGAACAGCGCCGGGTCCGGGGTGTCCCCGCGGCGCTTGCCGATCAGCTGCAGCTCCCACAGGTGCTGCTCCGGCGCGTCCCCGGCCTGGCACTCCTTCGCCCGCGCCACGTGCTTCGCCGCCGCCGCGCGGAACGCCGCTCGCTTCTCGTCGCGCGAAGCGTCCGAAGTCATGATGTCGGCGAAGTGCACGACCTCCGGCGTGACCACCCGCATGGCCTCGGTCCGGCCGTTCTGGAACTGCCGGGTCGCGATCGACTCGTACGTCGCTCCCGTCAGGCCCTTCGCGCGGCGGTGCGCCAGCTGGTACGACATCTGCGCGAAGGCGTCCGGGGACATCCCCAGCTCCTTCGCCCTGTTCGCGCCGAAGTCGAACGACACGGTCTGCGTCGCCGTCGCGTCCGCGTACGCCTTGAAGTCCGCCGCGGCGGCACGCGCGTCTTCGCGGAGTGCGTCGGTCAGCGTGAACTCGACGACTTCGTGGCCCGGAACGCCCGAAGCGGACTCACGCGCTTCGCGTGCGCCGCTCAGCAGCGCGTCGGTGAAGCCGAGGATCGTGGTGCCGTCGAGTTCGCAGTGCTCGACGTTGATCCCCGCGGTGCCGTCCTCGAACACGACCAGCGAGACCGCCTTGTCGTACCAGCGGTTCTGGCCGTACAGCAGCCGGTCGCAGGCTTCTTGGGCGTCCGACGGCGTGGAGTCGTCCAGGCACAGGCAGAACAGCGCGGTCTCGATGGTCTCCAGCGCGGCGGCGTTGCCCGCTTCGATCAGCGCGGCCCGCGAAGCCGCCCACTCCGCGCGCGCCTTCGTCGTGAAGGGCCCGGCCGGGACGTCGGTGACGTGGTCGTCCTTCAGGATCGCGCGCAGCCCCTCGGCGATCTGCGCGGGCGAGTACGGACGCCCGTCTCCGTCGATGACGTCCATGCGCAACGGCGTGCCCTTCGAGAACACGACGATGTGCCGCTCGGGCGACGGGAACCGCGTGCGCGCGGTGTCCAGCAGCGGGCCCGGGATCCGCGTGGCCGAGAAGAGGTACTTGTGCTGCACCATCGACTGCGGCGTGCCGCGCAGGAGCACCGGCGGCACGAGTTCGTCGTCGAGCTTCAGCTTGTAGTCCACGGCGGCCGCGGTCAGCTCGGCCGCGCGCTCCACCTGGCCGAGCGGGGAGTCCTGGAACAGGAAGAAGAAGTTGGCGTTGAGCGCAATCCGGTCGCGGCGGCCGAGGTAGCGGTACGGCCAGAACGTGTCGAGCCAGCTGCGCACGCCCGGCGAGCGGTCGTACTCCTCGAGCCGCGCCTGCAGCTCCGGGCCCGGGCCCGCCACGAACTCGGCCAGCGCCGCTTCGGTCTCCGCCAGCTCCTCCGGCGTCAGCAGCGGGGCGCACCATTCGAGGAAGCGGCGGCGGCTGTCCTCCAGCGTGGGGACGGGGACGCGGGGAAGGCGGTCCTCGTTGCCGAAGGTGCGGGTGGACCATTCCGGACTGCTCACGGTCATCCTTCTTCGTCGGAGTCGGCGAGGGCGGCCGCGAGGTCCGCGGCCGAGCCATCAGGACGGGAAACATACAGCTGCGCGTAGAGCCACCCGTCGGACTCCAGTCCGGTGGGGTCGACCCCGGCCGCGCTCAGCGTGTCCAGGATCTGCGTCTGCTCCTCGCCGGAGGCGAACTGCCGCTGCCGGAAGACGCCGCCGACGCGGGCGGTGTCGTACCCCAGCCCGGCCAGGCTCTCGGCGATCGGCTCGTAGGAGAACATCCGCAGCACGAAGTGCGCCATCCACGGCCGCGCGCCGCGCGCGACCCGGGAGAGCGTCTTCTCGGTGACGTACCCGACGCAGCCGGTCGAGACGACGACGTCGACGTCGTCCAGCAGCTTCTGCTGGGTGCTGTCCGGGTCGTCGCGCTCGAGGTCGGCGTGGATCGCCTCGTCGAGGAAACCGGCGGACAGCGCGTATTCGAGCGCCGGAGCCGAGCTGTCGAGGCCGTAGAACCGGGGGTTGCCGGTGCGGATGCGCTTGCGGTCCACTTCGACCAGCCCGGCGTGGTCCAGCGCGCGCACGGCCGGGTCGGTGTAGTGGGCGTAGAGGTCGTCCATCGTCGCTTCGCAGCGCTGCAGGGCCGCGTTGACGCCGTAGGAGCAGCCGACGTCGAGCACGGTCGGCCGCCCGGCGGGGTGCTCGGCGACCAGCTTCGCGAAGTACGGCTTCGCCAGCTGCGGGATTCCGTAGCCGACTCGCTTGAGCGTGCCGAAGAACGGGCGGGGGTCGGGCGCGGTGTAGATGTGGTCGAACGAGATCTTGCCGGTCGAGTCGAAGGGCACGGGCCAGGCTCCTCTAGTCGAGCAGTTCGTCGCCGCGGGCGGTCCGCTCCGCGAGGTGGGCGGGCAGGACGCGGCCGAACAGCTGCCGGGTCCGCTCCGCGCTGCCGATGACGCCCGGCCGCTCGCTGTAGGCGAAGATCGCCGAGTGCCGCGCGATCGCGCCCGCCACGGTACTCACCCGGTGCAGCGCGAAGCGTCCTTTGAACAGCTGCAGGTCACCGGGCCGCAGGTCCAGCCGCCGGACCGGCCGGGTGTCACCGGCCAGCACCGAGCGCACCGCCGGGAAGTTCTCGTCGGTTGCGGAGCGGATGTTCGGGCAGTACTCGAAGATCCCGCCGTCGTCCGCGGCCTGCGTCAGCATGCTGACGGTGTGGGTGTTCGTGTCGAAGTGCCACGGGTGCGCGCGGCCCGGGGCGATCACGTTGAGCGTCAGGCCCGACAGCGGGTCGGCGAGCTCGTGCAGCTCCGGCAGCCCGAAGCAGTCGGCGACGAACCGCTGGAACACCGGGCTGGTGTAGAGCCGGCTGATGATCGAGGACGCCGGGATGCGGTCGCGCGCGACGAAGGCGTTGCCGCGTTCCATGATCGTCCGGCCGGGGTGGTCTTCGGGCAGTGGCTCGCCGACCGCGGTGTTGTAGGCGTTGACCTGCTCGATCTTCGTGTACGCGTGCGGTTCGAGCGCGGCGCACTCCGCGCGCAGGACGTCGTGCAGCTCGGGGCGGATGAAGTCGGCGAGGACGCTGCAGCCGGCGTCGGCCAGCTCGGCGCGGGTGCGGCCGACCGTCTCCCGCCAGGCCGGGCTGTCCGGATCGGTGAGCGGGTAGCGGTCGGTGTCGACCATTTCCAGTGGCGCTACGGAGGTGCTCATCGTCGAGGTCCCTTCCGGCGGGTGAAGGAACAGAGTTAGCACAGAATCCCGCTGGTCAACCGTCGGTTTGTGAGCGGTGACACAGGGTTGTCAGTTGCCGATCCGGCTCGCCCAGGCGCTCAGCTCGACGGTGCCGGTGGTGCCGAGATCGGTCTCCAGCGGCTGCTTCTGCACCGGCTCCCCGGGGATCGGGACCACGGCGATCGCGGCGCCGGTGTGCTTGTCACCGCTGGTGACGGTGGCCGACCAGGCGAGCACCGACAGCGCCTTCTCACCCGGCTGGAGCGTGAGGTCCTGCGGGCCGGGGTCCGGGGCGAAGTAGGACGTCTCGTGCCGCACCTCGACGTCGAGCGGGCTGCCGTCGGCCGCGAGGATCTTCAGGTCCGGGTAGCCGGTGACCTTGCGCGGCACGGTGTCCCGGTTGGTCAGCGTCAGGACGCTCGCGCGGTGCCCGAGCCCGGCTTCCACCTGACCGACCGAAAGCGACAGACCCGTGGGCGGCGGCGGCCCGTACGTCGGGCTCGGCGGCGGCGGTGTCGGGGCGGGTGGTGGCGGTGTAGTGCCGCAACCCGCGAGAAGCACTACGACGAGAAGTGGTGTGAAGCGAGAAACCCCCATGCGGCGGAAGGGTAGCGGGCGCCCCGGAAGGCGCCCGCCTCACCTCACGGCGTGAGCAGCGGCAGCAGCGGCTTGCGCACCGCGGTCGCGACGCCGTCCGACGCCTCCGCGGCGGCGAGCCGCTCGGCGCTCGGCCTGCCGTAGCCCGTCGTGCGCTGGACCAGCGGGCGGCCCAGCGGCTCGACCATCGCGCGCATGTCGCTGATCGTCTTGTACGACCCGTTCGACGCGCCCGCCATCCGGCTGATCGTCTCCTCCATCAGCGTCCCGCCGATGTCGTTGACGCCGCCCTGCAGCACCGCGCGGCTGCCTTCTTCGCCGAGCTTCACCCACGAGCTCTGGATGTTGTCGATCGTGCCGTGCAGCAGCAGCCGGGCCAGCGCGTGCACCGCGCGGTTCTCGCGCAGCGTCGTGCCAGGGCGGGCGAGGCCGGCCAGGTAGATCGGGGCGCTCTGGTGGATGAACGGCAGCAGCACGAACTCGCTGAACCCGCGCCGGCCGTGCTTCTCGAGGCCCTCGCGCTGCAGCCGCGCGAGCAGCTTGAGGTGCGCGACCCAGTGCGCCGGGGTGTCGACGTGGCCGTACATCATCGTCGACGTCGTCGGCAGGCCCACCTCGTGCGCGGTGGTGACCACCTTGATCCACTCCGACGTCGGCAGCTTGCCCTTGGTGAGCACCCAGCGGACGTCGTCGTCGAGGATCTCCGCGGCCGTGCCCGGCAGCGAGTCCACGCCGGACTCCTTGGCCGCGATCAGCCAGTCCCTCAGCGAGAGGTTGGTCCGCGAAGCGCCGTTCACGACCTCCATCGGGCTGTAGGAGTGCAGGTGGATCTCCGGCTGACGGCGCTTGACCTCGGCCGCGAGGTCGAAGTACGCGGTGCCCGGCAGGTCCGGGTGGATGCCGCCCTGCATGCAGATCTCGGTCGCGCCCGCGGCCCACGCCTCGTCGACGCGGTCGCCGACCTGCTCCAGCGAGAGCGTGTACGCGTCGGCGTCGGTGCGACGCTGGGCGAAGGCGCAGAACCGGCAACCCGTGTAGCAGACGTTGGTGAAGTTGATGTTCCGCGTGACGACGAAGGTGATGTCGTCACCGACCGTCTCGCGCCGCAGGTCGTCGGCGATCCGGGTGAACGCGTCGAGTTCCTTGCCGTCGGCGTACAGCAGCGCCAGCGCGGCGTCGTCGGACAGGCCCGCCGGGTCCTTTTCCGCGCTGCGCAAGGCTTCCAGGATGTCCGTGTCGAACTTGGCCGGCCCGGTCTTGATCCGGTCGCCGATCTCCTTCCAGTCCCCGTACACCGAATCGAAGTCGCTGCGGCGGTCCTCGGTGCGGCCGCTGGTGTCGATCTCGGTGTGCAGGTCGGTGCGGCCGGACTCCTGCCAGCCGCCGTCCGGCTCCTGCCACGGGATGCCGACCGGCATCGCGCCTTCGCGGGCCAGCCCGGTGTCGTAGTCGACGAGGGCGGCGACGTGCCGGGTGATCCGCGGGTCCAGCCACGGCTCGCCCGCCTTGACGTACTCCGGGTAGATGGTGAGGCGTTCCTTGAGCTCGAAGCCGGCCTTCTCGGTGCGGCGGGCGAGCTCGTCGATCTGCGGCCACGCGCGTTCCGGGTTGACGTGGTCCGGGGTCAGCGGCGAGACCCCGCCCCAGTCGTCGATGCCGGCGCGGATCATCAGGTCGTACTGGTTGCCGATCAGGTTCGGCGGCGCCTGGATGCGCATCTTCGGGCCGAGCACCAGCCGCGCGACGGCGATGTTCGCGGCCAGCTCTTCGAGGTCGGCGTCCGGGGTCGCGCGCATCTTCGTGTCCGGCTTGGCCCGGAAGTTCTGCACGATGACTTCCTGGATGCCGCCGTAGGTCTTGGCGACCTTGCGGATCTCGAACAGCGCGTCGGCGCGCTCCTCGAACGTCTCGCCGATGCCGATCAGGACCCCGGTGGTGAAGGGGACGCTGCTGCGTCCGGCGTCTTCGAGCACCCGCAGCCGGACCGCGGGGTCCTTGTCGGGCGAGCCGTAGTGCGGGCCGCCCTTCTCGCTCCACAGCCGGGTCGCGGTGGTCTCCAGCATCATGCCCATCGACGGCGCCACCGGCTTGAGCCGCTGGAAGTCCTGCCAGGTCAGCACGCCCGGGTTGAGGTGCGGCAGCAGGCCGGTCTCCTCCAGCACCCGGATCGCCATCGCCCGCACGTAGGACAGCGTGTCGTCGTAGCCGTGCGCGTCGAGCCACTCGCGGGCGGCCTTCCAGCGGTCCTCCGGCCGGTCGCCGAGGGTGAAGAGGGCTTCCTTGCAGCCCATCTCGGCACCCTTGCGGGCGATGTCGAGGACCTCGTCCGGGGACAGGAACGGGGATTCGAGCCGGCCGGGCACGGTCACGAACGTGCAGTAGCCGCACCGGTCGCGGCACAGCCGGGTCAGCGGGATGAACACCTTGCGGCTGTAGGTGATGACGCCGGCGCGCCCGGCTTCGGCCAGGCCCGCGTCGCGGATGCGCGAGGCGTACTCGGACAGCTTGGTGAGGTCGTCACCGCGGGCGTGCAGCAGGACGCTCGCTTCGGTGACGTCCAGTGTCTTTCCGTCACGCGCCCGGGCGAGCGCGCGGCGCATCGCGGAGGCGGTCGGGGTGGTGGCGTCGGGTTCGGGTCCCATTCCGCCCACGCTAGGACCGTCCTCGCGCGACCAGCCAGTGTGTGTTGCGCACTCGGCTGCGGTTGTACCCGGACGTGATCGTCGTCGCAGGTCACTGCCGTGCCGTGGTTGTCGATCAGCGGCTCGACGTGTATTACCTAAAGGGTGGCATCGGTGGTCGGCAAGAAGATCGGCGGACGGACGTACTACTACCTCGCGGAGTCCGCCCGGGTGGACGGCAAGCCGCGGGTGGTCACCCAGCGTTACCTCGGCACGGCCGACGAGATCGCCCGCGCCGTCCCCGGCGGCGAGCCCGAGTCGGCCTCGCACCGGCCGTACGGCGCCGTCGCCGCGGTGTGGGCCACGCTGTCCCGGCTGGACTTCGTCGCCCGCGTCGACGACGTCGTGCGCGCGAAGCCGCCGCTGGGGACGACCCTCGCCGTCGCGGTGCTGCACCGGGCGACCGCGCCGGAGACACCGATCGGGGCGTGGTGGGAGACGAGCGCGGCCGCGGACCTCGTCCGGTCCCGGTTGTCCACAGTGGATGGTCTGTGGCGGGCGCTGGAACGCCTTACGCCGGAACGCATCGCGGGCATCGAGGAAGCCGTCTCCGCCGCCGTCCTGGAGCAGCTCGACGACCACGCGGCGCTGGCCGTCGACGTCCCGCAGTTCGCCGCGTTCGCCCCGGCGGACTGCACGCTGCCCTCGGCCTGCCAGGGCGTGCTGGCCGGCGCGGGCCTGCGGGTGACCCGGGACGGCGCGATCCCGCTGGCGTCCCGGCTGTACCGGCGGGACGACGGCACGGCCCCGACGTTCGCCTCGGTCATGGCCGGGCTCGGGCCCGCGACCCTCGTCTTCCACGCCGGCCAGGCGGCCCAGCTGGACCTGGGCTCACGCAGCGGGTTCGTCGGGTCCCTGCCGCTGACCGATCACCCGGAGCTGCTGACCCAGCCCGCGTCCGCCCGCAAGCGCGTCGACCCGGAACGGTTCGCCGGGCTGACCGCGCTGGACACGCACGCGGTCGTCGACGGCGTCCGGCGGCGGGTGATCCTGACCCACTCGGCGACGCTGCACGCGGCGCAGTCCCGTGCGTTCGCCGACGAGCTGGCCACCGCGACCCGGGAGCTCGACGGCCTCGCGGAAGCCCTCGCGGCCGGCACCCACCGCGGCGACCGGGCCCAGGTGCACGCCGAAATCGGCCGGGTGACGCGCGGCCGCCGCATCGAGCGCGTGCTCACCGCCACCCTGAGCGGCAACCGGCCCGGCGAGATCCGGGTGGAACGGCGGATCGACGCCCCGGCACTGGCCCGGCTGGACGAGGAGTTCTTCGGCAAGCAGGTGCTGGTCACCGACCGGGACTGGCCGGTGGCCGAGGTGGTGACCGCCTACCGCGCCCGCACCCACCTCGAATCGACGTTCCGCTGGCTGACCGGCCCCGCCGTCACCGGGCCGACCCCGCGCTGGGAGTGGACGCGGCAGCGGATCGCGGCCCACGGCCTGGTCTCGGTCCTGGCCGCGACGGTCACCCACCTGATGCGGCGCGAGGCGGACCGGGCCGGGATGAACCTGTCCGTCCGCGAGCTGCTCGACCAGCTCGCGGGCATCGGCGAGCTGGTGCTGCGGTACCCCTCGACCGGCGGGCGGCCGCGGGCGAAGCGCCTGCTGACCGGGGCGGACGCCGGCCGGCAGGCGCTGTTCTCCCTGTTTCAGCCCTCGCGGTAGATCTGCAGCGCCGAGAAGCTCTGCACCACCGGCATCAGCTCGATGACGTTGATGTTCACGTGCTTCGGCTGGTTCGCGGCCCAGAGGACGGACTCGGCGACGTCGTCGGCGGTCAGCGGGGTGGTGCCCTCGTAGACCTTGTCGGCCTTGGCCTGGTCGCCGTCGAAGCGGACCTTCGAAAAGTCCGTGCCGCCGACCATGCCCGGCTCGATGTTGGTCACGCGCACGCCGGTGCCGTGCAGGTCGCTGCGCAGGTTGAGGCTGAACTGGTGGACGAACGCCTTGGTCGCGCCGTAGACGTTGCCGCCGGGGTAGGGGTAGGTGCCGGCGATCGAGCCGATGTTGATCACGTGACCGCGCCCGCGCTCGACCATGCCCGGCAGCAGCGCGCGGGTGACGTGCGCGAGGCCGCGGACGTTGGTCGCGATCATCTCGTCCCAGTCGCCGAGGTCGGCCTTGTGCGCGGGCTCGAGGCCCTTGGCCAGGCCGGCGTTGTTGACCAGGACGTCCACCTCGCGCCAGTCCTGCGGGAGGCCTTCGACGGCGGTCTTGACCGCTTCGGGGTCGCTGACGTCGAGGGTCACGGGCAGAACGGCGTCGCCGAGCTCACCGGCCAGCTTCTCGAGCTTGTCGGCGCTGCGGGCGACGGCGATGACGCGGGCGCCTTCGGCGGCGAACCGGCGCGCGATGGCGTCACCGAAGCCGGCGCTCGCGCCGGTCACGAACACGGTCTGCTGGGTCATCTGGTGGCTCCGCTGTTGGTCAGGAAGGTGCTGAGTGCCTCGTCGAACTCGGTCTCGCGCTCCAGGTTAGGCAGGTGACCCGCGCCGTCGATCACCACCAGGGTGGAAGTCCGGATTTCCCGGTGGATGAGCTCGGCCTCGCCGACCGGGGTGAACTCGTCCTCACTGCCCACCACGACCAGGGTGGGAACATCGATCCCGCTCAGCGCCGGCGTGTAGTCGGGGCGCTCGGCGCGTCCCCGGAGCGCGGCCGCGGCGCCCTCCTTCGGCGCGTTGCGCATCATCGTGCGGACGTGCGCCTCGACGTCCGGCCTGGTCGCGCGGGTCTGCTTCGAGATCATCTTGGGGAGGAGTTCCTCGGCGTAGCGCTCCATGCCCTCCTCGGTGATCCTCGCGGCGGTGTCGATGCGCGCCTGCTTGGCCTCCGGGGTGTCGAGGCCGGCGAACGTGTCGGCGAGGACGAGGGCTTCGACGCGGCCGGGGTGGTCCGCCACCAGCTGCATGGCGATCTGGCCGCCCATGGAGAGGCCGCCGAGGACGAACCGGTCCAGGCCCAGGTGGTCGGCCAGGGCGACGAGGTCGGCGGCGAAGACGTCGAGCCCGGTCTTCGCGTCCTGGGCGGGGGACTCGCCGTAGCCGCGGAGGTCGGGGACGACGACGCGGTGGCCGCGCTCGGCGAGGTGCCTGGCCTGGGGCCGCCACATGGAGCGGTCGAAGGGGTGGCCGTGGACCAGCAGGACCGGACGGCCGGTCCCGAGGTCATCGTGGGCGAGGTTCATGCCGCCGACGTTAGGCAGAGCGCTGGCTCCGAGCAATACGGTGCAATGTAGTCGGAGCAATGTTTTCCGGCGCGCATCGGTGGCGCTCGGGGCCGGTTGGGGGCAGACTGGGCCTCGGACGGGCTTCGTCATGGGGTCTGACCTGCGCCGATCTTGTTAAGGGACCCCCCTGTTTCGGGCCCTTTCGGGGCATGTAAAGTTCTCCAAGTCGCCAGGGAAACCGAGCGACAGGGACACGAACCAAGCTCTCGCGGAAAGCGATTGAGTGGGTGGCCCACAAAAACTGCTAGGAATAACTCGCTTCGAGTAAGGCCGCTTGACGGCGGTGCGACTCGGGGTGTGTTGCTTGAGAACTCAACAGTGTGCTAGTGAACTAAGCCAGTAGAGCTTATATGAAACCCCTCGTCGGGGTTTCCTTTGAGAGC
>NZ_JBEXMD010000031.1:0-124542 GCF_040610315.1 Amycolatopsis sp. NPDC004169
GGGCCCCCCCACACCCGCACACCCCCGCTCCGTGGGTGGCCCCCCCCCCGGGCCGGGGCCCGCCCCGCCGCCCCGGCGCGGCCGCGCCCCCCTCGCCGGGGGTCTGCGTCTTTTCGGCCTTCTTCGACTCTTTCGCCGACGATTTCGCGGCCTTGGACGACTCCTTCGCCGCCTTCTTGGACTCCTTGGCGGCCGGGTCGTTCCCGAGCCCGTTCCCGTTGTTGCCGTTGTTCCCGTTGCCGTTCCCGTTGTTCCCGTTCTCGGAACCGGTTCCGGCCCCCGGGACCGCCGGATCCCCGGAGGCCACCGCGCCCGAGGACTCGCCCGCCGGCTGCACGCCCGTCGGCGCCACCTCGGTACCGCCGGGATCCGAGGTTCCCGCGGCGTCCGAGGTGGGCACGCCGCCGGGCGGGAGGCCGGCCCGGGTGCCCGGCTGCGGCCCGGTCGCCACCGGCTGGGTCGTCGTGCCGTCGCCGGACAGCGGTGGTGGTGGGGTGTCGCCGGAGCTGCTCGCGCCGATCGTCACCGTCGTGACCAGCGCCGCGCCGGCCACGGCCACCTTCGCCGCGGTGGCCCACGACAGGGCGGACGCGCCCGTGCCGGTGGCCGTCGCGGCGGCACCGGTGCCGGCGAGCGAGCCGCTGGTGGACAGCCACTGCGAGACGAGCGGGATGCCCAGGATGAGCGGGGCGACGGTGGCGGGCAGCTCCTGGTTGAGCTGGCGGAGCCCGTCGGCCAGCTCCCGGCAGTCCGGGCAGCGTTCGAGGTGGGCGGCGACCCGGTGGGCCTTGTGGTCGGAGATGCCGTCGCGCACGAACCGGGCCAGCTGGGCGGAGATGGTCCGGCAGGTGCGACGGCGGGCCTCGGGGACGTGCTGGTCGAGGTAGGCCTGGCGCAGCCCCTCGCGGGCGCGGTAGGCCAGGGCGGCCACGCCGTTCGGCGTCAGCCCGAGGTCCTCGGCGATCCGCGCGGGCGAGTCGCCGTCGATCTCGGTCCGCCACAGCACCGTCCGCCACCGCTCGGGCAGGCTCGCGAAGGCGTCCGCGGCGACGGTGGCGTGCAGCCGGTTGCCGACCGGCTCGTCGCTGCCCGCGCCCGGCGTGACGTCCGGTACCTCGGCCACCAGCGAGACGGCCGCGTCGCGACGGCGCCAGCTGATCATCGTGTTCCGGATGGTCGTCAGCAGGTACGGCCGGAAATCCTCGTCCGGGCCCTCGCCGTTGCGCAGAATCCGCAGGACGCGGGTGAACCCCTCGGCGATCAGGTCCTCGCGCTCGGCCGGGTCGGCCGCGATCGCGGCCGCCACCCGGCGGGCGGCGACCAGGTGCCGGTCGTAGAGCTCCCCGTAGGCCGCGATGTCACCACCACGAACCGCCGTGATCAAGGCCGCGTCGCTCGGGACGTCCGTCGTCCCGGCCACCGCCGGCGCCACTTCGGTCACCACACCCCCTCGCCGTGCGCATGCACGTGCAGAACGTCCCGAGATAGTCGCGCAACGAGTGACACCTGCGCAAGGTTGCGGCGCCGAAAGCACTTTCCGAATCCCCCGACGGCGAGCACCGGACGGTTGACTTGTCACATCCCTGGGTGTTCCCGAGTGGATTCCCGCCGCCCCGCGGGCGGGTCGTCGCCCGCACCTTTACCGGCGGGTAGAAGACAAAGCCGGTGGCCGGACCGCCTGCCGCGCAGTGTCCGATGTGGACGATGGCGAGCCGGGAACCGCTCCCGCGCCGTCGCCCGCCCGGCCTTTTCGCAGTCCCGCGCAGGCGGTCCGGGCCACTCCGCACTCCGGCCCACCACCTATGCAAATGCGATCCAACCCGTGCGGCGCAGCCACGACGGCTTCCCCGATCGACAGCCGGCCCGAGCACGCCACCTTCGCCCCGGTTCACCGCGGTGGCGGACCAGGCCGGGGGCGCGGGCGCCCGCCGCCGGCCGGCCGCGACGAGGCCGTGGCGAGAGCACAGGTTGCCCCGACCGTCCACAAAGGAGTGTCACGCCGGTGCACCCGCGGGCGCACCACCGTGGAAACCACGGAAAAGACCACCCCGCGACCACCGTTCCCGCTAACCTGGCCCTCCGATTCCGAACGAATGAGGAGGTGGCGATGCGGTACCAGGCTTTGCGCGTCGCGGTCGCGGCGGCGGTGGCGCTGTCGCTGGCCGTGCCCGCCCAAGCCAGCCCGCGGCCCGATCAACCGGTTTCGCTGGGGGGCAAGAAGGTTCTGCTGGTCAACGACGATTCGGTGCAGGCGGCGAAGCCCGACGGATCGGACGGCCGGGGCATCTACGTGCTCCGGCGGGCCCTGTGCCAGGCCGGCGCCGACGTGGCGATCGTCGGCCCGTGGGCGTCGCAGGGCGCGAAAAGCCGGTCCACGGCCGGATCTCCCGCAGCATCGGTGGCGCCGCCCCTGGCGGTGCCCGCCGAGTTCGCGGGCGACTGCGCGGCCGCGCCCGGGCACGGGCTGGTGCTCGGCGCCTGCCAGGGCAGCACCCCGTGCGGCCCCGGCAGCCCGTCGATCACCCCGGCGGACGTGGTCGAGCTCGCCCTGACCGGCGTCCTGCCGCAGCGGCTCGGCTGGACCACCGGCCCGGACCTGGTGGTTTCCGGCGTCAACGCAGGCCCGAACACCGACGTCTCGGTCAACCTGTCCGGCACGGTCGGCGCGGCCACCGCGGCGGTCGAGCGGGGCGTGCCGACGGTGGCGGTCAGCGCCGGCACCCGCGTGGCACCCCCGCCTTCGACGGAGACCTACACGGCCGCCGCCGACGTCGTGGTCCGGCTGCTCGCCTCGCCCCGGATCTGGACCCTCGTCCGGGACATGGTGCTGGTCAACGTGAACCAGCCGGACGTCACGCCGGGGTCGGAGCCGTCGCCGGTGCGCTGGACGTCGGTCGGCCGGGTGGCGCAGGGCTGGGTGACGTACGTGCCGGCGGGCGACGGGACGTACCAGCTGTCCTACAACCCGGTGACACCCGCACCGCAGTTCGAGGAGGGCAGTGACACGAAGGCCCTGTTCGACGGGTACGTGAGCGTGTCGGCGGTCGCCGTCAACCGCGGCCACACCGGGCGCCTGCCCGGCTGAGGCCGCTCCGGGGGACGCGCGGCCCGGCGCGTCCCCCGGACTCACTGAAACCTGTTCCACCGGATCGCCAAGCTGACAAACCCGGCCCGATCGCCGTATCTTGTCGAGAACAGTAACGCGTTCTAGTCTGGCGCCGTGGAAGGGACCGGGATGGACGAGCAGGCGATGCGGTATCCGAACCACCTCGGCCACCTGGTCGTCTCCGCCCTGAAGCGCCACCGGGACAAGCCGGTGATGGTGCTCGGCGAGACCACGATGACCGGGGGCCGGACCGCCGAGCAGGTCAGCCAGTACGCGCAGGCGTTCGAGGCGCTCGGGGCCGGCACGGGCGCACCGGTCGCGCTGCTGTCGCTGAACCGGCCGGAAGTGCTGCTCATCATCGCCGCCGGCCAGCTCCAGGGTTCGCGGCGCACCGCGCTGCACCCGCTCGGCTCGCTCGACGACCACGCCTACATCCTCGCCGACGCCGGCATCACCACGCTGATCATCGATCCCGTGCCCGCCTTCGTCGACCGCGCGCTCGGCCTCCTGGACAAGGTCCCGGGCCTGACCCAGGTGCTCACCATCGGCCCGGTGCCGGAGCCGCTGGCCGGGGTCGGCACGGACCTGACGGCGGCCGCCGCGACGTTCGAGCCCGGGCCGCTGCGGCCCGCCGTGCTGCCGCCGGACCAGGTCGTCTCGATCACCTACACCGGCGGGACCACCGGCAAGCCCAAGGGCGTCATGGGCACCGCGCAGGCGATGACCACGATGACGCAGATCCAGCTGGCCGAGTGGGAGTGGCCCGAGGCGCCGAAGTTCCTGATCTGCACCCCGCTGTCGCACGCCGGCGCGGCCTTCTTCGCCCCGACACTGATCAAGGGCGGCTCGCTGGTGGTGGTGCCGAAGTTCGACCCCGCCGACACCCTGCGGATCATCGAAGAGCAGCGGATCACCGCGACCATGCTGGTGCCCACCATGCTCTACGCGCTGATGGACCACCCCGACTCGCGCATCCGCGACCTGTCTTCGCTGCAGACGGTGTACTACGGGGCCGCGTCGATCAACCCGGTCCGGCTGCGCGAGGC
This sequence comes from Amycolatopsis sp. NPDC004169, assembly GCF_040610315.1. Taxonomy (NCBI): domain Bacteria; kingdom Bacillati; phylum Actinomycetota; class Actinomycetes; order Pseudonocardiales; family Pseudonocardiaceae; genus Amycolatopsis; species Amycolatopsis sp. NPDC004169. The sequence continues at coordinate 4,153 of NZ_JBEXMD010000031.1, forward strand.
GATCGACCGGTTCGGCCCGATCTTCGCGCAGTACTACGGCCAGTCCGAGGCGCCGATGGCGATCAGCTACCTCGCCAAGGGTGACCACGACGACGCGCGGCTGGCCTCTTGCGGCCGCCCCTCGGCGTTCCTGCGCACGGCGCTGCTCGACGCCGACGGCAATCCCGTGGCCCCCGGCGAGCCGGGCGAGATCTGCGTGGCCGGGCCGCTGCTCGCCGGCGGCTACTGGAACCTGCCGGAGATCACCGCCGAGACGTTCCGCGACGGCTGGCTGCACACCGGCGACGTCGCCCGCGAGGACGAGGACGGCTTCTGGTTCATCGTCGACCGGGTCAAGGACATGATCGTCACCGGCGGCTTCAACGTCTTCCCCCGCGAGGTGGAGGACGTGGTGGCCGAGCACCCCGCGGTGGCCCAGGTCGGCGTGATCGGCACCCCGGACGACAAGTGGGGCGAAGCGGTCACGGCGGTCGTGGTCCTGCGCCGCGACGCGGACATCGCCCTCGAGCAGCTCATGGCGGAGATCCAGGCCGCGGTGCGCGAGCGCAAGGGGCCGGTGCACGTGCCCAAGCAGGTGATCGTGGCGGAGTCGCTGCCGATGACCGGGCTGGGCAAGCCGGACAAGAAGGCCCTGCGCGCCCAATACGCGCGCCACGGCGCCGCCGTGTAGGGCGTTATACCCTTCGCCGCTGTCACGCTTCGGTCCGTCGTCTCGTCCTCGGGGTGCGCAGCCGCTCCGGGACCGCCGGGCGGCGCCGAGCGGAGGGAATGCCCCATGAAGGTCGTCGTCATCGGCGGGACCGGCCTGATCGGCCGGAACCTGGTCACCTGGCTGGCGGAGCACGGGCACGAGGCGGTGCCCGCGGCGCCGAGCACCGGCGTGGACACCGTCACCGGCGAGGGGCTGAAGGAGGTGCTGCAGGGCGCCGACGTCGTGGTGGACGTCTCCAACTCGCCGTCGTTCGCCGACGACGACGTCATGGCCTTCTTCCGCACTTCGACCGGCCACCTCGTCGACGCGGCGAAGGAGGCCGGCGCCGGCCACTACGTCGCGCTGTCGGTGGTCGGCACGGACCGGCAGCCGGGCGTCGGCTACTTCCGCGCGAAGCTCGCGCAGGAGGAGCTGATCGCCGGCTCGGGCCTGCCGTACTCGATCGTGCGCGCGACGCAGTTCTTCGAATTCGCCGCCGGGATCGCGGACGGCTCCGCCACCGGCGGCGTCGTGCGCCTGCCGGGCGCGGGCGTGCAGCCGATGGCGGCCGCCGAGGTGTCGGCGGCCGTGGGGCGGGCCGTCACCGGCGAGCCGAGCGGGGGTGTCACCGAGGTCGCCGGCCCGGAGGTCTTCGGGCTCGACGCGTGGGTGCGCACCGTGCTGACCGCGCGCTCCGACCCGCGGCCGGTGGTGACCGACCCGCGGGCGCCGTACTTCGGGGCGGTGCCGGGGCCGGAAGACCTCCTGCCGGGACCGGGCGCGCGGCTGTCGGAGACCACGCTCGCCCAATGGCTCGCCCGGGCGTGACGCACCGCACGCCGTCACAGGTCGGGCCGGCGAGGAGGTACGCTGCGCGGAGATAGTCAACTAATTGAGTATGCGAGGTGGGCATGAGCAGCTTCCGCAAGGCCGTCGAGGCGCGCGATCCGGACGCCATGGCCGCGACGCTGGCGGAGAACGTCGTCTTCCGCAGCCCGGTCGCGTTCAAGCCCTACCCCGGCAAGGCCATCACCGCTGCGATCCTGCGCGGCGTGCTGCGCGTGTTCGAGGACTTCCGGTACGTCCGCGAGCTCAGCGGCGGCGAGGGCCGTGACCACGCGCTGGTCTTCGAGGCCCGGATCGGGGACGTGCGGGTCGAGGGCTGCGACTTCCTGCACCTCGACGAGGACGGCCTGATCGACGAGTTCACGGTGATGGTCCGGCCGCTGTCGGCGGCGCAGGCCCTCGCGGAGGCGATGGCGGCGCAGTTCGACCGGATCCAGCGCGAAGCACTCAACTAGTTGAGCATGGCGCTGCGACACGCGCTGATGGCGGCGCTGCTCGAAGGCGAGGCGTCGGGCTACGACCTGGCGAAGGGGTTCGACGCCTCGGTGGCGAACTTCTGGGCGGCCACGCCGCAGCAGCTGTACCGGGAGCTCGACCGCATGGCGGCCGACGGCCTGGTGCAGGCGCGGGTCGTCCACCAGGAACGGCGTCCGGACAAGCGGCTGTTCTCGCTGACCGAAGCCGGGCACCGGGCGCTGCACGGGTTCACCGCGCAGCCGCCCCGCCCCGGCGTGATCCGCGACGAGCTCCTGGTGCAGGTGCAGGCCGTGGACGCGGGCGACGAGGCCGCGGTCCGGCGCGCGCTGGCCGAGCGGATGGCCCGGGCCGAAACCAAGATCGCCGGCTACGAAAAGCTTCGCGCCCGCCTGCTGGACGGCCGGTTCGAAGACGACTACCTCGCCGAAGCCGAGCGGATCGGCCCGTACCTGACGCTGATGCGGGGCCTGTCGTTCGAGCGGGAGAACCTGCGGTGGTGCGAGCAGGCGCTGAAGGTGCTCGACCGCCGGGCGGCGCGGTGACCGTGGTTGTACGGCTCTTGTACGACCGGGGCCGAAGATGGCCCGCATGTCATTGCACCGTCTAGCCCAAGCCGCGCTGGCCGCCGGCGTGCTCGCCGGCCTGGTCGCCGCACCGGCGTCCGCCGCCGCGGCCGCGCCGACGACCCTGCCCGCCGACCAGTACACCCTGACCGCAAGCTACTCCCAGTTCGACGCCGTGAACAGCGCGCTGGTGTCGACGCTCGGCACCGCGCCCGTCCACACCGTGATGGACAACGCGAACCACGACCGCACGGCGCTGCCGTCGTCGTTCTCCGTCGCCGGGCTCTCGACCGGGTTCCGGTTCGACAGCGGCGACAACTCCGACTGCGCGAGCTACCCGCAGGGCATCACCACCAGCCGCGACGCCGTGGGGACGGCGGGTGGCGGCAACTACGACGGCCACCAGCTCGTCGCGGTCAGCTGGTACACCAAGGACGGCTGCGACGGCGGCCAGCAGCGCAGCCGGATCACCCTGGTCGACTGGGACGCCGACTACCCCAACGCCTACCGCAAGATCCTGCTGGTCGAGCCGACCGGGACCGCGGACGCCCCGGACTTCAAGGACATCCCGATCCACGCGGGCGGCATGTCCTGGTACGGCGACTACCTCTACGTCGCCGACACCGGGAAGGGCATGCGCGTGTTCGACATGCGCAAGATCCTCAAGACGAACAGCGGCGGCACCGCCGACCAGATCGGTCACCAGAGCGGCAGCACCTACTACGCCCACAACTACGCCTACGTCCTGCCGCAGGTCGGCACGATCAGCTCGAAGACGACGTCGGGGACGAACCTCGCCTGGTCGTCGATCTCCCTGGACCGGGTCAGCAAGTCGATCGTGATGACCGAGTACACCTGCTCGTCCGGCTGCACGGACTACCCGAACCGCGCGCCGCGAGCGATCCGCTACCCGTTCGCGGCCTCCGGCACCTTCGCCGCCACCACCACGGCGAGCCAGGCGCTGCAGCTGCCCTGGTACAAGCTCAACGGCGTGGCGTCGCACAACGGCCGCTGGTGGTTCAACTCCTCGGGCTCGAAGCAGCTCTACTACTGGAAGCCGTCGGCCGCCGCGCAGACCTTCGCCTGGGTCGGCAGCGGCGAGAGCATCTCGTACTGGGAGGACGACACCGCCGCCGACCTGCTGTGGTCGCTGCAGGAGGGTGCGGGCAACCGCAACGTCTTCGCGGTCACCCAGGCCACCTACGGCGGCGGCTGAGCCGGCCGGATCGTGCGAAAAGGCCCGCCCGGGACGGTTCCGGGCGGGCTTTCGTTCGTCCTGGTGAGATCCGGATCACGTCGGCGTGGCTCGCCGCGCTTCGGGGGCCGCTGCCTGCCATCCTGTGCCGTCAAGAGGTAGCGGACGAGAGGACAACCCCGTGGGCATCATCGCCTGGATCGTGCTGGGTCTCATCGCCGGGGTGATCGCGAAAGCCCTCATGCCGGGCAAGGACCCCGGCGGCTGCATCATCACCATCCTGCTGGGGATCGCGGGCGCGTTCGTCGGCGGCTGGATCGGCAAGACGCTGTTCCACACCCAGCTCGGCACGTTCTTCGACCTGCGCACCTGGGGCCTGGCCATCCTGGGCGCGCTGATCATCCTGGCCGGCTACCGGCTCATCTTCCACCGCCGCGACTGACGCGACCGGCCGGGGCGGGCGCCCCGGCCGGCCCGGTTCAGTTCAGGGTGACGCCGTAGGCGCTCAGCGCCTCGCCGACCGGCTGGAAGTACGAGCTCCCGCCGCCCTTGCCGGACGTGATGCCGAGGCCGACGCTGCCGGCGAACAGGCAGCCGCCGGAGTCGCCCGGGTTGACCAGCGCGTCGGTCTGGATCAGCTGGTACACCGAGCCTTCGGCGTAGTTCACGGTGACGTTGGTCCGCTGCACCGACCCCGAGGTGAGGTGCGTGGTGCTGCCGCTCTTGCTGATCCGCTGCCCGACGGTCGCGGTGCCGGCGGAGCTGATCCGCTGGGTGGAGCCGTTCCACAGGGTGACCGCGCCGGGTGCGCTGCCGGTGGTGTTGCGGATCAGGCCGTAGTCGTTGGTCGGGAAGCTGGCGCCCTGCGACGGGCCGACGTTCCACTGCGACACCGCGCGCGTGCAGTGCCCGGCGTCGATGAGGTAGTTCTGGCCGCCGCGGTTGGTGTTGAAGCCGGCGGAGCAGCGGGTGCCGCCGCCGGTGATGGCTTCGCCGTTGTAGATCGCGGTGTGCATCTCCCCCGCGACCCGTTCGACGCGCACCCGGTCCCCGAGGGCCGCGGCCGCCTTCAGCAGCGCGTCGGTGCCCTTGGCGGCGTCGGCGACGGTCAGCACGACCTGGTTGGCCTTCGGGTCGAGGCCGATCGACGTGTGCGTCACCGCGGGCAGGGCTTGCAGGGCGTCCTGCGCACCGGCCAGCGCGGCACTGGAGTGCTTGACCAGCCGAGCCTGCGCACCGGCTCGCTCGACCTGCGCGGCGGCGGCCGGGTCGAGCACGTTGACGACGGGCTTGGCGGCGGCATCGAGGAAGCCGTCGGCCGCGCGCGACCCGAGCGAGGCGGCGACCCGCTGCACGGTGTCGACCCCGGCGGCCTGGGCACGCAGCAGCGCAACGGCGGCGGACTCGCTGATCCCGGCATCGGCGGCGAGCGAAGCGACGGCTTCCTGCTGCACGGTGGCGGAGTAGCCGTCGATGGTGGTGGCGGTGGCCGGGCCGCAGGAGAACCCGATGGCCGCGGCGGCGGCCACGAGGGTGGTGGCGGAGCGGGCGAGGAGGTGGTGTCCCGGGGACGTTCTGCGCATGCCGGTAACTCACTTTCGCGGGTCGCGGAGGAATCCGGCGCGAGGGGTGGCCGCGCCGGACCGGGTGATCCGGTTCGTCGAGGGTGGTCTGGTGGGTGGTGGGGCGGTAGCGACTTTCGTCGGATGGGACAAAATATAGGTACCGGGCAAAACGCCCACGGGTGGTTCGCGCAGAGCAACCGGACAGTGAGCCGCTCAGCACCCCGAAGTTCGGCCCGCCGCAGCACATTCCGAACTTCTCCCGCCGAAAAGCCTTCTCCCGCAACGAGACCCGCCCAGTACCCGAGCGAATACGCCACCGAGCGCGAAGACATCCTGGACATGCTCGAAGCGTCTTCGGTTTCGAGCAGATCGCCGAAGCCCGCCATCCCGCGGGGGCGCCCCCCGGATCCAGCGTATCGGCGCACACCGACAAAAACCCGCGCGTCACCGTGTGCTGCTCCGGCGTACGAGTGGTTCCCCCGCCACCGGGTCAGCCGCGGCGTACCGTTTCCCCCGAGGACACGGCGCGCTCTCCTCCCCCTCGGAGCGCGCCGTGCCCGGCAGCGGAGATGTTGGTGCGCAGGGGTTTCTTGAACTGAGGTGAATGAGAATCCGCTGTTCGCCCGAAGGTGCCCGGCGCGTTCCCTGTTTATCCTGGACCCCGGCCACGCTTTCGGTTCCGGGAAGACGCGCGACATGAACGACCAGCGGCAGGTGCTCGTCCGGGCGGAGTCCCGGGACGTCGTCGTCCCCGACGATGCCGGTGGGCGGGAGACGCTCACCTATCCGGGTGTCACACTGACGCGCGTCAGCGCCGGGGTGCCCGACGGCGGGCTCTGGCTGCCGATGGGCGAGCGGCCCAGCGAAGGCGACGACGAAGCCCTCATCGAGGCCCTGCGCGCCGCGTTCCTCTGGCGGATCGGGCTGCGTAGCGAAACCGGTGAGTAACCGGCGCTGTACCGGGTAGCCCCTCCGTGAAGGAGGACTCACCTGGTGCAAGTGAACTGGGGCGCGGCACCGGAGCCCGGCTGGCAGGTGCTGGACGTCGCCGGAGCGGGTCCCGCAGGGCTGGCTTCGGCGCGCCGGTGGGCCACGGCCCGGCTGGCTTCGCTGAGCGACGACGACCGGGTCGACGCCGTGATCGTGGTCGGGGAACTGCTCGAAAACGCCTACGTCCACGCCACCGGCGCCCGCCAGCTGCGGATCCACGTGGCGCGCGACCCGTGCGTGGTCACCGTGGCCGTCGCCGACAGCGGCACCGGCGAACCGCGGCTGCGGGTGCCCGGCCACTCCGGCGGCCGTGGCTTGCTGCTGGTCGACGAACTCGCCGTGGCCTGGGGCGTGAGCCACCACGACGACGGCAAGGTCGTCTGGGCCCGCCTCGCCTGTGAGGACTAGCGGCCCTCCCAGTGCACGACGTCGCCGAATTCGACGAACTTCCGCAGGTGCTGCTCCTCGGACCGGCCGTGCAGCGGGAACCGGAATTCCGAACCGTCCGGCCAGGTCAGCGTGCGCTTGCGGAAGCTGAGCTCCGGAGCCTCGGGCTTGCGCGCCTCCCAGACGATCCGCGGCGGCGGTGCGTCGGCCGGATCGGTGAAGGTCGTGCCGGTGTCCACCACCGCCACGCACGACGGCGAGCACGCCAGCCACGGCCCCGACAGCCCGCGGAGCCGGTCGGCCAGGTCGAGCACCAGCGCGTTCTCCGGTCCCGTCACCCGGACTTCCCGCCGGCCCGGCCGTCCGGGCGCGCCGCCGTTCGCCAGCGCGAAGACGGAGAACACCGCCGTGCCGATCCCGCGCAGGACGTTGCGGAAGAACTGCCGGCCCGCCTGGGTGCCCTCGACCGTCCCGTCCGGGCGGCGGCCGGGAACGGCGAAGCCCACGTCCAGGTCACCGAGGCGCAGCACGATGACCGGCTCGCGCCACCGCTCCCGCACCAGTGCTTCGACGCGCTCCCGGAACCCGGGCCGGACCTGCGCCTCCGCGGACCAGCGCTCGACGTGCTCGCTCAAATGTCGAGGTCCCGGCGCGTCTCCTCCGGGCTCCGGTCGCCGCCGATCTCGCTCTTGTCGAACCACGGTTCGTCCCCCTCCGGCGTGACGGCTTCCTTGCCCTCGGCGAAAGCACCCTTGCCCGCCCCGATGCCGGCCTTCACCCCCGCGCCGGCCAGGAACGGCTTGACGCCGGCCGAAGTGCCGAACATCGTGGTGAGCGCCCGGTTGCTGGGCTGCCAGCCCTGCGCGGCCGCGCCGAAGCCGAACTTCGTCTCGCCCGGCATCACGCCGACGCGCAGCTTGCGGGTGAACACCTCGAGCTTCCCCGAGTACCTGACCAGGAACTCCATGAACTTGTCGAGCAGCTTGCCGAACTTGCCGAGGTAGCGCGTCACCTTCTGCAGCACGCTGGCCGCCTTGGCGATCGACGCGGTCATCGCGGCCGCGACCGAGCCGCCGAAGCTGATCACCGACGCCGCCAGCGCGGGCAGCCACAGGGTGATCAGCCAGGACACCAGCTCGGTGATGATCCCCTTGATCACCTCTTCGATGACCACCATGACCATCGACCACATCTGCAGCACCTCGGCCACCGACCCGGCGGCCGAGCCGATGCCGCGGATCCCCGAGGAGAAGTCGCCGAGCGCTTCCTTCGCCGCGTTGCCGGCGTCGTCGACCCACTCGGCCAGCGCGGTGTCACCGGTGCGCTCGAAGTCCTCGGCGAGCGCGACGAACCCCTGCGCGATCGTCACGAAGTTCTCCGAGGCGTGGCCGATGGCCGGGCCGTCGCCGGTGACCTGGTGCAGCGCGTCCTGCAGCGGCTGGACCAGTTCGAGCAGCATGTTGAGGCCGTGGCTGACCAGCCAGCCGATCGGGTCCATGGCGAAGGTGACCATGTCGCCGGCGGCCGCGCCGACGAACGCCGCGCCGTCGCCGACCAGGGCGGCACCCGCCGACGCCAGCTCGCCGGGCCCGTCCGCCTCGGCGGCCTGCCGCGCGTGCTCCCCGATCTTCTTGCCCGCCTTGTAGGCGGTGCCGGCGACCGGCACGTACCCGGCCGCGCGGTCGAGGTTCGCGCTCATGCTCTCGTCGTAGGCCTCGACGTTCAGCGCGTCGGCGATGCTCTTCTTCGGCTCGGTCATTCGCCCTGCCCGATCGCGTCGATTTCCGCCTCGTACCGGCCGAAGGCGACCTTGCCGGCGTCTTCCATGCCCTGGTACATCTGCGCGGCCTTGGTGAGCTTGGTGGTGAACCCGTCCACGCCGTCCTTGAGGTCGGTCAGCAGCGAGCGCAGTTCGGCGAGGCGGTCGGTGTAGCCCTGCTTGGCGAAGAGGCCGACGAGCCCCCACGCCTCGTCCGTCACGTCGGCGGCGTCGATCTTGGCCCCGAACTTGTCCGCCTCCTGCTCGTAGAACGGCAGCTGCTTGGCGTACGCGGAGATCGCGCCGATGTTCGTCTGAATTCCTTCTGGCATCGGGGTTTCCCTAGGATCGGCGGAGGATGGGGCCTTGCTCGAAGTCGTCGTCGTCCCCGGCGGCCGGCCGGCGGGCGGGCCGCGACGGCTGCCGCGGTTGTGGTTCCGACGCGGGTTCGGCCGCCGCGGTTCCGAACGCTTCCGCCTGGGCTTCGCGCACCTGCGCCGAGACGTCGACGCCGAACGCGTCGCCGAAGGTCTCGTCCACGATCCCGGCCTGCTGCTGCGCGGCCCCGGCCGCCGCCCGGCGGATGGTGTCCATGATCGTCGCGGCCAGCTGGCCGGCCTCGACGCGGGTGGCCCCGGCGGTGAGCCGCAGGCCGGTGATGGTGCCGCCGGCACCCGCGGTGACCGTGACGGTCCCGTCGGGCGAGGTGACGGTGGTCTCCAGCCGGGCGATCCGCTCCTGCATGTCGCCGACGCCGGCGAAGCGGGCCTCGGCCTGCCGCACCTTGCTCTGGAAGTTCTGGAACTGGGCGATCAGCTCGTCCATCTGGGCGGACATCGGGTCTCCCTTTGCGCGGTTCGGGGCCTGTGTCCGCATCATGACAGATCGGCTCCTTCGCCGATCGCGTTTCGCCGGATCACGCGGTCAGGGGCCGTCGACCTCCACCCGGACGGTGCAGGTGTCCCCCACCTCGATCCCCTCGGCCTCGCGGACGGCCCGCTTGACGGGCAGCACGTACGCGCCGCGCGAGCTGTCCGGGAAGATCGAAGTCCGCCAGCTGGTGGCCCCGAGGGTCACCCGGACCCGCACGGCCCCGAAGCCGCGCCGGGGCCCGGCGGTGTGCTCGCGGATGTCGTCCGACGCCTCGGGCGGCAGGCTGACGAAGGTCCAGGTCTCGGTGCGGCGGGCGTCCCACTCCCAGAGCTCGGCTTCGAAGCCGACGGTCAGAGACACGGCGGCCGGTAGCCGTCGATGCGCAGGCCGCGGAACTCCAGCTCGTTCGGCGTCTTGCCGACGAACACCAACCCCCGCGCCTCGCGCAGCGCCGAAGCGAACGAGTACGCCGGCGTACCCAGCTCCGGCAGCGACGTCCAGTTCCGCGGCGAGAAGGAGAAGAACCGCGTCACCAGGCGCCCGCCCGTCGAGGGCACGAGCGTCAGCCACTTGTCCCCGCCGCTCCAGTGCGACGCCGGCCGCAGCTGGACGTACAGGTCTTCGGTCGCCCGGTAGGTCAGCAGGAAGCCCGCCGAGCGGGACAGGTCGGCCTGCGCCTCGAACCGGTTCCCGAGCCAGACCACGGCCACGTGCCACTCGGCGTTCAGGAACGTCACCCTCGCCGTGTACCGGTGCCCCGAGGGCACCAGCAGGCTCCCGGTGGCCGGGACCGTGGTGCCTTCGCCGCTGGCCAGCCACTGCTGCAGCCGGTCGATCGAGGGGGTCGCGCACTCCCGGCCCGGCGACGCGGTGGCCGGCGCCGTCCCGATCAGCGGGACGACCAGAGCGGCGGCGAGGGCGGAAAGCGTTCTGGCGAAAGGGAATCGACGACGCATTCCCGGCAAGCTAGCACCGCGGCCGGTCGAGCACCACCTGCCCGGGTGGGCCGGCAGGGCTCACGGCTAGGCTCTTCGTCGGCGAAAACGACCACTTTCGCCGAGGCAAGTGCACCACGACGCGGGGAGAACAACCCATGCTGGACCGAGCGGTCATCGACGCCCTCTTCCCTGCCGACCTGCCCGAACCCGGGCACTGGGAGGAGCAGTACCCCGCCCGGCAGCTGCCCGAGGGCGCGCTGGTCACGCGCCTCGGCCCGTCCCCGACCGGGTCACTCCACCTGGGCGGCGTCTACGTCGGCCTGATCGACCAGGACGTCGCCCGGCGCTCCGGCGGCCGCTACCTCGTGCGCATCGAGGACACCGACCAGTCCCGCGAGGTCGGGGGCGTCCTCGAGCAGTTCGAGCGCGGCTTCGCCTACTTCCACCTGACCGCCGACGAGGACATCCACCGCGGTGGTGACTACGGCCCGTACCAGCAGTCAGCCCGCGAGCGGATCTACCTCACCTACGTGCGTGAGCTGCTGCGCCAGGGCAAGGCCTACCTGGACTTCGCCACCAAGGAGGAGCTGGCCGCCATCACCCAGCGGCAGCAGGCCACCAAGCTGCCCACCGGCTACTACGGCAGCTGGGCGATCTGGCGCGACGCCGACCCCGCCGACGTCCAGGCCAAGCTCGACGCCGGCGCCCCGTACGTCGTGCGGTTCCGCGCCCCGGACGACACCGGCGCGCGCACCCGCTTCACCGACGCCATCCGCGGGCCGCTGGAAGCCGAGGCCAACCGCAACGACGTCGTCGTCCTCAAGAGCTCCGACCAGAGCCCCCGGCTGCCGACCTACCACTTCGCGCACGCCGTCGACGACCACCTCATGCGGGTGAACCTGGTGATCCGCGGCGACGAGTGGATCTCGTCGGTCCCGGTGCACCGGCAGCTGTTCGACGCGCTCGGCTTCGAGCCGGTCACCTACGCGCACATCGCGCCGCTGATGAAGCAGGAGGGCGGCAGCAAGCGCAAGCTGTCCAAGCGCAAGGACCCGGAAGCGTCGGTCGACTTCTTCATCGAGGCCGGCTACCCCACCGAAGCGGTCCTCTACTACCTGCGCGGCCTCGTCAACGGCCGGCTCGCGGAGCTGCCGCTGGAGGAGGCGCTGGCCGCGCCGATCAACCTCGACGAGTGCGGCGTCGCCGGTCCGCTGGTGGACCTGGTCAAGCTCGACGACATCGCGGCCGACCACATCGCCACCCTCTCCGGCGCGGCGATCCTCGAGGCCGTCCGCACTTGGGCCGAGCGGTTCGACCCGGAACTGCGCCGGGTCCTCGACGAGGAGCCCGACCTGGCCCTGCGCGCGCTGGCGGTCGAGCGCGAAGGGGCCGAGAACCCGCGCAAGGACCTGAAGAAGTGGAGCGAGTTCCGCGCGGTCTACGGGTTCTTCTTCCCCCAGCTGCACGCGGCGGTGACCGGGCCGGACGACGAGCGCATCGCGGCCCTCGGCGTGGACCCGGAGGTGGTCCGGGCGGTGGCCCGCGACTTCGCGGCGGACTACCGCCAGCTCGACGACGGCCAGGAGTGGTTCGACCAGATCCGCGCGGTCGCGGCCAAGCACGGGTTCGCCCGCAACGCCAAGGAGTTCAAGAAGAACCCGGAGGGCTTCCCCGGCTCCATCCGCGAGGCCTCGCAGATCATCCGGATCGCCCTCACCGGGTCGACCCGCAGCCCTGACCTGCACGCGATCACGCAGGCGCTGGGCCAGGAAGAGGTCCTCGGCCGGATCGCCGCGCTGACCAAGTGAACTGTCGGGTGGGTGAGGGGCGAGCCCCTCACCCACCCGACGGCCACCGTGCGGCTCGACCGCACGATGCAGGCCTTCCCGGCCGCCACGACCTGCGCCACCGCGGCGACGAACAGCGGAGCCGACTCGCCGTCGCCGTGCGGCTCACTCCGGCTGTTCGGCCTTCGTCTCCTCCATCATCAGCAGCGCACCGTGACTCTCCCCGCCCGACCCGCGCAGCGGGCTGCACAGCAGCCGCACGACCGCCGCGCGGCCGCGGCGGTTGATCGCGTCCAGCGTCAGCTCGCCGTAGTAGGCCGGGTCCGACAACGCTTCCCGGACCACCGGGCGGATCTCGGCGACCGGCAGGCCGATGTCCAGGTTCAGCAGGTGGATGCCCTCGGCCTCCTCCCGCCGCACGCCCCAGAGGTCCTCGGCGCCGCGGTTCCACGCCTTGATCCGCATCTCGGCGTCGATCACCACGATGCCCGCGCGGATCGAGGTGAGCACCGACTCGAGGAACTCGTTCACCTCGTCGAGGTCGAGGCTGCGCTCACGCAGCGCGTCGTTGATCGTCTGGAGCTCGTCGTTGGTCGACTGCAGCTCCTCGTTCATCGTCTCCAGTTCCTCGTTGGTGGACTGGAGTTCCTCGTTCGTCGTCTCCAGCTCCTCCACGGTGGACTGGAGTTCCTCGTTGGTGGTCTCGAGCTCCTCGTTGGTCGACTGGAGCTCCTCGTAGGCCGACTCCAGCTGCCGGTTCGTGTGCTCCAGCTCGGTGAGCAGCTGCCGCGCCCAGCTGACGTCGTGGAACACCACCGAGACGCCGAGCAGCGCCTTGCTCTTGTTCACCAGCGGGTTGACGTGGACCTCGAACCACACCGTCTCCCCGCCCCGGCGCCACTCGACGTCCTTGATCCGCAGCGACCGGCGCTCCATCCGGGCCTGCTCGACGTAGGCGCGCAGGGCCACCGGGCGGTAGGAGACGTCGAGGTCGCGCAGCGGCCGCCCGACGTCGCGTTCGGACAGTCCGAACGCGACTTCCGCCTGGGCGTTGATCAGCGCCGTGGTCTCCCCCTCGGTGAAGACGATCTGCGCCACCGGGCTGGCCGAGAAAGCGTGCTCGCGCAGCTCCTCCAGGCCCGAGATGTCCTGGGTGCGCCGCTGCGGGAAGCCGTGCGAAACGAAGTGGTTGAAGCTCACGGGCGCGTTGACCGCCTTGCGGAAGACCCGCCGCTTGAGATCCAGCGGCTCGAAGATCCGGGTGTGCGACAACAGCATCTCGGCCTTGCCGAGGAACAGCACCCCGCGCGGCGCCAGCGCGAAGTGGAACCGCTCGAGGATCTTGGTCTGGGTCTCGGCGTTGAAGTACATCAGCGTGTTGCGGCAGACCAGCAGGTCGATCCGGGAGATCGGCGCGTCCTGCACCAGGTCGTTGCGCCCGAAGATCACCGAGCGGCGCAGGTCCTTGCGGAAGCAGTAGCGGCTGCCCTGCAGCTCGAAGAACTGCTCGAGCTGCGCCTCGGTGAGCCCCTCGACCTCCGCCGGGGTGTAGGCCGCGTGCCGGGCCTGCGCCAGCGCCTCGTCGTCGACGTCGGTGGCGTAGATCTTGACCCGCTGCCGGAACGCTTCGACCCCGAGCACGTCGGCGAAGAGCATCGCCAGGCTGTAGGCCTCCTGCCCGGCCGAGCAGCCGGCGCTCCACACCCGGATCGGCTCTTCGGGGTTGCGCTCGGCCAGCAGCGCGGGCAGCACGTGCTCGCGCAGGTGTTCCCAGGCGTCCGGGTCCCGGAAGAAGCCGGTCACGTTGATCAGGATGGTGTTGAACAGCGCGACGAACTCGTCGGCGTTGACCTGCAGCTGGTCGATGTAGTCCGTGTAGCTCTCGGTGCCGACCTGGCTCATCCGGCGGCGGACCCGGCGCATGAGGCTGCTGCGCTTGTACCCGGTGAAGTCGAAGCCCCGCGACTCCTTGAGGTAGGCGAGCACGGACTCGAACTCGCCGTTGGCTTCCTTGGGCTCGGTCACGGTCTGACAACCTACCCGGCCGGACGGTCACCTGCGGTGCGGGCACCGGGAACCAGGACCGCCCAGACGACCTTCCCGCCGGCCCAGGACCGGCTGCAACCCCACGTCCGGGCGATCTGGGCGACCAGTTTCAGGCCCATCCCCGGCTCGAACGGGGACAGCCGTTCGAGCAGCATGGCCGGCCGCGTGTCCTGGTCGGCCACGGCCACCGTGCACACCCCGCGCCGCAGGTCGAGCCGCAGCTTCGGCTCGGACGTGGTGTGCCGCAGCACGTTCTCGACCAGCTCGGTGGCGATCAGCCGGGCGTCTTCGGCGAGCTCGGGGACCGCCCACTCGCCGAGCTTGTCCGTGACGAACGCCCGGACCTGCGCCGAAGCGGCCTCGCTGCGGGCGAAGACGCGTTCGCTCCGGCGGCGCACGGGGTGGTCCAGCGCCGCCGTCGCGGCCGTGAGGTCGGCGCGGACCGGGGCGTACCGGTCGACGACGTGGCGGCTGAGCAGCGCCCGTTGCCCGGCGCTGCCGGCGACGACGGTGAACGGGATGCCCGGCCAGTCACCGATCCGCATGGCGATCAGGGAGAAGACGCTGACCAGGGACGACTCGGTGATGGCCAGCCCGCAGATGTCGGCCACCAGTCCGTCCGGTGCGTCGGTGGCGATCTTGAGCAGGCTGTCACGCAGTGTCGGGTACGAAGCGAGGTTCAGCTCACCGGTCACCCGCACGACGGTCGCCTCGTCGTGGCGGCCGACGGTCAGCTCGACCGGTCTGGCGTTCATCGTGGTGCCGCCTCCTCCGAGGGCCGGCCGGACGTATCCGGTTGCGGCGGTTCGTCATCTCCGGCCGGGTCCGTCGCGTCCAGCAGGAACCGGCGCAAGGTCTCGGCGGCTTCGGCGGCTTCGGCAGCCGAGACGGCGTAGCGTTCCGACAGCCCGCTCGGCCGTCCGCCGGCGAACTGCGCGGCCAGCTTCCGGGCCAGCCCCGCCTTCTCGTCGAGCGCGCGCAGCGCCTTCTGGAGCGCGAACCGGAATTCCCCGTCGTGGGCCGCCAGCAGCGCCTGCGCGGACCAGGCGTGCCCGATCCGGCACCGGTACCGGCCCGGGCCGACTTCGCTCAGTGAGCCCTCACAGTCGGGGCAGGTGTAGCCCGGGCCGCCGTCCTGTTCCGCCGGCGGCAGTGCCCCGGCCCGCACCGAGTGGCGGGCGATCCGGTCCTCGAGCACGAGCGCGCCGGGCGGCGGCCGCAGGGCCACCGGTTCCACCGGCATCCGGACCAGCTTGTCGAGCAGCGCGCCGAGCTCGCCCGCCCGGACCACGTGGTCGGTGTCCACCACGGCCAGCGCGTTCTCCGGCATGCCGCTGTACAGCGCGTCGGCGGGGTCCTGGACGACGGCGAGGCCGCCCCGGTCCACGATCGCGCGCAGCCCGGCCGCGCCGTCGTCCAGCACGCCCGAGAGCACGACGCCGATGACCCGGGGACCGCCGGTCAGCGCGGCCGACCGGAAGGTCGCGTTGATCGCGGGCCGGTGCCCGTTCTCGGTCGGGCCCATGGTCAGCACGAGGGTGCCGTCTTCGGTGAGCAGGTGACGGTCGGGCGGGGCGACGTACACGGTGCCCGGCTCGATCGGCGCGCCGTGCCGCGCAGTCCGGGCCGGCAGCGGGCCCGCCCGGTCGAGGATCCGGGCCAGCGCGCTCTCCGTGTCGGCGGCGAGGTGGATGACGACCAGCACCGTCGCGGGGAAGTCCGGCGGGAGGGCGGACACCGTCGCCCGCAGCGCTTCGACCCCGCCGGCCGAGGCGCCGACGACCACGAGGTCTCGCCGGAAGGGCGGCACCGCGCCCACCTCCTCACATCTCACCTCACGGTAGTGGAGGCCGCTCGCTACCCCGAGTAGCCCCCACCGAGTGGGTTAAACCCCCCACCGGTCGTGGCGGCGACGTGACAGGTGACGGCGAGCGTGGCCGGCAGAGCACCCGCAAAGCCGTGCGGCCGGCCAGGATCTCCGTCACGTGACTCGTCCGGCCGAGCACCTGGGTCGGGGCGTCCGGGCCGCCCGCCGAAGCGACCAGGGTGACGACCGGGGAGCCGGTCGTCACCGGAGCTCACCACCGACGACGACCGGCGAAAGCCGCCGCGCTGGTGGCCGGTCCGTCACCGGACCATCGTGTCACGGGAACACCCCGGCGACCAGCGGACCGGCTTCACCGCGGGCATGAGATGCTCGACCGCGCAGGCAGGCCGAAGGCGGGAGGCGCAGCGGGTGACCACCTGGATCGACGTGATCAACTTTGTCCGGACGCGGTTCGAGGTCCTCGAGGAGTCGGAGGGCTGGCTGCGGTTCCGGCTGGAGGGCCCGGGCGGCCGGACCCAGCAGGTGACGGTGCACCACCTCGCCGAACTCGACGGCGGCTCGTGGATCGAGCTCTCCTCCCCGGTCGGCTGGGCCGACAAGATCGACCTCCGCCGGCTGCTCGAGCTGGCCGGTGCCTCGGCCGTCGGCGGCGCCGCGGTGGTGGACGGCGTCGCGCTGCTCAAGCACACGGTGCCGCTGGAGGACCTCAGCATCCAGGAGGAGTTCGAGCGGCCCCTCAAGGCGGTCGTCGCCCGCGCGGACGCGTTCGAGCACGAACTCACCGACGGCGACGAGTTCTGACCGCTCACCCGGAGCGGCGGGCCCGATCGGTCCGGCGCCGGTTCTCCTTCTCCAGCGCGGCGACGAGGTCCTCTTTGGACATCCGCGACCGGCCGGGGATGCCGAGCTGCTTGGCGCGCTCGTAGAGGTGCTGCCGGCTCGCGGTGGCGTTGACGCCGCCGTGGGTCGGCTTGACGGGCTGCCCCGCACCCCGGGCGGCCTGCTCGTCCGACGGACCGCGTTCCGGCTTGGGTTCCCAGTGGTCGCCGACCTTCTCGAAGGTGTGCTTCAGGGCCGAGAAGGCGGTCTGCTGCGCCCGCCGGCCGGGCCCGTAGGTCTTCAGCGCGGAGTCGTGCGCGGCGACCCAGGTGTCCTGGGCCTTGCGCGGGGACCGCAACAGGGTGCTGGGCAAGTCTTCACGACCAGGCATGGTGCTTCGGCTACCCGCCCCGCCCCACCCCGAAACGACACCCCCACCCACATCCGCCCCCAATCACACGAGATCCCCGCCCAATCACACGAGAAGCCCGCTCAATCACACGAGAAGCCCGCTCAATCACGCAAGAAGCCCGCCCGATCACGCGGTAAGCCCGATCCGACCCTCCAGGTACGCCAACCGACCCTCTGGATACGCAGGCCGACCCTCCAGGCACGCGCCCCAACCGCCTGGGTGCGCGAACCGACCTTGCGGATGCGAACCGGCCCGCCGGCGTGCGCGCCGGTGGAAGGAGGTTCGCGCGCTTGGACCGGTCGGCCGCCTCGCCCCGGCGGGCCGACTGGTACCCGGTCGGCCCGCGCACGTACTCCGCCGGTCGGCTGGCGTTCCTCGAGGGTCGGCAGGTGCTCCCGGAGGGTCGGCTGGCGTACCTGAACCGTCGGCTGGCGTGCCTGGAGGGTCGGTTGGCGTACCTGGAGGGTCGGGGCGGGGCGGGGGTGGTGTTTCGTCCGAAGAGGACCGGAACCTCCTGAGTGCCGTCGCTGTGGGGTCGGGCATGCTGTCACCACTGCTTGACGGGGCCGAGGGGACGAGAGGGCGAAAATGGGTGCTTCACCCGATTTGACCGTACCGGCGAGCGTGGACAGCCCGGCGCCACCGCACGTGCCCTCCTCGCGGGTCGCTCGGTGGCTGCTGGAACACCGGGTCGCGCCCGTCGGGCGGGCCGGCGGTGAGGACCACGGCACGCCGCAGGCCTGGTGGAAGGTCATGTGCCTGACCGGCGTCGACTACTTCTCCACCCTCTCCTACCTGCCCGGCATCGCCGCGCTCGCCGCCGGGGCGCTCTCGCCGCTGGCGACCCTGCTGATCGTCGCGCTGACGCTGCTCGGGATGCTCCCCATGTACCGGCGGGTGGCCCGGGAAAGCCCGCACGGCCAGGGCTCGGTCGCGATGCTGGAGAACCTGCTGCCGTTCTGGCGCGGCAAGCTCTTCGTCCTCACCCTGCTCGGGTTCGTCGCCACCTCGTGGATCATCACGATCACGCTGTCCTCCGCCGACGCCACCGTGCACATGCTGGAAAACCCGTACCTGCCGGGCTTCCTGCACGGCCACGCGGTCCTGATCACCGTCGTGCTGCTGCTGATCCTCGGCGGGGTGTTCCTGCTCGGGTTCAGCGAGGCCGTCGGCGTCGCCATCCCGCTCGTCGCGGTGTTCCTGCTGCTCAACGCCGTGGTGACGGTCGCGGGCGTGATCGACCTGCTCGGCGATTCCGCCGCCCTCTCCCACTGGACCGACGCGCTCACCGCCGGCGGCGGCGGGTTCTCCGGCATCATCGGGCCCGCCGTCATCGCCTTCCCGATGCTGGTGCTGGGCCTGTCCGGCTTCGAAACCGGCGTCAGCATGATGCCGCTGGTCGCCGCCGACGGGAAGACCGCCGAAGAGAAGCTGGAATCGCGGATCCGCAACACGCGGAAGCTGCTGACCGCCGCCGCGCTCATCATGTCGGTGTTCCTGATCGCGACGAGCTTCGTCACGACCGTGCTGATCCCGGCCGACGCGTTCAAGGAGGGCGGCGAGGCCAACGGCCGCGCGATGGCCTACCTCGCCCACCGCGAACTCGGTGAGCTCTTCGGGACCGTCTACGACATCAGCAGCGTGCTGATCCTCTGGTTCGCCGGCGCCTCGGCGATGGCCGGGCTGATCAACATCGTGCCGCGGTACCTGCCCTCCTACGGCATGGCGCCGGAGTGGGGCCGCGCGGTCCGGCCGGTGGTCATCGTCTACACGGCGATCAGCATCCTCATCACCGTCGCGTTCGGCGCCGACGTCAACGCCCAGGCCGGCGCCTACGCGACCGGCATCCTGGCGATGATGGTCTCCGGCGCGGTGGCGGTGAGCATCTCGGCGGTCCGGCACCGGCAGCGAGGGGCGGCAGCGGGCTTCATCGTCCTGACGCTCGTCCTGCTCTACGCGCTCGTCGAAAACGTCATCGAAAAGCCCGACGGCATCGCGATTTCGGCCCTGTTCATCCTCGGGATCATCGTCGTCTCGCTGGTGTCCCGGGTGTCGCGGACGACGGAACTGCGCGCCGACCGCATCGAGTTCGACGACGAGGCCCGCCGCTTCATCGCCGATTCCCTGGCCCACGACGGCGCGCTGAACATCGTCGCCAACAAGCGCCAGGGCGGCGATTACGCCGAGTACTCGGCGAAGGAGGCCGAACAGCGCGGGATGAACCCGGTGCCCGGCGCCGCCGACATCCTGTTCCTGGAGATCGACGTCGTGGACCCGTCGGAGTTCAGCAACGTGCTCCGGGTGCGCGGCGTGGAGATCGACGGCTACCGGATCCTCCGCGCGGACAGCCCCGCGGCCCCCAACGCGATCGCGGCGATCCTGCTGACCCTGCGCGACGTCACGGGCGTCCGCCCCCGCTGCTACTTCGAGTGGTCGGAGGGCAACCCGCTCGGACACCTGTTCCGCTACCTGCTCCTCGGCCGCGGCGACACGGCACCGGTGGTCCGGGAGATCATCCGCAGCGTGGAGAAGGACCCGGCCCGCCGCCCGGCCATCCACGTCGGCGGCTAGGGGGACGCACTCGCGATGCTCCCGGTCGCTGGGGGGAACGGCGCGCGCCGCCGGCGCCCGGCCGGGGTGGGCGGCCGCCGACGCCACTTGCGGAAGGGTTACTCACCTCACGGCGGATCGCCCCGGCGATCCGGGCGCCGGTGGCACGAGAGCTCTTGTCGCCGGGGCGCGGGAACCCGGCGGTCAGGTCATCGCCCCGCAGGGGGCGGACCACCCCGCCGCACCGGGGCGCGGGCCGGGGCCCGTGCCGGGCCACGGCCGTCCTGCGGGCGGGGTGCGCGAGCCGTCGGTGCCCGGCCGGGGGCGCGGGCGGGGCCGCGGGGTGGGGCGGCCGGGCGGGCCGGGCGGTCGTCCTGCGGGAGCGGGCGCGGCCGGTTGACCCAGGAGTCGAACAGCAGGATCAGGCCCGCGAACACCGCGAAGCCGATGCCGAGTCCGATGTGGACGAGCGCGCCGAGGATCCCGGCGACGAGCAGCACCGGCAGCACCGCCATCAGGCAGAACGGGTCGATGCGGCCGAATTTCGGGCGCGATTGCCCTTCGCGGGGACTCACCGTGCGGTCTCCGGGTACCTGCGCGCCATTCCAGCAGTATGCAACGTCGGTGCCCGGCACTGCCACCTGGCCGTGCCCACAGCCCGCCCACCATCACGAACAGTCACCGGCCCTGCCACCGCCGTGGTGGACAAGAACGGACAGGATCCGGCCGTATCCGGAGAGACACCGCCGTCCCCGTGGTGCAATGGCCGCCCGCGCCGGAAGGGGTACGAGCATGGGAATCCCGCAGCGAATCGGTCACGCACTCCTGGCACTGACGACGGCGGCCGCCGTGCTCGCTCCGGCCACCGCGAGCCCGGCACCGCCTTCGCTCGAGTTCGCCAACCCGGACAGCCAGTCCCTGTTCGGCACCGCCTACGCCGCCGCGCTGCAGAACCTGCTGCACACCAACACGATCGGCTACGACGCGCGCTACGACCGGAGCGGCCTGCTGGACCCCGCCACCGGCATCGTCCGCGCGGGCGGCGGCTACGCCCAGCCGTGGACGCGCGACGCGTCGATCAACAGCTGGAACGCCACCAGCCTCCTCGACCCGGCCCTGGCGGCGAACACGCTCTGGGCGGTGGTCGACAAGGACACCGGCGGCGCCCTGCGCGTGCAGCAGGACGACCAGCAGTGGGACCAGGTGGTCTGGGTCACCGCCGCCTGGCACCACTACCTCGTCACCGGCGACCGGCGCTTCCTGCAGAACGCCTACCGCACCGCGACGGCCACCCTGGCGATCCGCGAACACGCCACGACCGCCGGGTTCAACCCCGCCTACGGCCTGTTCACCGGCGCCTCCTTCTTCAACGACGGCATCGCCGGCTACCCCGCCCCGCCCGCCGACGCGACCGAGTCGGTCAGCACCGGCAGCATGCCGTGGCCGGGGGTCGCGAGCGGGATGTACCTCAGCACCAACGAGCTGTACTACGCCGCCTACGCCGCCGCCGCGGAGATGGCCGGGCAGCTGGGCCGTCCGGCCCCCGAGGTCGCCGGCTACCGCGGCAAGGCCGCCGCGCTGCGGACCGCGATCAACCAGCGGTTCTGGAACCCCGCGACCGGCCTGTACGACTACCAGCTGCTCGCCGACGGCTCCCGCGGTGCCTACCAGGAAGGCAGCGGGCTGGCGTTCGCCCTGGTCTTCGGCGTCGCGGACCCGGCGCAGGCGCGCTCGATCCTCGCGCACGCCCGGGAGCTGCCGTGGGGCATGCCCGACACCTTCCCGCACTGGGCCCGCTACAGCGACGCGCAGCCCGGACGGCACAACGCCATCGTCTGGCCGCTCGTCCAGGGCCTGTGGGCGAAGGCGCTGGCCGGACAGGGCGACCAGAACGGGTTCGCCGCGGAGACCGCGCGGCTGGCCAAGCTGGCCGGGAGCAACAGCGGCTTCTGGGAGATCCACAACGGCACCACGGGCGTGGTCGACGGCGGCTGGCAGCGGCTGGGCGACACGGTGAAGTTCCACTGGGGGTCCGAACCGGACCAGACCTGGTCGGCCACGGCGTTCCTCGACATGGTCCACACCGGCCTGTTCGGGCTCACGTTCGGCGGCCGCGGGCTCTCCTTCACCCCGCACCTGCCCGCCGGCTGGGGTGACGTCACCCTGCGGGACCTGCACTACCGCGGCGCGACCCTCACCATCGCCCTGCACGGCGCGGGCAGCACGATCACGGCGTTCCGGCTCGACGGCCGGCCCACCCCGGCCTCGGTGCCGGACTCGCTCACCGGCGCCCACACGATCGACATCACCCTCGCCGGAGCGCCCGCCGGTGACCGCGACGGCGACGGCGTCCCCGACGCCCGAGACCGCTGCGCCGACACCGCGGGCACCTCCGTCCTCGACGGCTGCCCCGACCCGGCGCACCTCGAAGCCGAGGACGCCC
The DNA here is from genome assembly GCF_040610315.1 of Amycolatopsis sp. NPDC004169. NCBI lineage: Bacteria > Bacillati > Actinomycetota > Actinomycetes > Pseudonocardiales > Pseudonocardiaceae > Amycolatopsis > Amycolatopsis sp. NPDC004169. The sequence goes on from NZ_JBEXMD010000031.1 coordinate 26,322, forward strand.
GCAACACCGGCGGCGTGAAGACGAACGTGAACCACACCGGGTACGCGGGCCGCGCGTTCCTCGACGGTCTCTGGGCGCAGGGCGCGGCGTCGTCCTTCACCGTGCACCGCGCCACGACGGCGCCGGAGCGCGCCGCGATCACCGTGCGGTACGCCAACGCCAACAGCGACACCCGGACGATGACGCTGTCGGTGGACGGGCAGCCGGTGCGGCAGGTCGGCTTCCCGAAGGTCTCCGACAGCTGGGACGCCTGGGGCACCACGACCTTCGCCGACGTCCCGCTCACCGGCCGGGACCCGGTGGTGACCCTCTCCTACGGCCCGGGCGACACCGGCGCGATCAACCTCGACTGGCTCGAACTCCGCCGTTAGCGGACCGCGAACACCATCCCGATGTCGGCCGCCTCCTGGACGGGGTCCTGCACGGCCTCGACCGTGAACCCGCGCGTGGCGAAGACCTCGCGGACGGTGTCGCGGTGCCGCCGCCACCCTTCGACTTCGACGACGGCCTGCCGGATCAGCGGCCAGTGCCGGTCTTCGAGGCCGCGCAGCACGTCGAGCTCGGCGCCCTCGACGTCGACCTTCAGCAGGTCGACGCGGTCGATGCGCTGCTCGTCGAGCACCGCCGACAGCGGCCGGACGCGGACGCGGTGGGTTTCCAGCTCCCGCATCACCCGCAGCTTGCGCCCGACGATCCCGCGCAGGACGGGTGCCGGCACGCGGCGCAGCCCGGCGCCCAGCCCACCCCGGCGGATCATCTCGACGATGCTCGCGGTGACCCGCTGCTGCTCGGCCTCGACGTTCGAAGCGTCCCGCCACGACGACGAAAAGATGGTCGCCGCCGGGAAGTAGCTGAAGTCGAGCTCGTCCTCGGCCGCCGCCAGGCCGTAGGGCAACGCGGTCAGCCTGCCGCCGAAGAAGTCGCGGCCGTTGCGCTCCAGCGTCGTGTGCAGGGGCGGGAGCGGCTCGAAGGCGTAGATCCGCACGTCGCCGTCCAGCCGCTCGTACACCGCCGCGGAGAAGACGCCGACGTTGGCCCCGACGTCGAGGACGGTCGCCCCGGGCGTGAGCTCGACGCCGCGGGCGAAGTAGGCGCCCACCTCCTCGCGCAGGAAGGACACCTCCCACGGGTTGATGCTGTGGAGCTCGATCGTGTCCATGGTCACGCGCAGAGATCTATCAGCAACGGGCAGTGCGGGACACCCCCGTTCGGTGGCTACCCCTCGCGGGCGCGGTCACCGCCCGCCGCGTTCGCCCTCGATGTGCAGCGCCGCCTGTTCCGGTCCGGCCGCCGGGGCCGAGCCCGCGTCCACGCCCACCTCGTCCGCCTCGGTGTCCACCGGCGGTCCGTCCCCGTCCACCGGCGCCAGCTGGACCGGCTGTTCCGGGGACTCGCCCGTGTCCTCGTCCGTGTCCCCGCCCGCCCGGCTGTCGATCCCGGTCGTCGCCTGGGCCGCCGGGTCCGGGACTTCCTCCCCGATCCGGTCGCCCAGCCCCCGCGGGTGGGCCTGCTCCCACGGCGTCATCCCGTACTTCGTCACGCCCGACCAGTGCTCCGGCGGGTCCATCCCCTCTTCGAGCGGGTCGGTGCGGATGCGGTCTTCGTCGAGGTCCTCGGCGCTGTTCAGAGCGGCCGGGTCCGTCTCGACGGCGTCCGGCGCGCCGGTGTCCTGCGGCGGGTCGTAGCTCTGGTCGGGTTCGGTCATGGTCGGGGACTTCCCGCTGACGCGACGGCGAAACGCCGGTTGACCGGCACGGGGCGGGGTAGCCGCCGCGGTATGGATCCCACGCGCGATGGTCACGCCCGGTCGAAGCCCGCCTGGCCGCACCGAGTCCTGCGGAAGGCCGAAGACGCCGGAGCGCTCGACGGCCCGGCCGCTCAGCTCGGGCGGCTGCTGAACAGCGAAAACAGGGTCACGCGGCAGCTGCGCGGCCGCGCACTGGGGCACCCGCTGCACCCGCTCGCGGTGACCGTCCCGATCGGCGCCTGGCTGTGCTCGGCGGTGTTCGACCTGCTCCCGGACGGCCGGGACGCGGCCCGCCGCCTGATCGCGACCGGCCTGCTGACCGCCCCGGCGGCGATGGTGCTCGGGCTGGCCGACTACTCGGGTCTCGACGTGCGGCAACGGCGGGTCGGGCTGGTCCACGCGGTCGCCAACGCGACGGCGACGGCGCTGTTCGGCGCGTCCTACCTGGCCCGGCGGCGGGGCCGCGGCGGACGGTTCCTCGCGGTGCTGGGCCTGACGGCGACCAGCGCCGGCGGCGCGCTTGGCGGCCACCTGAGCTACGCGCAGGGCGCCGGGGTGTTCCGCTGGCAACCCCTGGACGACCTGGCCCCGGCCGAGCTCGCGGGCGAAGACCCGGCGCGGCCGCGCAACCCCGCTTGACCGCCGCGCTTGGTCACCGGCCCCCGGGGGTAACCCGCCGCCCATGAGCGAATCCGACGACCGCCCCCTCACCCCCGACGCACCGGCGCCGCCCGGCACCCCGGAGCTCGACCTCGACGTGGAGATCCCCGAAGCCGGCCGGCCGCGGGAGCAGCCCGGCGCTCAGGACGTCGACGAGGACGCCGGCGAAATCGAACCGCCGAGCTGACCCGACGGCCACGGCCGCGCCGCCGTCATCAGGCCGATCATGCCCGCGACCAGGCGCAGCTGCTCGACCGTGCGGATGTCCGCCTCGACGAGCCGGGGCGAGCACACCAGGACCGCCAGCGCCTGTGCCCGGGACAGCGCCACGTTCAGCCGGTTGCGCGAGAGCAGGAAGTCGAGCCCGCGCGGCAGGTCGACCGCCGACGACGACGTCATCGTCGCGAGCACCACCGGGGCCTCCTGGCCCTGGAACCGGTCGACCGTGCCCACCCGCACGCCCGCGTACCCGGCTTCCTCCAGCGCCCGGCTCACCGTGCGCGCCTGCAGGTTGTAGGGCGCGACGACGAGGATGTCGTGGTCGCCCAGCGGCCGGGCGGCCCCGTGGTCGGTCCACATGCGACCGTGCACTTCGGACACCACGCGGACGATCTCGGCGGCTTCCTCCACCGATCGGGTCGTGTTGCCCCGGTGGTCCACTTCGGACAGGTAGAGGCCCGCGTCGACGCCGTCGAGCGCGCGGTCCGCGGCCGAGGGGTGGGCGTGCAGCCGTCCGGCGTAGGACAGGTCCGACACCGGTGCGCACACGGCCGGGTGCATGCGCCGCGTCTCGTCGAGGAAGTAGCCCAGCGCCGGCGGCATGATGTCGGCCTCCCCGATCAGGTGGCCCAGTGCCGAGGCCTCGGCACCCGCCGGATGCGTGCCCTGCACGACCTGGGGCAGCTGCTGCGGGTCGCCCAGCAGCAGGACGTTGCGGGCGCACATCGACACCGCGAGCGCGTCGGCCAGTGCGAACTGGCCGGCCTCGTCGATGATCAGCAGGTCGAAGGGCTCTTCGCGGACGGCTGCGTTGGCGAACGTCCAGGCCGTCCCGCCGACCAGGTGCCCGGTGTCGTGCTCCTGCCGCCACTTCACCAGTGCGGGGTTGCTCTTCGGCTGCTCCCACGGCGCGGCCGGGTCCGGCGTCTTCTTCGCGCGCTTGGCGCACGGCAGCTCCGGCGCGCTCTTCAGGGCCGCGCTCAGCACGTTCTCCACGGCCTTGTGGCTGGTCGAGGTGACCGCGACGGTCCGGCCCGCCCGCACCAGCCGGGCGATGAGCCGGCCCGCCAGGTAGGTCTTGCCCGCACCCGGCGGGCCCTGCACGGCCAGCGCCGACCCGTCGAGCCCGTCGACCGCCTCGATCACCGTGGCGACCAGGTCGTCCCCCGGCTCCGGCAGCGCGCCGCCGCCCCGCAGCCGCGGCGGGGTCCGCCGGAGCAGGTCGACACCGGGGTGCCGCGGCAGCTCCGGGAGAGCGTCGACGACCAGGCGGGCGAGGTCGGCGACGGCCTCGTCCTTGGGCGAGGGCCGCACCGGGCTGCCGGGCAGCACCGCGCTCGGCCGGTCGCTGGTGGTCGCGTCGGGCGGGCAGCTCTCTTCCAGGGTCAGCTCCACCGCCGAGGCGGCGACGACCTTCGCGTCGCGGGCGGTGTCGCCGTAGCGCAGCCGCACGTCGTCGCCAGGGGCGAACGGGTGCGGCCGGTCGGGGTCGCACGCGAGCTGCAGGGTCCGCTTCGCGGTGCGCGCCCGCCCGGCCGGGGGCACCCACTCCCCCGCCTCCAGCGCGACCGGCACCGCGCAGGCGGTGTCCACCTCCAGGTCGCCGAGCGGGGCGGCGAGCTGGCGGAAGTACTCCCACCACGCCGGGTTCGTCTCGCGGCGGTGGTAGCCGACGGACGCCGCCAGCAGCGCGCGGGCCCGCTCGTCGGGGGTGAACCGCCCCGGGTCGTCCGGCAGCCCGTCGAGCAGCGGGTCGACCAGCGCGGCCAGCTGCGCGGCCCGTTCGGCCCGCCGCTCGGCGGCCACGTCCTCCTCGGCCCGGCGCAGCAGGGCGTCCTCGGCGGACTCCTCGGCCGGCTCCGGGACCTCGATGCCCGCGTCGGCGCGGACGCGGTGCAGGAACTCGAACAGCCGCTGCGCGGAGGCGCAGTCGTCCTCGGTGTTCTCGCCGATGCGGCGCAGCACCTCGTCGGCGCGTTCCGGCTCCCCGGCCTGCGCGAGCGCCAGGTACTCCTCGTACGCCTCGACGTCGGACACGGCCGTCTTCGCGCGGGCGCCGGGCTGGTAGAGCGGCTCGAGGTGCCGGATCGAGTACGACCGCTGCGACACCCGCAGCGCCTTGCGGACCACCGCGTGCAGGTCCACGACCGCGCCGCTGCGCAGCAGGTGGTCGACGGTCTCCTCGCGGGTGCCGTGCACCGCGGCCAGCCGCTTGATCGCGGTGACTTCGTACGGCGCGTAGTGGTAGACGTGCGAGCCGGGGTGCTCGGCGACGCGCGCGGCCACGAAGTCGACGAACTCCTCGAACGCGCGCCGTTCCTGGGCGCGGCTGTGCGCCCAGAACGGCGTGAAGGTCCGGTCGCCGAACGCGCCGAAGAGGTATTCCAGGCCCTCGCCGGCGAGGGCGTGCGGATCGCCGGCCAGGTCGGCGAACACGTCACCCGGCGCCGGGGCGGGCAGCGCGGCCAGCTCGTCCGGGTCGACGATCTCGTAGGCGACCTCGCCGGTGGCGTCCTGCCGGACCTGCAGCGCGGCCTGGGCGCGCAGGGCCGCGAACGCGGTCGCCGACAGGTCCCGCGGCCGGTCGGCCGGGCCGGCCGCGGCGAGCGCGTCGATCGACCCGAGCCCGGCGGCGACGAGCTTGCGGCGCTGGTCGCCGCGCATCCCGGCGACCAGCGAGAGGTCCCGGTCGGCTTCCCGGGCCGACGCGCAGTGCTGGGCGAAGCCGCAGCCGGCGCAGGCCGGGCGTTCGTCGGCCCAGAGCGGGACCGGCAGCCGCGGCGGACGGCCAGCCAGCCGGGTCCGCAGCCGGTCGACCAGCGGCCGGAAGTCCTCGACGCGCAACGTCCGGGTGCCGCCGTCGGTCAGCCGCAGGTGCAGCTGCGGCCCGGCCGGCCAGCCGGCGCGGCCCAGCGCGTCGGCGCACGCCGTCAGCCGGACCACCGCGGCGGGCGTGGCCTGCCGGACCGGCTGCGCGTCGTGGACCTCGTACCGGCCTTCGCCGTCCTGGACCAGGAAGTCCGCCTGCGCCGAGAAGCCGCCGCCGAGGAGGACGGCCCGGTGGATCACCGGCACTCCGGACCGCAACGCCTCTTCGGTCGCCTTCGCGGCGAGTGCGGTGTCTTCGACGTCGATCTCGGCGATCTCGCACCCGGCGGCGCGGAACCCGGCGAGCATCGCGGCGGCGTGCCCGCGGCGCGGCGGTGGCTCCGCGGGTGCGGGCCGCGGCGCTCCCGGCAGGCCCGCGGCCAGCGCCTGGCCGAGGATGCTGCGGTGCTCGCAGTCGAGCAGGTCGGCGAGATCGGCTGGGGTGAGCATCGCCGCGAAGTCTGGCACGGGGCTGCGGCCGGACCCGGGCACACCGTCCCCGACACGCCGAAACTTTCGGGATTCCTTGCTATATCGCGAATTCTTGACAGCGCGGAGCGTCGCCGCAATAGTGCGAGAACCGAACTCGATACCCCGGCGGACACGATGGGGGAAACCCTTGTCTCTCAGCGACGAGAACGGTCTGCGGCGGCGTTCCTTCCTGATCGGCAGCGGAGCGGTCCTGACGGCGTCGGTGCTCGGTGCTCCCCCGGCGCAGGCGAGTCCGCCCTTCCCGGGTGACTACGACGGCTCCGACCTGTGGCTGCGCTACGAACCGGTCGCCGATCCCGGCGTCCTCGCCCGGTACCGGGCCGCGCTCGGCGCGATCGTCGTGGAGAACGCCGACCGGGCGAAGGTGCACCGTCACACGGCGAACCTGAGCATGGCCCCCGGTTCCACCGAACACCTGGTGGAGAGCACTTTGGCGGCGGCGCGGGACGAACTCGTCCGCGGCCTCGGCGGGCTGCTGGGGCGGCCCGTGCCGGTGGCGAACGGCTGCCCCGACCGCGCGGTGGTCGTCGGCACCCCGGAGAGCTCTCCCCTGGTGCGCGGGCTCGTCCCGGCACGCGACCTGACGCCGCTCGGCACCGACGGCTACCTCATCCGTTCGCTCTCGCGCGGCGGCCGCCGGGTGATCGTCATCGCCGGCAACACCGACGTCGCCGCGCTGTACGGGACCTTCGCGTTCCTCCGGCATCTCCAAGCGCAGCAACCCGTCGCCGAGCTGAAACTTTCTTCGGTGCCGCGCATCAACCACCGGTACCTGAACTACTGGGAGACGGAACGGCTCTACGCCGGGAACAACGCGACCGGCACCGGCGGGCTGGACGGCGAAACCGGGGCGATGTTCGACTTCACCGCCACCGGCGCGTCGGCCGGGCTGAACCTGCCGGTGATCCTCGACCGCTACCTCGTCGCGGCACGCGCGATGGCTTCCCTCGGCCTCAACGGCCTCACCATCAACAACGTCAACGCCAACAGCTTCTACCTCACCCCGGCCGCCATCGAGCAGGAAGCCGCACTGGCGGACGCGTTGCGCCCGTACGGGATCAAGCTCGCCGTCTCGATCAACTACGCGGCGCCGACCGACGCCCGGTTCGCGCCCGACACCCTCACCCGCGAGCAGCTGGATCCCTACAGCGCGCAGTTCCGGGACTGGTGGACGCGACGGGCCCGGCAGCTGCAGGCGGCCATCCCGGATTTCCTGGGCTTCACCGTCAAAGCGAATTCCGAAGGCCAGCCGGGTCCCCAGGACCTCGGCTACGACCACGGTGACGGCGCCAACGGCATCGCGGCGGCGGTGGCGCCCCTCGGGATGCGGATCTTCTGGCGGACCTTCGTCTACAACGCCGATGTGGATCCGGACCGGCTGAAGCGCGCCTACCTGGAGTTCGGGCCCATCGACGCCGAACCCCGGCCCGACGGCACCACCGGCCGGTTCGCCGGGAACGTGTTCCTGCAGACCAAGAACGGCCCGCTCGACTACCAGGCGCGGGAGCCGGCCAACCCGTTGTTCGGCCGGATGGAACACACCAACCAGGCCATCGAACTGCAGATCACCCAGGAGTACACCGGGCAGAACACGATGCTGTGCTACCTCGGCCCGCTGTGGGAAGAGGTCCTGAAGTCCGACACCTACGCCACCGGCGCGGACGGCAGGCTGCTGGCCAAGAGGCTGGTGGGCCACGTCGTGGACGGCACGGCCCAGGGTCACCCGGACAGCGCGATCGTCGGCGTGGCCAACTTCGGCAACGCGGACAACCTGACCGGGCATCACTTCGCGCAGGCCAACCTGTACGCCTTCGGCAGGCTGGCGTGGGACTGGACGCTCCCCGCGCGGGACATCGCCGCGGACTGGGTCCGGCTGACCTGGAGCAACCGCGACTTCGTGGTCCGGGCGATCGTGGCGATGATGATGGGCTCGCGGGAAGCGCTGGTGAGCTACCAGACCCCGCTCGGCGTCGCGCACCAGTTCCGTTCCAGCGACCACTACGGCCCCAACCCCGCCGAACGGCTCGCGCGCGACGACTGGAGCCCGGTGTACTACAACAAGGCCGACAGCACCGGCCTCGGCTACGACCGCTCCCCCACCGGCAGCGGCTTCACCGCGCAGTACTTCCCGGTGCTCGCGGCCCGGTACGGCGACCTCGAAACCACCCCCGAGAACCTGCTGATGTGGTTCCACCACGTGCCGTGGGACCGGCGGATGCGCAGTGGCCGGATCTTCTGGGACGAACTGGTGTACCGCTACCAGACGGGCGTCCACTACGTGTCCTGGCTGCGCCAGGCCTGGGATTCACTCGAACCGCACGTCGACGCGCGCCGCTTCGCCGAGGTGAAGGCCAAGCTCGCCGCGCACGAGGCCGACGCGGGCAGCTGGCGCGACACCTGCGTGGGGTACTGGCAGGGGTTCAGCGGCCGGGCGATCCCGACCGACGGACCGCTGGCCATCGCCATCGTGGTCGGCGGCCGGACGATCGGCGGGTTCGACGCCGGGGCGCCGTCGTCGACCGTTCCGCTCGCCGCCGGCGCTTCGCCGAGGATCACGAAGGTCGTCCCGGCCCATCCCGCCGTGCGGTGCGAAGTCCTTTCCCAGGCCGCCGGCGTGCCCGGGCGGGCCGTCGTCCGGGTCACCGGGAAGACCTTCTTCGGGCCGATCCTCAAGGACTACGTCTTCGACTTCACGCGCTGAGGGAACCTCCGCGCGCCCGCGTCCGTTGTCGTTTCCTACGGCACCGTAAGTTACGGTCGCGTAGGTACGGAAGGACGTCTCCCATGCCGGTCCCCGAAACGACCCGCCTGCTGCACGAACTGGAAGGCACGGTCGAAGAGAACCTCAACCGGCACCTCGCCGCCGCCCAGGAGTGGATGCCGCACGAGTACGTCCCGTGGAGCCAGGGGCGGGACTTCGCCGACCTGGGCGGGGAGGCCTGGGCCCCGGAGCAGTCCCGGGTGAGCCCGATCGCGCGGACGGCCCTCGAAGTCAACCTGCTCACCGAGGACAACCTGCCCAGCTACCACCGCGAGATCGAGCGCGCGTTCGGCCGCGACGGCGCGTGGGGCACCTGGGTGCACCGGTGGACGGCCGAAGAGGGCCGCCACGGCATCTGCATCCGCGACTACCTGCTGGTCACCCGCGCCGTCGACCCCGTCGAGCTGGAGCGGATGCGGATGGAGACCATGCAGGCCGGCTACGACACCGACGACAAGCCGCTGCTCAACGTCTGCGCGTACGTCTCCTTCCAGGAGCTGGCGACCCGGCTCTCGCACCGCAACACCGGCCGCTACACGCAGGATCCGCTGGCCGAGAAGCTGCTCGCCCGGGTGTCCACGGACGAGAACCTGCACATGGTCTTCTACCGCAACCTCGTCAAGGCGGCGCTGGAGATCTCGCCGGACGCGATGATGCGCGCGATCACCGACGAGGTGCTGTGCTTCGCGATGCCGGGCGCGGTCATCCCGAGCTTCGCCCGCAAGGCGGCGCTGATCGCCAAGGCGGGCATCTACGACCTGCGCATCCACCACGACGACGTCGTCCAGCCGCTGCTGCGCTACTGGAAGGTGTTCGACCTGACCGGCCTCGGCCCGGTCGGCGAAGCGGCACGGGAGGAGCTGGCGACGTTCCTCAAGGGGCTCGACACGCAGGCGTCCCGGTTCGAGGAACGCCGGGACGCCGCGGCCGCGCGCCGGGCGGCGCGGGGCATAGTGGAGGCCTGAGCCACCACCGGAGGTCGCCCGTGCCGCACCGAGGTCGCGTCCCCGGCGCCACCGGGCCGGTGCTGGGGCGCGCACTGCGGGTGCTGGAGGCGTTCTCGCCGGACCGGCCGGCGCTGCGGCTGAGCGAGGTCGCGCGCCGCACCGGGCTCCCGGCCGCGACCGCGCACCGGCTGCTGCGCGAGTTCTGCGCGTGGGGCGCGCTGGAGCGGGACGAGACCGGCGTCTACCGCGTCGGGCTGCGCCTGTGGGAGCTGGGCTCGCTCGCCCCGCGCGGCCTGGGCCTGCGGGAACTCGCGCTGCCGTTCCTGGAGGACCTCTCGCAGATCACCCGCGAGAACGTCCAGCTCGCCGTCCGCGAAGGCACCGAGGTGGTGTACATCGAGCGCATCGCCGGAACGGGCGCGGTCCCGGTCCTGACCCGCGTCGGCGGCCGGTTCGCCCTGACCGCGACGGGCGTCGGGCTGGTCCTGCTCGCCCACGCCCCGGCCGAGGTCCAGGAGGAGGTCCTCGGCAGCCCGATCGAGCGCTACACGCCGGAGACGGTGACCGACCCGGACCGCCTCCGCCACCTGCTGGCCGACGTGCGGACGCACGGGTTCTCGATCAGCGAGCGCCAGGTGACCCTGGACGCGCTGTCGGTCGGCGCGCCGATCCACGACGCCCGGGGTCAGGTCATCGCGGCGGTGTCGCTGGTGGTGCGGTACGGAAGCGTGGCGCCGCACGCGCTCGCTCCCCTGGTGATGACCAGCGCCCGCGCGATTTCGCGCGCCCTTTCCGTCTTATGAAATAGCCCTTCGTGGTGCCGGGGTCGCTCCCCCACGCTGTGACCCGGCCCACCACGAAAGGACTCCGATGAGCGCCATCCCCCGCGATCAGTGGTACGTCGCCGCCTACGGTTCCGAGATCGGGGCCGAGCTGTTCAGCCGCACCGTCTGCGGCGAGCCCATCCTGTTCTGGCGGACGCGGGACGGGAGCGTCACCGCGGTGGCCGACCGGTGCGTGCACCGGCGGTTCCCCCTGTCGCAGGCGCCGTCGCGGCTGGTCGACGACCAGGTCATCTGCGGCTACCACGGCTTCACCTACGGCGTCGACGGCAAGTGCGTGGCCGTGCCCGGGCAGACCCGGGTGCCGCGGACCGCGCGGCTGGCGCGCTACCCGCTGGTGGAGCAGGACTCCTTCGTCTGGGTGTTCATCGGCGACCCCGCGAAGGCCGACGCGGCCGCGATTCCGCGCGCACCCTGGCTCGACTCGCCGGACTACACCACCGTCCGCGGGATGGAGCCGCTCAAGGCGCGGTACTCGCTGCTGGTGGACAACCTGCTGGACCTGTCCCACGAGACCTACCTGCACGGCGGCTACATCGGCACCCCGGAGGTCGCCGAAACCCCGATCACCACCGAGGTCGACGAAGAAGCCGGCATCGTCTACGTCTCGCGGCACATGGCCGACGCGGCGTGCCCGCCCTTCTACGCCAAGTCGACCGGCCTCGAAGGCCGCATCACGCGCTGGCAGGACATCGAGTACACGCCGCCGTGCCTGTACAAGCTGCACAGCCGGATCGCGCCGGTCGGGTCGGTGCCGAACCCGGACGGCAGCGACCCGGACGCCTTCCACGTCGAGGTCGTCTACGCCATCACGCCGGAAACCGAGCACTCGACGCACGACTTCTGGGCGGTGGCCCGTGACTTCGCGCTCGACGACGAAGGCGTGTCGGCGTTCCTGGCGGAGAACAACCGCACGGTGGTGCTGCAGGACGTCGAGGCCCTCGACGTCCTCGAACGGGTGATCGCCACCGAGCCCGAGGGCTACCAGGAGCTTTCGATCAACATCGACACCGGCGGCCTGGCGGCCCGCCGGATGCTGCAGCGGATGGCGGCCTCGTGAACCGGCCGATGCTCGCCGGTGACCGCGTGTACCGGATCCACTGGGTGCTCGGCACCGACCGGCTGCGCGCGGTCTGCCACTGCGGCGCCGAGCGCGAGTTCGAAGACCCCGTGCAGCTGTGGGACTGGCTGCTCGCCCACCCCGAAGGACACTGATGACCCTCTCACTCCTGGTGGACCGCAAGGAAAAGCTTGCCGACGGCGTGGTCGCCCTCACCCTCCGCCTTCCCGGCGGCGAGCCGTTGCCGCCGTGGGAGCCGGGGGCGCACATCGACCTGGTCCTGCCGGGCTTCGTGCGGCAGTACTCCCTGTGCGGCGACCCGTCGGAGACGTCGGTGTACCGGGTGGCGGTGCTGCGCGAGCCCGGCGGCCGCGGCGGCTCGGCGTACGTCCACGACTCGCTTTCGGTCGGGGACCGGGTTCCGGTCGAGGGCCCGCGCAACCACTTCGCGCTGGTGGAGGCGTCGCGGTACCTGTTCGTGGCGGGCGGCATCGGCATCACGCCGATCCTGCCGATGCTGAACCGGGTGGCCCGTGAGGGCCGCGAGTGGCGGCTTGTCTACGGCGGCCGGACGCGTTCCTCGATGGCTTTCGCGGACGAGCTCGCCGAGCACGGCGACCGGGTCGTCTTCCGGCCCCAGGACGAGCACGGTCTCCTGGACCTCACGGCGGCACTGGCCTCGGCCGGCCCGGACACGGCGGTGTACTGCTGCGGGCCGGAACCCCTGCTGGCGGCGATGGAGGCACTGGAGCCGCCCGAACTGCACGTCGAGCGCTTCACACCGCTCGCGGACGAGGGTCCGCGCACGGCGTTCGAGGTCGAGCTGGCCGGGTCGGGGCGGGTGCTGCCGGTGCCGACGGACCGGTCGATCCTCGAGGTGGTCGAGGAAGCCGGGGTGACGGTGCTGTCGTCGTGCCGGGAAGGAACGTGCGGCACCTGTGAGACCGGGGTGCTGGGCGGGGAGCCGGACCACCGGGATTCGGTGCTGACGGCGGATGAGCGGCTGGAGAACGAGGTGATGATGCTCTGTGTGTCGCGGGCGCGTTCGCGGCGCCTGGTGCTCGACCTCTGACGCTGCGTCACTGCACGGCGAACCGGGCCGATCTGTAGTGACATGGGACGGGTGACGACGTTTCACTCATTCGTGGACAAGGTGGACGAGCGGCTCGGCGACGGGCTCGAACGCGTCCTGTGCACCCACCACCACCGGCGGTTGCGCCGGCTCGGCTGGGGTGAGGTGTTCGAACCGGGCGGTGACCAGGACCGTCTCGGCGGCCGGGCCCCGGTGCGCGCGGGCAACCGGGTCGAGGTGCTGATCGACGGTGAGGAGTCGCTCCCCGCCGTCGCCGAGGCCATCCGGCAGGCGAAGTCCCACGTGCACATCGCGAACTGGCACGCCAGCGCGGACTTCCGGCTGACGCGCGAGCCCGGCTCGCCCGCTCTGCGGGAGCTGCTGGCCGAGGCCGCCGGGCGCGGGGTCGAGGTCCGCGTCCTGCTGTGGGCCGGGCCGCCCTTCCCCGCCTTCCAGCCGTCGAGGAAGCTCGCCCGGGACGAACAGCGGAAGTTCACCGACGGCACCGGGGTGCGGTGCGTGCTGGACGCCCGGGAGCGGACCCTGCACTGCCACCACGAAAAGCTCGTGATCGTCGACGACGCGGTCGCGTTCGTCGGTGGCGTGGACCTCACCGCGCTGGAGGGCGACCGGCACGACAGCCCGGAGCACCCGCCGCGGCCCATCGGGTGGCACGACCTGATGGCGCGGCTCGAAGGGCCGTCCGTCGCCGACGTCGCCGAGCACTTCCGGCGGCGGTGGACCGAGGTGGCCGGCGAGGCCCTGCCCGAACCGGCCGTCCCGGCACCCGCCGGCGGCAGCCGCGTGCAGCTGCAGAAGACCGTCCCGAACGACACCTACGACTTCCTGCCCAAAGGCGAGTTCACCGTGCTCGACGGCTACCTCCGGGCGCTGCGCTCGGCGCGGCGGCTCGTCTACCTGGAGAACCAGTTCCTGTGGTCGCCGGAGATCGCCGAGGTGCTGCTCGACAAGCTCCGCAACCCGCCGGCCGACGAGTTCCGGGTGGTCCTGCTGCTGCCGCGCAAGCCGAGCAACGGCTCGGACACCACCCGCGGCCAGCTCGGCCGCCTGCTGGACGCCGACGACGGCCACCGGCGCCTGCTGGCGACCACGATCAGCGCCCACGACGGCGGGGCCCCGGTGTACGTCCACGCGAAGCTCGGCATCGTCGACGACGAGTGGCTGACGGTGGGCTCGGCGAACCTCAACGAGCACTCGCTGTTCAACGACACCGAGGTCAACATCGCCACCGACGACCCGGAGGTCGCCCGCACCACCCGGCTGCGGCTGTGGGCCGAGCACCTCGGGCACCCGGTTTCCGAGCTGGAGCAGCGGAGCCCGGCGGACATCGTGGACAACCTGTGGCGGCCACTGGCCGAGGAGCAGGCCGAGCGGGAACGCCGCGGCGAGCGGCGCACCCACCGGCTGGTCCTGCTGCCGGGCACCTCCCGCCGCGCGGCCCGGCTGCAGGGACCCCTGCGAGGGCTGCTGGTCGACGGGTGAGCGCTACCGGATCCGCAGCTTCCGCATCAGCTTCAGCCCGGAAAGCATGCTCTCGACGTACTTCTCGTACCCCTGCCCCGGCCGGGGCCCCATCACCTGCTTCTTCAGCACGGCCAGGTTCTGCACGTCCGTGTACTTCAGCAGTCCCTGGTCCCCGTGCCGGGCCCCGACGCCGGAGTTCTTCACCCCTCCGGACGGTGTCCCCTTCGCCGCGTACGCGGTCGCCAGGACGTCGTTGACGTTCACGTTGCCCGACTCGATCCGGGCCGCCACCGCGCGGGCCGCCGGGACGTCGGTGCTCCAGACCGACGCGTTGAGGCCGTAGTCCGTGTCGTTGGCCAGCGCCACCGCTTCGTCGACCGTGCGGTACCTGTGCAGCGCCACCACCGGGCCGAACGTTTCCGTGACGCCGCACAGCATGTCCGAGGTGACGCCCTCGAGGATCGTCGGCTCGAAGAAGGCCGGGCCGAGGTCGGGGCGTGGCTTGCCGCCGCACAACACCGTGGCGCCCTTGGCGACCGCGTCGTCCACGTGGGACTTGACGCGGCGCATGTGGTCGACCGACACCAGCGAGCCCATATCGGGCCCGAAGTCGTAGGCGGCGCGGACGTCGAGGGCCGAGGCGGCCGCCACGAACGCCGTCTTGAACTCCTCGTAGCGGGACTCCGGCAGGTAGATCCGCTCGATGTGCATGCAGATCTGGCCCGTGTTGCCGAACGCGCCGAAGATCGCGCCCTGGACCGCTTCGGCCAGGGATGCGTCCGGGAGGACGATCATCGGGTTCTTGCCGCCGAGCTCGAGGCAGCAGCCGATCAGGTTGCGGCCCGCCCGCTCGCCGATCACCCGGCCGGTGGCCGTCGAACCGGTGAACATCACGTAGTCCGCGTGGTCGATCAGCGTCGGGCCGACGTCGGGACCCTCGCCGCACACCACCTGGAACAGCCCTTCCGGCAGGCCCGCCTCCTCCAGCAGCCGGACGCCGTAGAGCGGTGACAGCGCGGTCTTGTTGTCCGGCTTCAGCACCACCGCGTTGCCGGCCATCAACGCCGGGACCGCGTCGGAAACCCCGGTGGCGAACGGGAAGTTCCACGGCGCGATGATGCCCACGACCCCCTTGGGCAGCCGGACTTCGGTCGACGTCGTCAGCAGCGGCACCGGGCCGCCCCGCCGGACCGGCGCGAGCAGGCGGGCGGCCCGCTTCAGGTAGTGGCTCATCACCATCGGCGGGTCGCAGGTCTCCTCGATCGCCATCCGCCGGTTCTTGCCGCTCTCGACCTGGATCAGGTCGGCGACGGTCCGCGCGTGCTCGACGAACAGCGCGTGCGCCCGCTTGAACACCGAGAGCCGCTCCTTGACCGGCGTGGCCGCCCACTTCCGCTGGGCTTCGCGCGCCACGGTGAACGCGCGCTCGATGTCTTCGGGCGTCGACTGCGGCAGCTCGACGAGCAGGTCGCCGGTGTAGACCTCGGTCAGCTTCCAGGTTCCCCCGGCCGAGCCGGGGACGCGGGCCACGAGCTGCTGCAGGAAGGCGTCCGTGACCGACGCGGGGCGGGTGAGTCCGAGCGGGGTGAGGGTCATGACCGGCTCCCGAGGACGAGCTGGGCGCCCATTTCGCCGATCATGATGCAGGGCGCGTTGGTATTGCCGCCGGTGATCGACGGCATGATCGAGGCGTCGCAGACGCGCAGGCCCTCGACGCCGCGCACGCGCAGGTCGGGGCCGACGACGGCGAGCTCGTCGACGCCCATCCGGCAGGTGCCGACGCCGTGGTAGACCGACGTCGCGCGGTTGAGGATCGCGTCGCGCAGTTCCTGGCCCTTCAGCCGGGCCCCCGGGTGGATCTCTTCCTTGACCGCGCCCTTGAACGCCTTGGACGCGAAGATCTCGCGCACCATCTCGGAGCCCTCGCCGAGCAGTTCGAGGTCGGCCGGGTCGGACAGGTACTGGAAGTCGATGAGCGGGGCCACCGCGGGGTCGGGCGAGGCGAGCCGCAGCGTGCCGCGGCTCTTCGGGTAGATCAGCGTGGTCAGCACGGTGAGCGCGGGGCGCTTGTCGACGTCGTGGCGGATCGGCGCGTCCTGGTTGGGCGAGACGTAGGCCCACGGCAGCAGGTGCAGCTGCAGGTCGGGGACCGCGCCGGCCTGCGAGGTGCGCAGGAACGCGACGGCCTCGAAGACCGAGTTGGCGAGGAACGTGGTGCCGGGGCGCAGCAGCTCCCGGGCCAGCCCGCGGGCGAAGTACGGTGCCGTGCCCTTGTTCCTGCTGCTCGAGACGTGGAACGTCAGGGCGTGGAACATGTGGTCGTGCATGTTGTCCCCGACGGGCAGGTCGGCGACGACGTCGATGCCGTGCTCCGCGAGGTGCTCGGCGCGGCCGATGCCGGAGAGCATCAGCAGCTGCGCGGAGCCGATGACGCCGGCGGAGAGGATGACCTCCTTGCCGGCCCGGATGGTGCGGCGGCGGCCGCGGTCGAGCACCTCGACGCCGGTGGCGCGGCCGTTCTCGATGAGCACCTTTTCGACCAGCACCCGGTCCTGCAGTTCCAGCGTCGGCGGCGCGAGGTGGTGGAGGTAGCCGCGCGAGGCGCTGTAGCGCAGGCCGTCGGCGGCGTTCTGCTGCATCCGGCCGACGCCCTCTTGGGACTCGGCGTTGTAGTCGTCGAGGATCTTGCAGCCGAGCGCGTCGGACGTGGCGTCGATGAACTGCAGCGAGCCCTCTTGGGGGTTCTTCGCGCGGGTGACGCGGATCGGGCCGCCCGCGCCGCGGAAGGCGTTCTCGCCGTCTTCGAAGTCCTCCATGCGCTTGTAGGCGGCGTTGACGCTGTCGGCGTCCCAGCCGGTGTTGCCCTCCGCGGCCCAGGAGTCGAAGTTGGCGCGGTTGCCACGCACGTAGACCATGCCGTTGATGGAGCTGGAGCCGCCGACGACCCGGCCGCGCGGCACCGGCATCCGTCGATCGAGAACGTGTTTCTGCGGGACGCCGTAGAAGCCCCAGTCGAGCGGTTTCTTGAGCTGCGGCACCGCGTGCATCGGCCCGACCAGCCCGGGCTTCTTCACCAGCAGCTGCTCGTCGCTCTTGCCGGCTTCGAGGACGATCACGCTGGCCCCGGCCTGTGCCAGCCGTCCCGCGATCGCCGCCCCCGAGCTCCCCGACCCGACGACGACGTAGTCGGCCTCGTCGCCGCGCGCCGCCCTTTTCGCCATGTCCGCTCCTCGCTACGACCGGCCACCAGAACTGTAACGTGTTCTAGTTCAAGGCAACCGTATAGCGCCGACCCCGGCGAGCGCAACGGCCCGGGCGGCGGGAGCGGGGTTCAGCCCCAGGTCAGGAAGCGGTAGTGCAGGCCGGTCGACGACGCCAGCCACTCGCCGACGGAGTCCGCCGGGCGGCCGACCTCGGGTGCGTACGTGTCGCCCTCGAAGGACTCCCGCAGCTCGGTGACGACGATCCGGTCCGCGAGCGGCAGCGCCGTCCGGTACACCGCCGCGCCGCCGATCACCCACAGGTCGCCGGGCACCGCGGCCAGCGCCGACGGCAGGTCCGGGAACGTCTCGACCCCGTCCTGCGGCGTCGACGACAGCACCAGGTTCCGGCGCCCCGGCAGCGGCCGGAACCGCGGCGGCAGCGACTCCCACGTGCGCCGCCCCATCAGCACCGCCGCTCCCGAAGTCACCGCGCGGAAGTGCTTGAGGTCCTCCGGCAGGTGCCACGGCAGCCCGCCGTCGCGGCCGATGACGCCGTTCGCCGACTGGGCCCAGACCAGCCCGATCACACCGCCACCGGCGCCTTGATGCCCGGGTGCGGGTCGTAGCCGTCGAGGGCGAAGTGCTCGTAGGTGTAGTCGAACAGGCTGTCGGCCGGCTTCAGCCCGAGCGTCGGGAACGGCCGCGCGTCGCGGGCCAGCTGCGTCCGCACCTGGTCGACGTGGTTGTCGTAGATGTGGCAGTCGCCGCCGGTCCAAATGAAGTCGCCGACGCCGAGCCCGACCTGCGCGGCGATCATGTGCGTCAGCAGCGCGTAGCTGGCGATGTTGAACGGCACGCCGAGGAACAGGTCCGCGCTGCGCTGGTACAGCTGACAGGAGAGCTCGCCGTCGGCGACGTGGAACTGGAAGAACGCGTGGCACGGCGGCAGCGCCATCCGCGGGATGTCGGCGACGTTCCACGCCGACACGATGATCCGCCGCGAGTCCGGGTTCTCACGCAGCGTGCGCAGCACCTCGGCGATCTGGTCGACGTGTCCGCCGTCCGGGGTCGGCCACGAGCGCCACTGGACGCCGTAGACCGGGCCGAGGTCGCCGTCGGCCGCCGCCCACTCGTCCCAGATCGTGACGCCGTGCTCCTGCAGCCACGAGACGTTCGCGTCGCCGCGCAGGAACCACAGCAGCTCGTAGGCGATCGAGCGGAAGTGGACTTTCTTCGTGGTGATCAGCGGAAAACCCTCGGACAGGCGGTAGCGCAGCTGGTGCCCGAAGATCGACCTCGTGCCGGTGCCGGTACGGTCGCCCTTGCGGGCGCCCGTGTCGAGGACGTGACGGAGGAGGTCTTCGTACTGCGTGTCCGGCATGCCCGCGAGCCTAACCGGGCCGCTGACTCAGCGTGAACCCCGGATCGGCCACACGGATGGGGGCCAAAACTTGACCCATTCCAGAAAAGGTCCTAGGGTCGGCGGCGATGTCGGACTTCGAAGCACAGCTGCGGGCGGTCTCGCTGCGGGTCACGCGACCCCGGCTGGCCGTGCTGGCCGCGCTGCGCGACCATCCCCACGTCGACACCGAGACGGTGATCGACCTGGTGCGCGCCGAGCAACCGTCGGTGTCGCACCAGACGATCTACGACGTGCTGCGGGCGCTCACCGAAACCGGGCTCATCCGGCGCATCCAGCCGGCCGGCGCGAACGCCCGCTACGAGGCCAGGGTGGGTGACAACCACCACCACGTCGTGTGCCGCTCGTGCGGGGCGATAGCCGACGTCGACTGCGCCGTCGGCCACACCCCCTGTCTCACCGCCTCCGACGACCACGGTTTCGTGATCGACCAGGCGGAGGTCGTCTACTGGGGCACCTGCCCCGACTGCGCGGCCGCCCGTCCCCGAAATGATTCGCCGCTCCCGGAAGGAAGTAAATGAGCTCCACCCAGGACAACCCGTCCTCCGCGCAGGGCGTGGACAAGAAGGCGGCGGCCGGTTGCCCGGTCGCGCACGACTCGGTGACTTCGCAGGGCAGCGAGAGCGAGAACCCGGCGATCGACTCGCCGACCCCCAAGACCGGCGGCCGGCCGCGCACCCTCCAGGACTGGTGGCCGAACCAGCTCGACCTCAGCCCGCTGCGCGCGCACTCGTCGAAGAGCAACCCGCTCGGCGAGAAGTTCGAGTACGCCAAGGAGTTCGCGAAGCTCGACGTCGAGGCCCTCAAGCGGGACATCACCGACGTCCTCACCACCTCGCAGGACTGGTGGCCGGCGGACTTCGGCCACTACGGCGGCCTGATGATCCGGATGAGCTGGCACGCGGCGGGCACCTACCGCATCTACGACGGCCGCGGCGGCGCCGGTGACGGCGGCCAGCGGTTCGCCCCGCTGAACAGCTGGCCGGACAACGCCAACCTGGACAAGGCCCGCCGCCTGCTGTGGCCGGTCAAGCAGAAGTACGGCCAGAAGATCTCCTGGGCCGACCTGCTCGTCCTGGCGGGCAACGTGGCCCTGGAGTCGATGGGCTTCAAGACCTTCGGCTTCGGCTTCGGCCGCGTCGACACCTGGGAGCCGGAAGAGATCTTCTGGGGCCCGGAGGACGACTGGCTGGGCGACGAGCGCTACGCCACCGACACCGAGATGGTGCCGGAGCTCGGCGCGACCGAGATGGGCCTCATCTACGTCAACCCCGAGGGTCCCCGCGGCAGCGCGGACTTCGAGGCCGCGGCCCACTTCATCCGCGAGACCTTCGCCCGGATGGCGATGAACGACGAGGAGACCGTCGCCCTCATCGCCGGTGGCCACACCTTCGGCAAGACCCACGGCGCCGGCGTGGCCGACGACCACGTGGGCCCGGAGCCGGAGGGCGCCCCGCTGGAGGCCCAGGGCCTCGGCTGGCTGAACACGCTCGGCAGCGGCAAGGGCCCGGACCAGATCACCAGTGGTCTCGAGGTGACCTGGACCGACAAGCCGACCGAGTGGAGCAACCGCTTCTTCGAGATCCTCTTCGGCTACGAGTGGGAGCTCACCACGAGCCCGGGCGGCGGCAAGCAGTACGTCGCCAAGGACGCGCCGGAGATCATCCCGGACCCGTTCGACCCGAACAAGAAGCACAAGCCGACGATGCTCACGACGGACCTGTCGCTGCGCTTCGACCCGGTCTACGGCCCGATCTCGCAGCGGTTCAAGGACAACCCGGACGAGTTCGCGCTGGCCTTCGCCAAGGCCTGGTACAAGCTGCTGCACCGTGACATGGGCCCGGTCAGCCGCTTCCTCGGCCCGTGGGTCGCCGAGCCGCAGCTGTGGCAGGACCCGGTCCCGGCCGTCGAGGGCGAGCTCGTCGGCGACGCCGACATCGCCGCCCTCAAGGCGAAGGTGCTGGAGTCCGGTCTTTCGGTCTCCGAGCTGGTTTCGACCGCGTGGGCGTCGGCCGCGAGCTTCCGCTCCACCGACAAGCGCGGTGGCGCGAACGGCGCCCGGATCCGCCTGGAGCCGCAGCGCAACTGGGAGGTCAACCAGCCCGAGCAGCTCGGCAAGGTCCTGGAGATCCTCGAAGGCGTCCGGCGCGAGTTCAACGAGGCGGGCGGCGCGCAGATCTCGCTGGCCGACCTGATCGTGCTGGCCGGCTCGGCCGCCGTCGAGAAGGCCGCGCGCGACGCCGGCGTCGAGACGACCGTGCCGTTCCACCCGGGCCGCACCGACGCCTCGCAGGAGCAGACCGACGTCGACTCGTTCAAGGTCCTCGAGCCGCGGGCCGACGGCTTCCGCAACTACCTGCGGGCCGGCGAGAAGCGCCAGCCGGAGGTGCTGCTGATCGACCGCGCGTACATGCTCGACCTGACCGCGCCGGAGATGACGGTCCTGGTCGGCGGCCTGCGCGCGCTCGGCACCAACCACGGCGGTGCCGCCCACGGCGTCTTCACCGACAAGCCGGGCGTGCTCACCAACGACTTCTTCGCCAACCTGCTCGCCCCCGGCACCAAGTGGAAGGCGTCGGAGTCGGCGGAGAACGTCTACGAGATCCGCGACGTCTCGACCGACGAGGTCAAGTGGACCGCCACCGCGGTCGACCTGATCTTCGGGTCGAACTCGCAGCTTCGCGCGCTGGCCGAGGTCTACGCCAGCGACGACGCCCGCGAGAAGTTCGTGGCGGACTTCGTCGCCGCGTGGACGAAGGTCATGGAGCTGGACCGCTTCGACCTCGCCTGATCTTCACTGCCTGATCCACCACCGCAGCGGGCCCGGCCGGATTTCCGGCCGGGCCCGTTCGCGTCTCCGGCGATCTTGACAAGGGGTGAGCGCCGACCTACCGTGAGTGCCACGCCGCCGGGTTGTCCAGACCAGTTATCCGTGTGAAAGGACACCCGACCATGCGTGTGCGCGCCTTGCTCGCCCTCCTGGCGGTCCCGGCCCTGGCCGTGGCGACCGCCTCCCCCGCGCTGGCGGCGGACCCGTCCGTCGCTCCGGGCGGCAACTTCGACCTCTCGGTCTGGCAGCTGCAGGAGCCGGTCGGCTCGCCGGGCAGCCCGACGACCATCTCCTCGTCCCGGCTGCAGGGGCCCGGCGGCTTCCAGGACAGCTACTTCTACACCGACACCCGTGACGGCGCGATGACCTTCTGGGCGCCGGAAAAGGGCGTCACCACGCCGAACTCGAACTACGCGCGGTCGGAACTGCGGGAGATGAACCGCGACGGGTCGGCGGCGAACTGGTCGCTGAGCGGGTCGCACAAGCTGAGCGCCACCCTGCGCGTGGTCTCCGTGACGTCGAACGTGTGCGTCGGCCAAGTGCACCTGGGCACCGGCGGCTCGTCGACGAAACCGCTGCTGGAGCTGTACTACCGGGCGAACGGGGACATCGTGCTGGGCACCGAGAACTCCCCCGACGGCGGGCAGACGCCGCACACCGTCGGGCACGTGTCGATCGGCAAGACGTGGACCTACACGATCGGCATCTCCGGCGGCAACACCATCGACCTCACGGTCAACGGCAGCACCACGCACTACAGCATCCCGTCGTCGTTCAAGGCGTACAAGCAGTACTTCAAGGCCGGCTCGTACAACCAGTCCTCTTCGGACAGCACGACGAAGGGCGCGCGGGTGGCGTTCTACGGCCTGAAGGTCACCCACGGCTGAGACGAGCGGCCCGGCCGCCACCGGGCCGCCGTTCGTCAGCGCCAGCCCAGCTCCGGGGCCACGTGCTTCAGGATGTTCTCCAGCACGTGCGCGTTGTAGTCCACGCCGAGCTGGTTCGGGATGGTGAGCAGCAGGGTGTCCGCGGCCTGGATCGCCTCGTCCTCCTTGAGCTGCCGCACCAGCTCGTCGGGTTCGCCGGCGTAGGAGCGGCCGAAGATCGCCCGGGTGTTCTCGTCGATCATGCCGACCTGGTCGCGCGACTGGCGGTCACGGCCGAAGTAGGCGCGATCGGTGTCGTTCGTCAGCGCGAAGATGCTGCGGCTGACCGAAACCCGCGGCTCCCGCTCGTGACCGGCTTCGGTCCACGCCTCGCGGTAGGCCTCGATCTGCTTGCGCTGCTGGACGTGCAGCGGTTCGCCCGTTTCGTCGTCCTTGAGCGTCGAGCTCTGCAGGTTCATGCCCAGCTTCGCGGCCCAGACGCTCGTCGCGTTCGAGCCCGAACCCCACCAGATGCGCTCGCGCAGGCCCTCGGAGTGCGGCTCGAGCCGCAGCAGCCCCGGCGGGTTGGCGAACATCGGCCGCGGGTTCGGCTGCGCGAAGCCCTCACCCTCCAGGAGCTTGAGGAACACCTCGGTGTGCTGGCGGGCCATGTCGGCGTCCGTCTCGCCCTCGCCGGGGGCGTACCCGAAGTACCGCCAGCCGTCGATCACCTGCTCGGGGGATCCCCGGCTGATGCCGAGCTGGAGCCTGCCGCCCGAGATCAGGTCGGCGGAGCCCGCGTCCTCGGTCATGTACAGCGGGTTCTCGTAGCGCATGTCGATCACGCCGGTGCCGATCTCGATCTTCGACGTCCGCGCGCCGATCGCCGCGAGCAGCGGGAACGGGCTCGCCGCCTGCCGCGCGAAGTGGTGCACGCGGAAGTAGGCGCCGTCCACGCCGAGCTCCTCGGCGGCCACCGCCAGGTCGATCGACTGGTGCAGGAAGTCGGCGGCCGACCTGGTCTCGGAGTGCGCGCCCGGCGACCAGTGGCCGAACGACAGGAACCCAATCTTCTTCACGCCCCCTCAGACGTCCGGGAGCCGCGAATGATTCCCGGGTGTGACCGCCGTCGTCGCTCGTTCCGGTGAAACGCCGTCCGGGCCCGGCCGGGCCGGGTACCCCGTCGGAAACGAGGAGGAGACGCATGCCCGACAACGACCTCACCGGTTTCCTGATCATCGGCCTGGTCTTCGTGGTGGCCGACGGCCAGGTCCTCTACCGCGGCGGCCGCCGCTACCTCAGCGGGCCGGACGGCGGCGAAGGGTCGGGGTCGATGGCGTGGATGGTGGTGACCGTCTTCCACCTCGTCTCCTTCGGCGTGCTCGCCCTGCTCTCGGTGGTCGGCCCGCAGTGGTCCGGCTCGACGGCCGCGCTGGTCGGCAGGCTCGGCGTCTTCCTGCTGCTGATGGCGGTGGCCCACGTGCTCACGCTGGCCGTGCTCTCCCAGCGCCGTCACGACCGGATCGTCGAGGAGCACTTCCAGGAGCGCGAACCCGAGCGGACGGCGACCGAGACCTACGTCCGGCCGGCCACCGAGGTGGTCGTCGAGCCGGCGGCGACGGACCCGGCGTGGCGCCCGACCGTGACCCCGGTGCCCGGGCAGGAGGGCCCGCAGCCGCGGGTCAGCCCCGATCTCGGGAACCACGGGCCGTACCGCACCTGACCGGCGCCGCGAGGTTCACCGGATCGACGGAATCCGCGCGGCGAGCCGCGACTTTGCGCTGCCGCTCCCCCACCGGCCGTGATTGGATCTTGCCCGGCCGGTGCGCGAGGAAGGAAGAGTGCGGTGCGAACGTCCCGAGCTGGGCTGGCGGTGGCTGTCTCGGTCCTCGTCGCGACCACCGCACCCGCCGCCGCGACCACGCCCGACCCGCTCGCGCCGTACCGCGGCCAGGAGGTCTCCTGGGGCGCCTGCCCGTTCAAGCAGCGCCAGCCACCGGTCGCGCAGTGCGCGCGGATCACCGTCCCGCGCGACTGGGCGGCGCCGGCGGCCGGGAACGACCTGCAGGTGGCGATCAGCCGGGTGGCGGCGACCGGCGGCAGGCAGGGCGCGATCCTGGTGAACCCCGGCGGGCCCGGCGGCCGCGGGACGTCGCTCGCGGGCGCGCTCGCCGGGCTCGAACCGGAGGTCAACGCGCACTACGACATCGTCGGGATGGACCCGCGCGGCACCGGCCAGGAGGGCGGCACGGATGAGGGGTACGTGTGCCACGTGCCGCTGGGCCGGCTGCCCCAGGACGACGACGACCTCGACGCCCGCGACCGCTCGGCCGGCAGCATCGCGGAGCACCAGCGGACGCCGCGCGTGCTGGCCGAGGCGTGCCAGAGCGACGCGCTCGCGCCGTACATCACCACCTGGCAGACCGCGCACGACATGGACCTGATCCGGAGCCTGCTGGGCGACGAGAAGCTGAACTACCTCGGCTTCTCCTACGGCACCTGGCTCGGCGCGAAGTACGCGTCGCTGTTCCCGGACCGCGCCGGGAAGCTCGTCCTCGACTCCAGCGTCAACTTCGAAGGCCGCCTCCAGGCCGCGTTCGAGGCGTTCCCGAAGATCGACCAGCGCCAGTTCGACCGCGTCTACGCGCCGTGGCTGGCCCGCCGGTTCCCGGACCAGCTCGGCAAGACCGCCACCGAGGTCCGCGCCAAGTGGGAGCGGCTGCGCAGCTTCTTCAAGACCAAGGGCGTGCCGCCCGACGTCTTCGACTCGGTCTTCGTCGGCAACGGCAGCACCCGGCAGTGGATGACCGGCGCCCTGGTCCTGACCAAGGGCGCGGCGGCGCTCGACGGCGCGGCCGCCACCCCGCCGCCTGCCGGGCTGCGCAGCGACCTCGACCGGGCTTCGCGGGCGGTCTTCGGGCGTCCGGCGGACCGGCTGACCGCCGCCGACGTCGCCGCGGACCCGCCGGAGCCCGACTACGCCGACGTCCCCGGCACGCGGCTGGCGGTGGCGTGCGGCGACCAGCCGACGCGGACGGCGAGCTGGTACAAGCTGCTCAGCGACCTGCAGGGGCCGGCCTACCCGCTCTTCGGCTGGGCGTACGGCCTGAGCGAGGCCTGCGGCTTCTGGTCCGACCCGCCGCGGAACGCACTGCCGACGCTCTCGCCGCGGGCCGCGAAGAACATCCTGGTCGTCCAGGGCGAGTTCGATCCGCAGACCGGCTACGAGCAGGCGGAGGCGGCGGCGCGGACGGCCGGGATCCCGATGATCTCGGTGGCCGATTCGCCGTTCCACGGCCAGTACGCGGTCAGCGGGAACTCCTGTGTGGACGATCTGGTGAACGGCTTCTACCTGGGTTCCGCGCGGCCGGCGGCCACCATCTGCCCCGGCGTCCCGCTGCCGGGCGAAGACCGGGTGTACCCGGTGCCGGGGCCGGCGGGCGAGCCGTCCCAGGCGACGTCGCCCGCGCCGCGGGACGCCTTCTCGGACGTCCGGGAACGGCTGCAGGACGACATCAGCGCGGTGAACCGGGGCCGGTGATCCGGTAGGCCACGGCGAGGCGGTCGATGTCCTCCAGGTCTTCCGGGTACAGGCCCCGGCCGGTGAACCGCTCGACGGCGACCAGGCCCTTTTCCGTGCGGTCGCGGTAGTTCTCCAGGTCGAGACCGGCCAGCGCGGCGACGACCTCGTCCTCCGCGGACGGCTCGCCCAGGCCCGGTTCGAACGAGGCGAGGACTTCGCCGGCGCGGGCGAAGAACAGCCGCCTGACCCCGTTGACGTTCCAGAACATGCTCGCCGCCCGGCCGGCCCGGGACACCGCGGTGAGCACCTCGGTGTGGGAGCCGTGGTAGCCGTTCTCCTCGATCGCCACCACGACCCCGTCGAGGTCGAGGACCGCCAGCCACGGGTCCGCGTACGCCTCGCGCAGGTCTTCGAGCGGCTCGGGGTGGGCGGGGTCCGCGCCGAACGCGCGGATGACGTCCTCGGCAGGCAGGCCGGTCACCACGGTGACCGTCGCCGCCACCGTCAGGCGGGACCGGTCGACCCAGCGGTAGCGCGCCTCGGGCCGGTCGACGACCGGCGGCTCGGGCTCGCCGCGCAGGCGGTGGCCGAGGCGGTCGGCGCGGGCGTGCACGACCGGCGGCCCGGGCGGGGCCACCCAGATCCAGAGGTCGTAGCCCTCGGTCTCCGGCTCGTCGCGGCCGTAGGCGTGCACGCGGACGCGGTAGTCGCCGGGCCACGGCGGCGTCGTCACGCTCCCGCCGACGCCGGCCGAGCCGTGCTCCGCGCGCCAGCTGAGGTCGACGACTTCTTCCCAGCCCAGGGTTTCCGCCGTCGCGGGCGGCTCGGCCAGCACCCGGATGCCGACGCGGACGTGCCCGTTCTGCGTACCGGTGCGGACGACCACGCCGCCGTCGACGGCCTCCGCGAGGCCGTTCTCCGCGAAGCCGTGGCCCACGGTTTCGCGGGCACCGTTTTCGGTCAGCGCGAAGACGTGGTCCCGGACCTCCGCCGACGTGCTTCCGTGCTGGGGCAGGCGGTATTCGGCCCGTTCCTTCTCCCGCAGCGCCGCCGCGTAGCCGCCGGGCATCGGCCTGGTGCGCAGCAGGCTCGCGGCCACGCCCAGTGCCGTGCCGACGATCGCGGCGGTGCTCGGCTCGCCTGCCTCGCGCGCGACGATCGTCGCGGTCACCAGCGCGATCGCGAGGTGGTGGGCGCCGTGCGCGGCCGCGATGGCGGCTTCGTCGCCTTCGGAGGCCAGGGTCAGCCGGTCGTCGTCGGCCGCGCGCGCGGTCAGGTCCGCCACCAGTTCCGGCAGACCGGGGCGGGTCCGGGGCAGCAACCGCGTCTCCCGCAAGGCTTCCGCCTCGCTGTCGGAAGTGATGAAGGCGAACGTCCCGTCCGGCGGTGGCTTCAGTCCGGCCGCGACCGGTGGAGCCGGGATCTCGAGCCTGGCCAAGGGCAGCTCGACCGCGCCGTGCACGCGCTCGACGACCCACGACGGCAGGCTCCGCAGCGACCGGACGACGTCGGGCTCGTCCCGCAACCGGTGCGGCTCGGGCGTGCACCGCAGCCTGCCCAGCACGGCGGCGGGCGCGGCCGGGATCATCGCGCGGACGGCGGGCACGGCGGCCGCCACGGCGGCGGCGAAGTCATCCCCCATGCGCCCCACTGTGCCAGAAAGCGGCCCTGAGCTGCGGGCGCCCCGGAATTGTCGGACCCCTCCCGTAGCCTTCGGCCCAGCATCGACCGAACTGGGGGGAACCAGTGAACGAGACCTTCGTGCCGGACCCGTCGTGGCGTCCGTTCGTCCACGTGCGGCGCGGCGGGTGGTTCGCACCGGAGGCCGAACCCGAGGCGGGCGCGGCCGCTTGGTGGCGGGCCGCCGTCGCCGTGGAGGACCTGGCGACCGCCGCGCTGACGCACCCGGAGAGCGACCCGGAGCTGGTGGGTGCCGCGCGGGCGGGTGACGAGAGCGTGCTGGGCGCGGCCGTCCTGGCGGTGCTCCTGGCCGCCGGGCTGCGCCGGAAACCGGGCGGGCACCGGGAGTTGGGGCGGATCGCCGACGCGTGGTGGGCGCGGGGAACCGGGTTCGCGGTCGGGGCCGCGGCCGCGCTGACCGGGGTGGTCCACCAGGTCCGCGTCGACGGAACGCAGGTGCTGCGGCGGTGGACCGACGGGTACCGGCACCCCGGTCTCCGTGAGGAGCCCGTGTTCCGGCGGTTGCGCACGCTGCTCGCCGCTTCCGGCGACGCCGGCTACGAGGCGGCGGTGACGGCGCTGGCCGCGTGCCGGGCCGGGCTGGCCGGCAAGGTGGTGGCCTCCTACCTGGTGCCCACGCGCGCGGACTGGGCGAGCGAGCTGGTCGCGGAAGCCCTGCCGATCCGGAACCACGCCTTCGACTGGGCGTCGGTGCTGCAGTCACTGTCCACAAGGGACCAGCTCGCACTGGTCCCCGGCGAGGTGCTCCCGTGGACCCTGCAGCGCGAAGAGGTCACTTACACGCTGCTCGACGCGATGGGGGCCGCCGCGGCGCCGGTGTTCGCACGAGCGGCCGACGCGGATCCGCACGGTGGCGACACCCGCAAGCTGCCGCTGTCCCTGCTGGCGGGCCTCCCGGGTGACGAAGCGTTCGAGCTGCTGGTGGAACGGCTGGGGCAGAAACACGTGCAGCCGCTGCTCACCGCCGTGATGGCCCGCGAGCCGGAGCGCGCGGTCCGGCTCCTGGCGCGGGGTGCCACCGCTTCGGCGGGCTACGCCGAAGAAGCGGGCTTCCTGCTGCGGACCCACGTCGCGGCGCATCCGGAGGTCGCCACCAGGGTGCTGACCGAGCTGGACGGCGACGAACGCGCGGTGGTCGAGCGAGCCCTGGCGGGCGAAGAGCGGCTGCCGGTCGTGGAGGCGCTGCCGCGGGTGCTCGCGGACCCGCCGTGGGTTTCGCGCCGCCCGAAGCGGCCACCGGTTGTCCTCAGTGGACTTTCGGTCCCGGCCGAGCCGAAACTCGTGTGGCTGCCGGGCGAACAGGCCGAGTGGGCGGAGTGGCACACGCGGCTGCACCGGGGCCTCCACGGCGGCTGGCCGCGCGCGGCCGAGGAGTACGACGCCGGGAAGCTGTACGCGGCGGACGCGCCCACCCTGTTCCTCAAGGCGCCCGACGACTGGGTGCGCGAGCGGCTCGCCGCGTGGCGCCCGGCCGACACCTGGCACGGCGAGATCTGGGGCCGCGTCCTGGCGAGCCGCCACGGCCTGCTCGCCTACCGGCCGCTGCTGGCGATGGCGACGACGAACCCGGGTCGGCGGGGCGAAGCGCTGCTGCCGTACGTGAGCCCGGAGATCGCCCTGCTCATGGCGGACTGGCTGGTCCGGCTGAAGAAGGCCCGGGAGGTCGCGTCGGCGTGGTTCGAGCGGCACCTCGCCGACGCCACGGCGCTCTTGGTCCCGGTGGCGCTCGGGCCGCTCGGCACGAGCCGGCGCACCGCCGAGGCCGCGCTGCGGGCGCTGGCCAAGAGCGGCCACGAGGCGGCGGTGTCCGCGGCGGCCGCCCACCACGGTGCGGAGGCAGCCGAGGCCGTCGCCGCGCTGCTCGTCACCGATCCCCTGGAAGTGCTGCCGGTCCCCGGCGCGTGGGCGGATCCCGCGGTGCTGCCCCAGATCCGCGTCCGCGGCGGCGACCTGGCCCTGCCTGACCACGTGATCCCGCACGTGCTGATGCTGTTCGCGCTGTCGAAGCCGGACGAGGTCCACCCCGGGGTGGCGCACCTGCGCGATTTCTGCGAACCGGATTCGCTGGCGCGGTTCGCGTGGGCGCTGTTCGGTCGCTGGCGGGCCGCGGACCACCCGGCCAAGGACAGCTGGGTGCTCACCGCACTGGCCGAGCTGGGCGACGACGACGTGGCGCGCGGGCTGAGCCCGCTGATCCGCGCGTGGCCCGGGGAAGGCGGGCACGCGCGGGCGGCCGCGGCGCTGGACGTGCTGGCCCGCATCGGCACCGATCCGGCGTTGCGGCAGCTGAACTCGATCGCGCAGAAGGTGAAGTTCAAGGCGCTCAAGCTCCGCGCGCAGGAGAAGATCGCGGCGGTGGCGGCCGGCCTGGGGCTGTCCGCCGAGCAGCTCGCCGACCGGCTGGTCCCGGACCTCGAACTCGGCGAGGCGGCCACCACGGTGCTCGACTACGGCCCCCGCCGGTTCGCGATCGGGTTCGACGAACAGCTCAAGCCGTATGCCACGGACCCCGACGGCCAGCGTCTCAAGGCGTTGCCCAAACCGGGCGCCAAGGACGACACCGAGCGCGCGGCGGCGGAGTACAAGCGGTTCGCGGTCCTGAAGAAGGAGGTCCGCGCGGTGGCGGCGGAGCAGATCCCCCGCCTGGAGTCGGCGATGGTGCTGGGCCGCCGCTGGCCGGCGGCGGAGTTCACCGAGCTGCTGGCCGGCCACCCGCTGCTGGTCCACCTGGTCCGCCGCCTGGTCTGGCGCACCCCGGCGGGGCAGACCTTCCGCTGCCGGGAGGACGGCACGTACGCCGACGTCCACGACGAGGAGTACGTGCTCTCCGAACAAGACGAGGTCGGCGTGGCCCACCCCCTGGACATCGCGGGCGAGCTGCCGTCGTGGTCGGCGCGGTTCGCGGGTCACGGGATCCGCCAGCCGTTCCCCCAGCTGGGCCGTCCGACGGCCCGGTTGGCGGAAGCCGAGCGGGCGGCACCGACGTTGCGGAGGTTCGAGAACCGCACGGTCCCGACGGGCCGCCTCCTGGGCCTGACGAAGCGGGGCTGGCTGCGCGGGCCGGTACTGGACAACGGCGTGGAGTGCTGGCTCCTGCGGCCCACCCCGGACGGCGGGGCGGTGGTGGTCAACGTCGAGCCGGGTCTCCAGGTCGGCATGCCGGCCGAGGAACCGGAGCAGAAGCTGACGGACATCTGGCTGGCCGAGAAGGCCGAGGGAGGCTGGGGCCCGCAAGGGGCCAGGGTGTTCGGCGAACTCGACCCGGTGACCGCGTCGGAGCTGCTGGCCGAACTGGGCGAACTGACCGGCTGAGGCGGGCGAAGAGGGGCCGGGGGCGGCCTGCCGCGGGTTCACCCCCGTCGGGCATTGGTGTCACATCGGGGCGACAGTCAAGATCGTCACATCCCGCCGCGACGAACCCCATCACGAACCGGAAGGTCGCCCGTCTCCTCAACGTCCGGCCCGGCAACCGCTCCCGCAACCGGGAACACATCCGCGAACCGAGGGGTGAGCCCGCGGTGACCACGGAAAACCCCCACCTCGCTCGTACGAGCGAGCGGGTAGAACACGTCTGGCGGTGTACGCCTCCTCGCTCATCGCCTTGCCTGGAGGAACACCTCAGATCGCCGGGCGCGGCAAGGCTGGCTCCGCACGCCCCGGCGATACCGGATCAGCTGTTCGGGGCGGCGATGATCTCGTGAACGAGGCCGGAGAAGCGCACAGACCCAACCGGCGGGCCCACCGGCTCCCCGCCGACGTACCGGCCGAAGAAGCCGCCGAACTGAAGCGGCGGTACCTGGCCGGGGCCACGCTGAACACCCTGCTGGCCGATTTCGACGGCAGTTACCGGACGTTGCGTGCCGTCCTGCAGGAACAAGGTGTCACGTTCCGGGCGCCGCAGCCGATGACACCGCCCGCGCCCGCGGGATTGGTCGAGACCTATTTGAGTGGCAAATCCATCGCCGACGCCGGGAAGGCGTTCGGCCTCGGCCGGGACATCACCAAACGCATGTTGCTCGAGGCGGGCGTGCAACTGCGCGGACGGGGGCGGCCGCCACGATCGACGGCCGCCGGATCCGACTTCACCGATTTCTGACCGGCGGAGGCGCCCGGCACAGCCGGGCGCCTCCGCACGCTCAGTAATAACGCCAGTGTGCCGGCAAGCACGCCATCACAGCGGGCATCACAGCGAGCATGCACACGATGCCGGTCACGACCAGCGGGTGGAACCGAACACGCTTCAACTCGTCACCTCAAGGTGCGATGCGACCGCTCGTACAAGCAGCCGCTATTTACTAGGTGGCGAGCACAATATCCAAGCGTATCCGTCACTCCCCGTTGGGGTGGATCTATCGTTCCTGTGACGAAACACTGTTCTGAGTGATAAATTCGTG
Organism: Amycolatopsis sp. NPDC004169; assembly: GCF_040610315.1. Classification (NCBI taxonomy): domain Bacteria; kingdom Bacillati; phylum Actinomycetota; class Actinomycetes; order Pseudonocardiales; family Pseudonocardiaceae; genus Amycolatopsis; species Amycolatopsis sp. NPDC004169. Next base: position 58,412 of record NZ_JBEXMD010000031.1, read on the forward strand.
ACTAACGTGAATTCGCTTCACTCTATCGGGTCAACAGTTCACACCTTCGTGGATTCGGTTGAGACGCAGAGCCACAACTACCGCACGAACGGCCTCAACCGCCGCGTCGAGCAGTCGATTCGGGTAGGCCCGTCAGGCGCGCTCGGCCGCCCATGACGACAGCCGCGGGGACGGCATCGCCACCGTGTCGCGCTCGCCGTCGCGGGCCTCCGGGATCACCGCCGCCTCCAACGACTTCAACCTGGCCTCGATCCGCTGGGCCTGCCCGACCCGCTCCCGGTCGCGGAACAGCCGCGCCGCGCGTTCCCAGAGCTCACGCGCGTCCTCGATGTTGCCGCGATCGAGGAGGATGCCCGCGAGCGTGTCCAGCGCCCGCCCGCGGCCTGTGGCGTGCCCCGACCGGTCGGCCAGCTCGACCGCCCGGTGGGCGTGCCGCAGGGCCGCGCGGTCGTCCCCTTCGGCGTGGCACAGCCGGGCCTGGACCGTGTTCAGCTTCATCGCCGTCGGCAGGTGCTGGCTCTCGTTCACCAGCCGCGCCGCGCGGGCGCACTGGCCGGCGGCTTCTTCGTACCGGCTCATGCGGGTCAGCAGGTCGGCCAGCGCGATGTGGGTCTGCGCGCGGCCGGGGCGGTAGTCGATGCGTTCCCGCAGCGCCAGCGCCTCGCGGTACAGCCCGAGCGCCTCGCGCTGGTGCCCGCCTTGCTCCAGCAACGCGTCCGCGAGCCGGTGCAGGGCCGCCGCGCAGCGCTCGGGCTCGTCCAGCGCGCGGGCCTCTTCGAGGGTTTCGCGGGACATCTTCACGGCCTCGGTGATCCGGCCGGCGTGCAGGTGGCGCCGGGCCATGTTGAGCATCACCGTCACCCGGCCGATCCCGATCCCGTGGGCGTCGACCAGCCGCAGCGCCTCCCGCAGGTACGGCTCGGCTTCGGCGTCCTGCCCCATCAGCAGCAGGACCTGCCCGAGGTCGTTGAGGCTCGACGCCTCCGCGTACACGTTGCCCACCGCCGCGGCCGAAGCGGCCGCGACCGTGAACCCGGCGATGATGTCTCCGAAGTGACCGTGGCTGTCGAACACGTCGGCCGTGAGCGAGGGCAGCGTGAAAGCGATTTCCGGCAGGCCGGCTTCCGCCGCGAGCCGGACCGCCGCGGTGAGGGTCGTGCGCTCCCGCAGCACCCACTGCCGGGCCGCCGCCGGGGTGGCGAACCGGGCCGGGGTGACGTCGCCGCCGGTGCGGGGCAGGTCCGGGCGGTGCTTCGCCGGGAACACCGTCCGGTGGGCTTCGTACGCCGTCAGCAAGGAAAACTCGAGCAACCTCCGGCGTGCCGCCGCGTTGTCGGCCAGCTGCCGGGCCAGCGACTCCGCGTACAGCTGCAGCAGGTTGGGCACGCGGTAGCGGTCGAGGTCGCCCGGCTGCTCGATCAGGTGCGCGGCCACCAGCACGGCGAGGGACTGCCGCACCTGCGACAGCGGCCGCCCGTCCGCCGCGGCGAGCGCGTCCGGCGCGACTTCGGCGCCGGGGTGCAGGCCCAGCAACGCGAACGTCCGCTGCTCGGCCGGCGGCAATGCCTGGTAGGACACCGTGAACGCCGAGCGCAGGCTGCGGCCGGGCCAGTCGCCGTCGTTGCCGACGTCGAGCAGCATGTCCGCGTCGCGCAACGCTTCCGCCAGCGTCACCAGCCGCATCCCGGTCCGGGCCGCGGCGCGGACCGCCACCAGCGTCAGCGCGAGCGCGTTGCCCTGGCAGAGCCGGACCAGCGCGGCCACGCCGTCCGGGTCCTGCCGGGCGCGCAACCCGATCCGCCGCTCGAGCAGCGCCCGCGCCGCGTCGTCCGACAGCGGCGCCACCGTCACCACCGGGCTGGGCCGGGCCGCGAGCAGAGCCGACAACCGTTGCCGCGTCACCACCACGACCGTGCACTCCGCCAGCACCCGCAGCAACGGCTCGACCTGGTCGGTGCGGGCGACGTTGTCCAGCACCACGAGCAGGCGACGCCGCCGCAGCAGCCGGGCCAGCCGCGCCGCGCGCGCCACCGGGGAGACGATTTCGTCGACTTTCACGTCCAGCAGCGCCAGCAGGAGCTCGACGACGTCCGCCGCCGACGCGTCCGCGGCCTGGCCGTCGCCGCGCAGGTCCACCAGCACCACGCCGTGCGGATAGCGCTTCGCCGCCCGGTGCGCCCATCGCAGCGCCACCGTCGTCTTGCCCACGCCGGGGCCGCCGGTCAGCACGACCACGTCCGCGCGCGGCACGCCGGCCGAGTCCGCGGTGAACGCGTCGAGCTCGGCCAGCACCGCTTCGCGGCCCACCACGCCGTCGACGTCGGGCGGCAGGTGCCAGACCGCGGGCAGCCGCGGTTCGGCCTCCTCGGCCGCCGGCGCCGGTTGCGCCGGCGCGGGGAAGGACGCCGCGCCGGGCACGAACACCTCGTTGTAGACGGCGAGCAGTTCACCGGCCGCGTAGAGGTCGCCGTGCTCCTGGAACTCGCGGCGGAGACGGCGGAAGTACTCGGTCGCCTCCAGGGCGCGCCCGGCGGCGAGCAGGGCGCGGATCCGCAGCTTCGCCAGGCTCAGTTCCATCGGGTGGGCGAGGTCGAGCTCCTCCAGGCGCGCCACCGCCAGTTCCGTCTGGCCCAGCAGAAGCTGTTGTGCCGCAACGAAGGCGTTGGCCGGGACCCACTCGTTGCGCGCCCACCGCAGGCGCCACCCGTCGGCGGCGGCGGTCCGCAGGCCGGCCAGCGGCTCGTCGCGCCGCAGCCGCACCGCGGCCAGCGCCTCCACGTGCGCCCGGTCGTGCTGCCCCTGTTCGTGGAACTGCCGCGCCCGGGCCATCATCGCCCGGAAGCGGTGGTAGTCGATCCGCCCGCGGTCGACGTCCAGCCGGCAGCCCGGCTTGCCGATGGTGAGGTCGGCGTCGACGCCGTCGGCCTGGAACGCCTGCCGCAACCGGGCGCCGGCCTGGTGCAGCGTGCCCAGCGCGTCCTGCGGCGGGTTTTCGTGGTCGGCCCACACCCAGTCGACCACGGTGTCCACCGGAACCAGCCGGCCGGGATTCGCGAGCAGCACCGCCAGGACCTGGCCCGGCCGCCCGCGCACCGGTTTCACGTCCATGTTCCCGTGCAGCAGCAGAGCCGTTTGCCCGAGAATTCCGAACCCGATTTCCATCAGATCCCCTCCCCGCGGCGAGCCGTGACGCCGCCCCTCTCCGCCCACGGCATTTTCGCATTCCCCACCACGAACTACCAGGTCACAGCCACAAGTGTCCTGAAATGACGATCTTTGTCGATCGATTGTCAAGATGCGGAACAGCAGGCCAAACCGGTTTTTCCGGCTCTCCGCGCAGTCTGGTGACAGTTTTCGGACAGCGAGGGAGAAACACATGTGCGACACAGCCTGGGTCCGCAGTCCGGTCGGCCGCGCCGACCGCCACTACGCCACCCGGCGCGGCACGAAAACCGTTCTGGTGCTGGTTCCGCACCCGGTCGCCGGCACCCGGCTGCTGGACCTGCTGCCGTTGCTGGAAGCCGATCACCGCATCCAGGTCGTCTTCGCCGACCCCGAAGCGGGCGACAACTGGCAAGCAGGCCAAGCGTTCCTGCGCGCGCACGGCGGCGTCGTGCTGCCCTGGGCCCAGGCGCGGCGCAGCGAGTTCGACCTCGTCCTCGCCGGCAGCACCCGGGGTCTCGACGCGCTCGCCGCGCCGACCCTGCTGGTGCCCCACGGCGGCGGGTTCGGCCAGTACCGGCCGTGGCGCCCGCCGGACACCGCGGTGCCGCGGCCGCGGCGGCACGGCACGGGGCTGGGCCCGGACCAGCTGCTGCGGGAGGGCAGGCTGCGGGCCGACGCGCTCGCGCTGGTCCACGAACGCGAGCGCGTCCTGCTCGCCGAGGAGTGCCCGCAGGCGCTGCCCGCCGCGGTCGTCACCGGGGACATCGCGCTCGACCGGCTCACCGCGAGTCTCCCCCACCGCGACCACTACCGGCGGGCGCTCGGGGCCGGCGCGGACCAGGAGGTCGTCGTGGTCACCTCGACCTGGTCGCCGCGCTCGGCGTTCGGGCGCGACCCCGGCCTGTTCGACGGGGTGCTCGCCGAGCTGCCGCCCGACCGCTTCCGCGTTGTCGGGGCGCTGCACCCGAACATCTGGGCCCACCACGGCGCCTGGCAGGTGCGGGCCTGGCTCGCCGACGCCGTGCGGGCCGGGCTGGTCCTGCTGCCGCCGGAAGAAGGCTGGCGCGCGGCGCTGGCGGCGGCCGACCACGTCCTCGGCGACTACGGCTCGGTCACCGCCTACGCGGCGGCCGCGGGTGCGGCCGTCCTGCTCGAGGACACGCCGGGGCAGCCGCTGCTGGACGGTACGCCGACCGCGGTTCTGGCCCGCGAAGCACCCCGCCGCCGGCACGACCGGCCGCTGGCCCCGCAGCTGTCGGCGGCGCGGGAAGCCCGTGACCGCACCGGGTTGCCGGGCCTGATCCGCGAGCTGCTCACGTCCCGGCCCGGGGAAGCCGGGCGGCTCCTGCGGCACGCGATGTACCGGCTGCTCGGCCTGCCCGAGCCGGCGCGCGCGGTCCCGGTTTCGCCGGTCCCGCTCCCGGAACCGGTGGCACCATGACGACGACTGCGCACCGGATCACCGCTTGGCGCCTGCCGCGGCCCGCGCTCACCTGCTGGTGGTACGGCCGCGAATCCCGCTGGAGCACGGCTTTCAGCACGGTCCTGGCCGACGGGCACGGTCTGCCGGCCCTGGCGGACTTCGCGATCGCGCCCGCCCGGCCGCACCGGGCGGAAGAACAGGCGGCCGCGGCTTTCGACCGGTGGCCAGGACTCGGGATCGTGGCCATCCCCCTGGGCGGCGGCCGGTGCCTGCTGGGCGAGCGGTCCGGCGAGACCGCCCTCGCCGACGGCGTTCCGGCCGACCTCGCCGCACTGGCCGCCCACCTGTGGCTCACCACCGGACGGCGACTGGGCACGCTCGAAACACTGCACGCCACCGAAACCACCACCCACCCCCAGCCCACCAACGGACAGAAGCCGAGCCCGCCCGAAACCGGAACCAACCCCCGCCCCCGGCCCACCACCGGACCGCGGCTCGGCGCACCCGAAACACTGCACGCCACCGAAACCACCACCCACCCCCAGCCCACCACCGGCCGGCAGCAAGGCGCGCTCCAGCCGGTGCGGGCTGCCGGGCGGGTCGAAGCCGAGCTGGTCGTCGTGTGCGGGGCTTGGCGGCTCGACCTCGCCCGATCCGCCAGACTTCGTCCACAGTAGACGGTTTCAGCGGCCTTCCGCGAGGACCCGCAACGGATCCCGGTACCGCGGCGCCCAGCCCAGCTCGCGCTGCGCCTTGGCCGGGCTGAACTCCTGGTCGAGGGCGAACGCGTCCGCGATCGGGCCCATCTCGGTGCGGGCCTGCTCCAGCGTGATCGACACCGTCTTCCCGTCCAGGCCCGAGGCGTGCGCGCACGCCTCGGCCACCTGCTTCGCGGTGGGGTTCACGCCACCCACGCCGACGTAGACCGACCCCGGCTCGGCCGCCAGCGCCGCCACGTACAGCCGGGCGAGGTCGTCGACGTGGACCAGAGCCCAGTGGTTGTCCCCCTCGCCGATGTACGGGATCGCGCCGTTCTTCTTGCCCGGCTGGACGAAGAACGCGTCGATCAGGCGGTTTTCGCCGCCGTACAGCAGTCCCGGCTGCACGATCACCGGGCGGGGCGCGCGGGCCAGCACGGCCTCCTCCACCGGCCGGCGCCACGCCACCACCGCCGGCGGCCGCCACGGGGCCGTCTCGTCCCGCACGCCGCCGGTGTCGCCGTACACCCACGTGCCGCCGGTGTGCACGTACGTCCCGCCGCCTGCCATGGCCATGGCTGCGGCGAGGTCCTCCTCGCCCGAGGTGGCCTGGGCCAGGTGGACCACCGCCTCCGCGCGGGTGGCGGCGGCGCCGAGGACGTCGAGATCCGTGAGGCCGCCGCGGATCGCGATGGCTCCGGCCGCCTCCACGGCCGCTGCCGCGCGGTCGCTGCGGGCCAGCGCCTCGACCTGGTGGCCCACCCGCACCAGCTCCGCGATCGTGGCCCGGCCGATGTAGCCGGACCCGCCGGTCAGAAAGACCTTCATGCCTGCTCCTTTCGCTTACCCCGCCACTCTCGCCCCGGCGGGGAACCCGCGTCCAAGACCTCTTCCGGCGCCGGTGATACCCGCAGGGCATCAGGGGGCGCGCTCTTGACGACGACCGGCGCCGGATGTTCTCCTCTCTGGGAGCGCTCTCAGCCCGTCGAAACACTCGAACACCACACCAAGGGAGTTCAATGAAGCGCTCCATCGCTGCGCTGGCGGCCGCCGGCGCGACGGTTCTCGGCGGTACCGCCGTGCTGGCCATGCCCGAAGCCTCCGCCGCCGCGCAGGGCTGCCGGGTCGACTACACCGTCACCAACCAGTGGCAGGGCGGGTTCCAAGCCGGGGTCAAGGTCACCAACCTGGGCGACGCGATCACCGGCTGGTCGCTCAAGTTCACCTTCCCCGACGCCGGCCAGAAGGTCGCCCAGGGCTGGAACGCCACCTGGTCGCAGTCCGGGACCACCGCGACCGCGGCCAGCCCCGACTGGAACCGGACCCTCGGCCCGGGTGCCGTCGCCGACCTCGGCTTCACCGGCACCACCACCGGCGCCAACCCGATCCCGGCGTCGTTCGCACTGAACGGCGTCACCTGCACCGGCTCGACGACGACCACCACCACGCCCACCACGCCGACGACCAGCACGACCACGCCGTCCCCCGGCGGCACGCCGCTGGCGGCCAACGGGCAGCTGCACGTCTGCGGCGTCCACCTGTGCAACGAGGCGAACCGGGCGATCCAGCTGCGCGGCATGAGCACGCACGGCCTCCAGTGGTTCGACTCCTGCTACCACGACGCGTCCCTGGACGCGCTCGCGAACGACTGGCACGCCGACCTGCTCCGCATCGCCATGTACGTGCAGGAGAAGGGGTACGAGACCAACCCGGCCTGGTTCACCGACCGGGTCAACAGCCTCGTCGGCGAGGCCGAGGAACGCGGCATGTACGCGATCGTCGACTTCCACACCCTCACCCCGGGCGACCCGAACTACAACCTCGACCGCGCCAAGACCTTCTTCGCCGCGGTGGCCGCCCGCAACGCGAGCCGGAAGAACGTGATCTACGAGATCGCCAACGAGCCCAACGGGGTCAGCTGGGGCGCCATCAAGAGCTACGCCGAGCAGGTCATCCCGGTGATCCGGGCCGCCGACCCGGACGCCGTCGTGATCGTCGGCACCCGCGGGTGGTCCTCGCTCGGCGTCTCCGACGGGTCCGACGAGACCGAGGTCGTCACCAACCCGGTCAACGCCACCAACATCATGTACACGTTCCACTTCTACGCGGCCAGCCACAAGGACAACTACCGCGCCACGGTGAGCCGGGCCGCGACGAAGCTGCCGTTGTTCGTCACCGAGTTCGGCACGGTGACCGCGACCGGCGGCGGCACCCTCGACCAGTCGAGCACCACGGCCTGGCTGGACCTGCTCGACCAGCTGCAGATCGGCTACGCGAACTGGACGTACTCCGACGCGGACGAAAGCAGTGCCGCGCTGCAACCGGGCACCTGCGCGGGCGGTGACTACGGCACCGGGCGGCTGACCGCGTCCGGCGCACTGGTCCGGAGCCGGATCAGCACGGCCGACCACTTCTGAGGCACCGGGTGGGGCTCCGCGGAGCCCCACCCGTTCTCAACCTTCAGGTTGACAACAGTTCCGGCGCCGTCGTACGGTCTTGCTCAACCGAAGAGTTGAGGAAGAAACCGGTGGACGAAGACAGCGAACGGCTCAACCGGGTGTTCGCGGCACTGGCCGATCCGACGCGGCGCGACCTGGTGGCGCGGCTGGCCGGCGCGGACGCGACCGTCGGCGAGCTGGCCGAGCCCTACGACATGAGCCTCCAGGCGGTCTCCAAGCACGTGAAGGTGCTGGAAGAGGCCGGGCTGGTGACCCGCAGCAAGGACGCGCAGCGCCGTCCGGTTCACCTGGACGCGGAGGTGTTCGACCTGATGACCAAGTGGATCGAGCGGTACCGGCGGCAGGCCGAGGAGCGCTACCGGCGCCTCGACACGTTGCTGGGCCGCATGAACGGCAGCGAAACCCGCCCGCGAAAGGACGCGTCATGACCACGGCGAAGTACGAAACCGACATCCTGGCCGACGAGAAGGTCCCGACCATCCAGCTCGTCCGGGACTTCGACGCCACGCGGGAGCAGGTGTTCCGCGCGCACGTCGACCCCGAGCTGTACGCGCAGTGGGTCGGGCCGCACTCGGTCACCACGCGGATCATCCGCTGGGACGCGCGCACCGGCGGCGAGTGGGCCTTCGCCAACGACCGCGACGGCGCGGAGATCGCCGCCTTCCACGGCAGTTTCCACGAATTGCGGCCGAACGAGCGGATCGTGTCGACGTTCACCTACGACGGCGAGCCCGACGGCGTCGCACTGGAAACGCTGACCCTGGAGGAACTCGAGGGCGGCCGCACCCGGCTGCGGGTGCTCAGCGTGGTGCCGGACTTCGCCACCCGCGACGGCATGCTGGCCGGCGGCATGGACGTCGGGGTCAACGAGGGGTACGCCAAGCTCGACGAACTGCTCGCCCGATGACCCCGGCCGGTCAGCACGCCGCCGACGCCGCGCGCTTCACCGAACTCGTCGAATCGGCCTCGTCCGGCGACTGGACGCGCCCGGCTCCGGTGGCGGGGTGGACGGCCCTCGACATCGTCCGGCACCTGGTCGAGTGGCCGCGCGGCTTCCTCCTCGGCGCGGGGATCGAACTCCCGCCGCTGGACGTCGACGCCGACCCGGCGGGGGCGTGGAAGCAGCACGTCGCCGACATCCAGGCCATCCTCGAAGACCCCGCCGGCCGCGTGCTCAGCAACCCGCACACCGGCGACCGGCCGGTGGACGAGGCGATCGCGCAGTTCTACACCGGCGATGTCTGGATGCACTCCTGGGATCTCGCGAAGGCACTCGGCCGCGAGCCCGACCTCGGAGCGGAGCGCTGTGCGGAGGCGCTGGCGGCGATGCGGCCGATGGAGCAGCTGCTGCGCGACAGCGGCCAGTTCGGCCCCGCGGTGCCGGTGGCCGAGGACGCTCCGGCACAGGACAGGCTGATGGGCTTCCTGGGGCGCGATCCGGCCTGGCACGCCTGAGCAGTTGCGGACGGCGGGGGCCGTCGAGCCCGGTCACGGCCAGGTGCGGGCCAGCTTCCCGAACGTCTCCGGATCGCTGTGCACCGGCACCACGCAGAGCAGGTGCCCGCCGGGCGCGCGCAGGGTGTGGCACTCCAGCCAGCGGGACACCGGTTGCGCGCCCGAAGCGGTCAGGCGGGCGACCTCCGCCGCCACGTCGTCGGTCTCGATGTCGACGTGGTAGCGGGGTTCGCCGTCGATCGCCTGGACGTCGAGGAGCAGGCCGGGCAGGGCACCCTCCAGGGTGGTGAACTGCTCTTCGCCCGCCACCGGCCGGGCCGGCGCGCCGAGCGCGGCCGACCAGAACCGCGCGGCCCGGCCGGCTTCGGCGGCGGGCGTGTCGATGAAGATCCCGAACAAGCGACTGCGGTGCATTTCCGGGGGTTACCCGGATACAACGTTGTAAATCCCTGTTTACAACGTTGTATCCGACCGGCTACCGTTCCCCTGCCCGGTCCCCCAGGAGCACGAGGAGCGTCGGCATGCGCTCGCTTCGCCGTCTGTGCACGGTCCTGACCACCACGCTCGTCGCCCTGTCGGCCGCCGTGGTCCCCGCGGTGGCCGCGCAGGCCGGCCCGCCGCCGGTGTACCCCGCCGTCGGCCCGGGGACGCACCTGCTCGACCACCCGGCGAAGCTCGCCGGCCTGGGCGACCCCGGCTGGTACGAGGCCAACATCCCGTTCGTCGACCTGCCCGACAAGGCGATCGAGGACACCTACTACTACCGGTGGCGCACCTTCAAGGAGGCCCTCAAGTACACCGGGCCCGAGGACGGCTGGATCGTCTCCGAGTTCCTCGGCCCGGTCGGCTACTCCGCCCCCGGCGGCGGGATCGACGCCGCCGCCGGGCACCACCTGTACGAAGGCCGGTGGCTGCGCGACCCCCGCTACCTCGACGACTACGTCGACTACTGGCTGCGCGGCAGCGGGGCGGGCCCGAAGCCGGCGACCGACGGCCTCAACGAGAACACCACCGACTGGGCCCACGAGTACTCCTTCTGGGCCGCCGACGCCGTGCTCGCCCGGGCCTCCGTCGACGGCCGGTGGGACTTCGCCGTCGACCGGCTCCCCGAGCTGCAGCGGCAGTGGGCCGCCTGGGCGCCGCAGTTCGATCCGCTGCTCGGCCTGTACTGGCAGGTTCCGGTCTGGGACGCGATGGAGTACACCGCGAGCTCCTACCAGAGCCCGGATCCCTACCACGGCGGCGCCGGGTTCCGCCCCACGCTCAACGCCTACCAGTACGGCGACGCGCAGGCCATCGCGAACCTGCTGCGCCGCCGCGGCGCACCCGGCGACCGGCAGCTCGCCGACTCCTACGACCGGGACGCCCGCGGCCTGCAGGCGAACCAGGACCGCGTCCTGTGGGACAGCGGCGACGCGTTCTACAAGCACGTGATGCGCGACGGCAACCCGGCGCGCACCAAGATCGCCGACCGGGAGGAAATGGGCTTCGTGCCCTGGTACTTCCACATGGCCCCGGCCGGTGCCGCCGCCGCGTGGGCGCAGCTGACCGATCCGGCCGGCTTCGCGGCCCCGTTCGGGCCCACCACGGTCGAGCGGCGGAGCCCCTGGTTCATGCACGACGCCGCCGCCGGGTGCTGCCGCTGGTCCGGGCCGAGCTGGCCCTACGCCACCAGCCAGACCCTGACCGCGCTGGCGAACCTGCTCACCGACTATCCCCCGCAACCGTACGTGTCCACTCAGGACTACTACGCCCTGCTGCGCGGCTACGCCCTCACCCAGCGCAAGAACGGCGTGCCGTACGTTGCCGAGGCGCACCACCCCGATGAGGACCGCTGGCTCTACGACTCCCGCGGGCACAGCGAGGACTACAACCACTCGACGTTCGACGACCTCGTGCTGTCCGGGCTGCTCGGCATCCGGCCCCAGCAGGGGGACCACGTGCGGCTCGCGCCGCTCGTTCCGCCCGCTTGGGACCACTTCGCCGTGGAGAACGTGCCCTACCACGGGCGCAACCTGACCGTGGCCTGGGACCGCGACGGCCACGTCTACCGGCAGGGCGCCGGGCTGAGCGTCTGGCTGGACGGCAAGCTCGTGCACCGCCAGGCCGGGCTGACCGCGGTCGACGTGCCGGTCCGGCCCGGCAAGGCGGCCGCCGCCGACCACTCGGTCGACGACCTGGCGAACCCCGCCCGCACCGGCTACCCGGCGGCCTCGGCGTCCTCCACGTGGCCCGCGGACAGCCCGGCCAACGCGATCGACGGCCAGGACTTCGACCTCGACGTCCCGTCGACGCGCTGGACGAGCTACGGCAGCCCGAACCGCGACGACTGGCTGGCCGTCAACCTCGGCGCGGCCACCGACGTCTCCGACGTCCGGATCTCCTTCTACGACGACGGCGGTGGCGTCCGCACGCCCGATTCCTTCGCGCTGCAGTACCGCGCCGCGGACGGGACCTGGGCGGATCTTCCCGGCGGGCAAAGGGATCCGGCGACGCCGGTGCGCGGCAGGCCGAACCGGGTCGTCGTCCAGCCGGCGGTCCGCACCGACGGGCTGCGCGTCCGGCCGTCCAGAGTGGACGGTGGCGCGACCGGTATCACCGCGGTGCAGGCGTGGCGCGCCGAAGACGACCGGCTGAGGGTCCGGCTCCAGGACGATCCGCCGCGGCTGCGGCCCGGGCAGACGGCCGAAATCACCGGTTCGGTCCGCAGTGCGCAGCCGCTGACCGTCCGGCCCGCGCTCACCCTCCCCCGCGGCTGGACGGCCCAGCCGGTCGGCCCGGCCGGCGACCTGCGGCTCACCCCGGGCCGGGACGTGCCGCTGCGGTGGCGGGTGACGGCACCCGCGGACACGCCGGTCGGCACCCGGGCGCCGGTGCGGCTGCTGGTGTCCACGCTCGACCACGGCGTCCCGGTGCGCAGCACCGCCGACCTCGTGGGTGCGGAGGTCGTGTTCGACCCGGCCGATTTCGCCACGCCGGTGTGGGACGACGACTTCACCGGTGACCGGCTGAACGACTACCGCGTCGGCCCGCGGTTCGGGGAGCCGGTGCCCGCGCTGAGCCAGGCGGACGGCGCACTGGTCGCGTCCGCGAGCCGGCAGTCGGCCGCCGTGCTCGTGGCACCGGTGGCCGCCCCGGCCGGTGACTTCGCGGTGGTCCTCGAACCGCGGTCCTTCGCCGGGAGCGCCCCGGAGGACAGCGTGCTGCTCGGCCGCGCCGCCGGGCCGGACGATCTGGCCCTGGCCTGGTACAACCACCACTTCGGGACCTCCGGCGCGGACGTGCGGGCCGCTGGGCGCGACTACGGCGACGACGTGACCGGCGGGTGCTGCGCCGCCGTCGAGTGGTCGCCGGGCGACCGGTTCGCGGTCGTGTCCGACCACCGCGGCGGCCTCACCAGCTGGCTCGGCCACCAGGGCCGGTGGCAGCTGCTGCGGACGATCCCGGGCGGTCCGGTGATCGGCACGGGCTGGTCCCCCGCGATCGGCCTCCGGCTGACCTCGGGACAGCTGGCCCTCGAGCGGCTGACCGTCGTCGCCCGCGGCCCGGCGTGAGGAGGCGATTGACAAACGACGGGGGCACGGTGGACTCTGGGAGCGCTTCCAGACGACGCCGCCGGGGCCGCTTTCCGCCTGCCGCGGTACTTGAACCGCGGAAGGAGAGCCGATGGGATCCGCCTCGCGCCGGCCGGCCGCACGCCCGGGTGTGCTCGCCGTGATCGCCGTGCTCGTCGTGGGTGTTTCCGTGCTGTGGCCTTGGAAGTCGGGCGCCGCACCGGCCGCACCCATCACCGGCAACGCCACCCGCTTCGACGCGCTGGGTGCGCCCTACGGCGGCTGCGGCCTCCCGCAGGACGTGCTCGACGCGCCGGATTTCGTCGCCCTCAACGTCTACAACACCCCCGGTGACTACAGCTTCTACCCGCGGCCGATCCCGCCGTCGCAGGCCGCGAAGATCGGGCTGTGGGACAACGGCCGCAACTGCGGGCGGTTCGTGCAGGTCACCATCGGCGAGTACTGCACCGGCGTGAACGACGGCGCGCCGGGACAGCCGTTCTGCCGCAACGGGTCCTGGGTGACCGACGGTTACGCCGGCGCCCAGCTGACCATGGTCGTCGCCGACAGCTGCGGTGACTCGAACGCCTGGTGCCGCGACGATCCCGGCCACCTCGACCTCTCGACCGCGTCGCTGAACCGGTTCGTGAAGAACGGCGTCCCGGTCGGGGACATGAACCCCGGGCACTGGAACAACCGGCGCGTCTCGTGGTCCTACGTGCCCGCGCCGAACTACACCGGCGACCTGAAACTCGGCTTCCTCCAGGGCTCGCAACGGTATTGGACGGCCGTCGCCGTGTCGCACCTGCCCAACGGCGTCCACGGCGTGGAGTTCCAGGGCGCGGACGGCAGCTGGCAGCAGGCACCACCGGACAGCGACCTCGGCCAGGCCTTCCTCATCGGCCCGACCGCCACGGCCGGGACCTCCTACGCGATCCGGGTCCGCGACGCGGGCGACACCCTCGTCAACGACGGCCGCGTGTACCGCTTTTCCCTGCCGGACCAGTGCCTTTCCGGGTGCGCGGCCGCCTACACCGGGATCAGCTACACGACCGGGACCAGCACCGCGACGACCACGCCGACCAGCCCCACCACCACGACCACGACGACCACCCCGGCCGGGGCGTCGTGCACGGTGACCCCGGCGGTCACTTCGTCGTGGAACGGCGGGTACCAGCTGGAGTTCACCGTGAAGAACACCGGATCCACCGCTCTGACCGGCTGGACCACGGCGTTCTCCTTCGCCGGCGGCAAGCAGCTGACCAACTCGTGGAACGCCGCGGCCACCCAGTCCGGCCGGCAGGTGCAGGCGGCCAACCAGAACTACAACGGGACACTGGCCGCCGGCGCGGCGACGACCTGGGGCGCCGTGGTGACCGGCACGTCCCAGCCGCTGGCCGGGCTCGCCTGCACCGCCCGCTGAGGTCAGGGCAGGCTCGCCCAGAACCCGGTCAGCGCCGCGGCGCCGCGGTCCGGTTCGTGGGTCATCCACCAGTGACCGAGGCCGTCGAGGACGGCGACCCGCGCCCCGGCGCGGGCAGCGGCCCGGCGCCGTTGCTCCTCGCTGCCGACGACGTGGTCGGCCGTGGCCAGGATGGCGAGCCCCGGCCGGGCCGCCGCGCGTTCCAGCGGCAAGCCGAGGCCGGGCGCGCCGGCCGCGGCGGCGGCTCGGTACAGGGTGAGCACCGCGCGGCCCATCGCCTCGTTCTGCCCCGCCGCGACGCGGGCCGCGACCGCCCGGCCCATCCCGCGTTCCACCAGCACCGCGGCGCGTTCTTCGGGCGCCGCACCGAACCGGGCCGCAACATCGGCCTCGCCGACGCCCGGTGTCTGCCAGCGGCGGGCGAGTTCGTGCCACTCGTAGTCCGGGTCGAAGCTTCCGAGGGTGTCACTGACCCAGCTGCGGACCAGGTGCGGGTGGCTCAGCACGACGTTGAGGACGTGAGTGCCCCCGAAGTCGTGCCCCACCAGGTCCACCGGCTCGCCGAAGGCCGCCAGTTCGACGGCCAGCCAGTCCCGGTAGCCGGCCGGGGTGGCCGCGAACCCGGCGGGCAGGGGCGCGCCGAAACCGGGCGGGGACAGGCAGACCACGTCCGTTCTCGTGGGCGCGAGTTCCGCCAGCAGCAGGTCCCAGACCGCCGCCGTCTCGGGGTTGCCGTGGACGAACACCGCGGGCATCACGCCACCGCCGGCGTGGTCGGCTGCAGGACCGATTCCACCAGCGCCTCGGTGCGCAGGTGGGTGATCGCCTGGTACTCGGGATCGCGGACCATGGCCGCGAAGGCCTGCCGGTCCGGGTAGCGGACCAGCACCACCATGTCCCAGGCCTGGCCGGGCTCGGCGACCAGCGCCGGACCGCCGGCACCGAGGTACACCACCTGCAGGCCGTAGCGGGGGTTGAGTTCGGCGCGAAGCGCTTCGGCATAGCGCTGGTAGCTCTCGCGGCCGCCGTCCGGGCGGAACCGCAGCAGGTTCAGCATCACGACCGGGCCGCCGGGGTCGTCGGCGAGCAGGGCGTCGAGGGCTCGGTCTTCGATTTCGATCATCAGGACCTCCTGGCAACGCACTCTACACATACTTGTTGGGCAACACGCAAGTTACTTTGCTAGACTCCGGACATGCGCCGCACCCAGCAGGAACGCCGCGACCAGGCCGAAGCCGCGTTGCTGACCGCCGCCGCCGAACTCGTCGTCGAGCAGGGCGTGCGGTCGTTGACACTCGCCCGCGTCGGGGAACGGGCCGGGTACAGCCGCGGGATCGTCACCCACCACTTCGGCGGGAAGCAGGCACTGGTCGAACGGCTGGCGCGCGCCACACAGGCCGGGTTCGTCCCGGGGCTCGAAGACCTCCCGCCCGGCCTCGACCGCCTGCTGCGGCTGATCGACGGCTACCTCGGCGAACTCGGCCGGATCGGCGCGTTCAACCAGGCTTTCCTGCTGCTGTGGGCGGAAGCCGCCACCCAGCCGGAGCTGGCCCCGATCTTCCGCGAGCGGGACGCCGCCTTCCGCGCCGACCTGCGCGAAGACGTCGAAGCCGGCATCGCGGACGGCAGTATCGACGCGAACGCCGGGGCGGACGAGGTCGCGACCGCCGTCGTCGGCCAGCTGCGCGGGATCGCGTTGCAGCGGCTGCTCGATCCGGACAGCGTCGACACCGCAGCGCTGCGCCGGAGCGTCACCGCCCAGTGGCGCCGCGCCCTGACCCCTTAGGCTCGGCGTCTTACGCGAAGGGAGGGGACGGCGTGACCGAACGCGGACGGCTGCCACGCGTCAAGCGCGTGACGATCGAGGACGTGGCCCGGGAAGCGGGCGTGGGGCGGCAGACGGTTTCGCGAGCCCTGCGCGACCTGCCGGAGATCGCCCCGGACACCCGCGAGCGCGTGCTGGCGGCGGCGACCCGGCTGGGCTACCGGCCGAGCGCGCTGGCGAAGGGCATGCGCACCCAGCGCTCGGACGTCATCGCGCTGATCGTCTCCGACATCGCGAACCCGTTCTACCCGGCGGTGGCGCGCGGGGTGTACGACGCGGCGGAGGCGGCCGGGTGCAGCGTCGTGCTGTACAACACCGACGCCGACCCGGGCCGGGAACGCGACGCCATGGAGGACGCGCTGGCCCGCTCCGCGCGCGGGGTCGTCGGCTTCTTCTACGGCATGCCCGACGACGTCCTCGCCGACTACGCTCGCTCGGTCCCGCTCGTGGTGGCCGACCGGGAACTGCCGGCGGAGGTGGCGGCCTCGGTGAGCAACGACTTCGCGGCCGGCACCGCCGCGGCGGTGGAGCTGCTCGCCCGGCGGCCGGACGCCTGCCTCGGGATGCTGGACAGCTCGGTCGGCGTCGCGGTCGACGAGCGACGGCTGGCCTTCGTGACCGCGTGCGCGGCGCTCGGCTTCGGCGACGTCACCGCCCGCATCGTCCAGGGACCGCCGACCATCCCGGGCGGCAAGGACGCGGCCCGCCGGCTGCTTTCGGCGTCGCCGGAGGTCAACGGGATCTTCGCGTTCAACGACCTGATGGGCATCGGGGCGGTCCAGGCGGTGCTCGCCAGGGGCGGTGCGGTGCCGCGGGACTGCGCGGTCGTCGGCTTCGACGACCTGGAGATGTCGGCGTACCTGAACCCACCGCTGAGCACGGTCCGGATCGACAAGTACGACCACGGCCAGGCGCTGGTCCGAGCCCTGCTCGCGGACACCGCCGACCGGATCTCGCTGCCGGTTTCGCTGATCACGCGCGCGACCGCCTGAATCGAATCCGTCCGCACGACGCCCTTGACGGGGTGGCTCCGAGGTGCGCATACTCCCCGGGTGCCGCGGCCGGGAACATTCCCGGGAACGTTCCCGAGGCACCATCGACCGCTGCCGGGCCGCCCCGCGAAAGGACCGAACGCAATGACGCGTACCTCTCCCCCGACGAACCGGCTCCGCCGCCTGGGCGCCGCCCTGGCCGCCGCGTCGCTCGCGCTGGCGGGCTGCGGCAGCGCCGACTCCGCCGCGCCCGCCGCCGCGGCCGGCTGCGCGCCCACCGGGGGCAAGGTCGAGCTTTCGTTCTGGTCCTGGCTGCCCGGCATCGACCAGGCCGTCGCCCTGTGGAACCAGGGGCACCCCGACATCCACGTCACCGTCGAGCAGACCCCGCAGGGCAACCAGGGCACCTACAACAAGATGTTCACCGCGCTGAAGGCGAACCAGGCGCCGGACCTCGGGCAGGTCGAGTTCGACTCGCTCCCCGGGTTCCGCGTCCAGCAGGGCCTGCGGGACATCTCGGCCTGTCCCGGCGTCGCGGACGCCAAATCGAAGTTCGTGGACTGGACGTGGGCGCAGGCCTCGGTGGGCGGCGACGGCGTCTTCGCCATCCCGCAGGACACCGGCCCGATGGGCCTGTTCTACCGCAAGGACCTGTTCGAGAAGTACCAGGTGCCGGTGCCGACGACCTGGGACGAGTACGCCCAGGCCGCGAAGACCCTGCACGCCGCCGACCCGAAGCTCACGATCACGCACTTCCCGCAGAAGGACGTGAACTGGTTCGCCGGGCTGGTCTGGCAGGCCGGCGGGCACTGGTTCACCCAGGACGGGCAGCAGTGGAAGGTGAACCTGACCGACCCGGCGTCCACCAAGGTCGCCGACTACTGGCAGAACCTGCTTTCCCAGGGCCTGGTTTCGAACTACCAGGGCTTCTCCGAATCCTGGAACAAGGCCCTCGACTCCGGGCAGATCGCCACCTGGACCGGGGCCGTCTGGGGCGTCGGCACGATCGCGAAGGCCGCGCCCTCGACCGCCGGGAAGTGGGCCGTGGCGCCGCTGCCGCAGTGGACGAAGGGCGAGCAGCGCTCCGGCAACTGGGGTGGCTCGACCACCGCGGTGTTCGCCGGCACCAAGCACCCGGCCGAAGCGGCGCAGTTCGCCCTGTGGCTCGACAGCGACCCGCAGGCACTGGCCATCCTGACCGCCCAGGGCGGCATCTACCCGGCCACCGTGTCGGCCCAGGAGTCGGCGAAGGCGTCGCCGGAGAACACGCGGTTCTTCGGCGGCCAGGACGTCGACGCGGTGTTCCGCGAAGCGGGCAAGGGTGTCAGCCAGGACTTCACCTGGGGACCGTCGATGGAGCAGACCTACGCCCACGTCCGTGACGGCTTCGGCGCCGCGCTGTCCGGCAACGGCACGCTCGGCAAGGCGCTTTCCGAGGCCGGCGCGGCGACGATCACCGACCTGCAACGCCAGTCCATCCCCGTGGCGAAGTAGGGACGACGATGGTTGTCGCAGCGTCCCAGACCGTCGCCGGCGCGCCGCCCCGCCCCCGGGTGGCGCGCCGGCGGCGGGCGAACGGCAGCACCCGCGCGGCGTGGCTGCTGCTCGCCCCGTTCCTGCTCGGGTTCGCGGTGTTCTACGTGGCCCCGATCGTCGTGGCCGTGGTGAAGAGCTTCACCGCGGTCACCCGGACCTCCACCTACGGCCGCCCGGTCGAGGTGTTCGCCGGCCTGGCCAACTACACCGCGGCACTCGGCGACGCCGGGTTCACCGGCTCGGTCGGGCGGGTGCTGCTGTTCGGGGTGGTCCAGATCCCGGTGATGCTCGGCCTCGCGCTGGTGCTGGCCCTGGCCCTGGACTCGGCGGTGGTGCGGCTGCGGCGGTTCTTCCGGCTCGCGTTCTTCTTGCCGTACGCGGTGCCCGGGGTGATCGCCGCGGTGATGTGGGGCTTCTTCTACGCGCCCAACCTCTCGCCGGTCAACCAGCTGCTCGACCCGCTCGGCCTCCACCCGGACCTGTTGTCCGGCAGCGTGATCCTGTACTCGATCGCGAACATCGTCACCTGGACGTTCACCGGCTACAACATGCTGATCCTCTACTCGTCGCTGCAGGCGATCCCGCCCCAGCTGTACGAGGCGGCCCGGCTCGACGGTGCGTCCGGCTGGGCGATCGCGTGGCGGATCAAGGTGCCGATCATCGCGCCGTCGCTGGTGCTGACCGGGGTGTTCTCCATCATCGGCACGTTCCAGCTGTTCACCGAGCCCCAGGTGATGGCCGGGGTTTCGAGCGCGGTTTCGTCGTCGTACACGCCGTCGATGGCCGCCTACGCCCAGATTTCCGCCCAGAACTACGGCCTGGGAGCGGCGATGAGCGTGCTGGTGACGCTGCTCATCGCGGTCCTTTCGTGGCTGTTCTTCCGGATCACCCGCGCGAGGGCCGCCCTGTGACCGGCCACCGTTCGTCCTTCGTGGTGACCACGGCGATGTTCGTCGCCGCGGTCTACTTCCTGCTGCCGGTGGCCTGGCTGGCGATCTCCGCGACGAAGTCGGCGTCCGACCTGTCGACGACGTTCGGTCTGTGGTTCTCGGGCAACCACCTGGGCACCAACCTGCACGACACGGTGACCTTCGGCGACGGCTTGTACCTGCGCTGGCTGGCGAACAGCGCGCTGTATTCGGTGGTGGGCGCGGCGGCGGCCACGCTGCTGTCGGCGATGGCGGGGTACGCGCTCGCCAAGTACACCTTCCGCGGGCGTTCGGTGACGTTCTCGGCGATCCTCGCCGGGGTGCTGGTGCCGCCGACCGCGCTCGCGGTGCCGCTGTTCCTCATGCTGGCCGGTGTCGGGATGACGAACACGGTGTGGTCGGTGCTCCTGCCGAGCACGATCAGCCCGTTCGGGGTGTACCTGGCCCGCGTGTACGCGGCGGCATCGGTCCCGGACGAGATCCTGGAGGCGGGCCGCATCGACGGCGCGGGCGACGTGCGGATGTTCTACACGGTCAGCCTGCGGCTGATGGCCCCGGCGCTGATCACGATCTTCCTGTTCCAGTTCGTGGCGATCTGGAACAACTTCCTGCTGCCGCTGGTGATGCTGACCAGCGACCGGCTGTACCCGGTGACGCTGGGGCTGTACACGTTGAACACGCAGATCACGCGAGACCCGGACCTGAAGGCGATCGTGGTGACGGGGTCGCTGCTGTCGATCATCCCGCTGATCCTGGCTTTCTTGGCACTGCAACGGTTCTGGCGGACGGGGCTCGCGGCGGGAGCGGTGAAGGACTGAGAGCAGGGGCGGCGATCACCGGCACCCTCCGCGGGTGCGCCGCGCCGATCCGGCTGGGCAGCTCGGGCAGGCCAAGGGAGCCCCTGTCCCTGCGGCACATCGCCTTGCCATGGGCGCAATCGAGACTGCGTCCCCGAGCGCCTTCGGTGGACGCGCCCGCTCCGCTCCGCGCGAGGCAACCAACGGGCCCCACGGGCGCGCCGGGCGGGCAGTCAACGACCGGCGACACGCGCCGGTTCGCCCGGCGGACGCACCGTCCGGCGGCGGTCGCCCGCCGGGGCCGGGCGAGGTGCGTGCGGTGGGGGCGGCGGCCACCGCAGGAACCCGAACCGGCCCGGCGCGCGGTGGCGCAAAGCCGCCGCGGCTTCGGGTTCGGTGCGGGCGATGTTCGCGAGGATCCCGAACATCGCCGCCGTCACCAGCAACGACGATCCACCGTAGGAAACCAACGGCAACGTCACCCCCGTCACCGGCAGCAACCCCACCACGTACCCGATGTTGATCGCCGCCTGCGCGACCACCAGCAGCGTCAGCGTGCCCGCCACCAGGCGGGCCCAGGGATCGCGGACCCGCCGCGCGATCCGCGTTCCCACGATCGCGACCCCCGCGTACAAGCCGATCACCGCCGCGCACCCCACGAACCCCAGTTCCTCGCCCACCAGCGCGAAGATGAAGTCGTTCTCCACGCCCGGCAGGTAGCCCCAGTTCGCGCTGCCCCGGCCGAGCCCGCGGCCGAACACCCCGCCGTCGGCGAGCGCGTACAGTGCCTGGGTCGTCTGGTACGACGCCGACGAGTCCGACAGGAACGCCAGTACCCGCCCCAGCCGGTAGTCCGCGCTCATCGCCGGCACCGCGAACCCGGCCGCCGCCCCGGACACCAAGGCTGCGAACAGGCGCCCGGGGATGCCCGCGAACCACAGCAGGCCCAGCACGATCACGCCCAGGGTGACCGTCCCGCTCAGGTTCGGCTGGGCCATCACCAGCGCGAACATCAGCAGCGTCACCGGGACCACCGGCACCAGCAGGTGCCGCCAGCGGTGCAGCAGGTGCTGCTTGGCCACCAGCACGTGCGCGCCCCAGAGCACCAGCGCGAGCTTGGCGAACTCGATCGGCTGGACCGACTGCCCGGCGACGACGAACCAGCGCTGGGCGCCGCCGCCGGCCGCGCCCAGTGGGGTGAGCACCAGGACCAGCAGCACCAGCGCCACCGCCATCACCTTGCTCGCCAGCGCCCGGATCCGCCGCAGCGGCAGGCGCAGCGCCAGCCAGAACACCCCGGCACCGAGGCCCAGGTAGGTCAGGTGCCGGAAGAACAGGTCGTACTGCCCGCCGCCGGTGCGCGGGTCGTACGACGAAACCGACGACGCGCTCAGCACCATCACCACCCCGACCAGCGCGAGGATCCCGGCCAGCGCCAGCAGGACGTGGAACGACGCGAGCGCGGAGCCGCGGGACTTCTCGCTGATGGCGCGCACCCCACCCGGTTCGGGGAAACGGCGGTTCCGTTCCCGGCCCCGCCAAGCTAGCCACGCGCCGCTGGCAGGATGCTGAGAAACCTCAGCCCGGCACCAGCCGGTCGTTCACCGCCGCCAGCAGGTCGCGGGGACAGGCGAGCTCCGCGGTCGTCCCTTCGGGCAGCACCACGCCGTACCTCGTGCGCAGCAGGGCTTCCGCCTGCAGCAACGCCAGCGAGTCGTAGCCGAGGTCGTCGAACCCGGTCGTCAGGAACTCCTCCAGGTCCGCCGCGCCGTCGGCGTCGCCGCCCGCTTCGACGATCAGGTCCCTCAGTGCACTTGCGGTCAGCATGGTCACTCCTCTTCGGACGGTCGGACGGGCGTGACGACGACCGCCGAGTTGAACCCGCCCTGCCCGCGGGCCAGTACCAGCGCGGCGGACACGGCGGCCGGGCGCGGCTCGCCCACGACGAGGTCGAGCCCGTAGCCGGGCACGGGCCCGGAGACGTTCACCGTCGGCGGGATCACGGCGTCGCGCAGGCCCAGCAGCGCGGTCGCGACGTCGAGCGCGCCGCCGCCGGACGACAGGCGCCCGGTCATCGTCTTCGGCGCGGTGACCGGGACGGCGTGCCGCCCGAACACCGCCGACACCGCCGCGGCTTCCTGCGCGTCGAGCTCCGGAACGCCCGCCGCGTCGGCGTAGACGACCCCGACGTCGCCGGGCTCGAGACCGGCGTCGGCGAGCGCCCCGCGGATCGCCCGCTCCAGGCCGGGCCGCCCGGGGAGGTCGAAGGTCGCGCAGTAGCCGGCGAGCCTGCCGTACCCCGCGGCGCCCCGGGCCCTGGCGACGGCCTCGTCCTCGACCACCAGCAGCGCGCCGCCCTCGCCGGGCACGAAACCGTGCGCCTCCGGGGAGAACGGCAGGTACGCGTGCTCGGGCCGGGTCTCGGTGCTGATCCGGCCGCTGGCCAGCTGCGCGACCCAGCCCCACGGGCACAGCGACGCGTCGACCGCGCCCGTGACGACGAGCTCGCTCCCGCGCCGCAGCAGCCGCCGGGACTGGCCGAGCACGTCGAGCCCGCCCGCCTGCTCGGTGACCACGACCCCGCTCGCGCCGCGCATGCCGTGGCGGATCGAGATCTGCCCGGTGTTGACCGCGTAGAACCACGCGAACGACTGGTAGGCGCTGACGTGCTCGGGCCCGTCGGCCCACAGCCGCTGCAGTTCCCGCTGCCCGAATTCGAACCCGCCGGACGAGCTGGCCGTGGCGACGCTCATCGCGTACTCGGGCCGGTCGCCCGGGACGATCCCGGCGTCGGCGAGCGCCCAGTCCGCGGCCACCAGCGCCAGGCGCGTCATCCGGTCGGTCTGCGGCAGCAGCCGGCGCGGCAGGAGCTCGCCGGGGTCGAAGCCGATCTCGCCGGCCAGCCCGCCCGCGTACCCCGAGGCGTCGAACCGGGTCAGCGGCCCGATCCCGCCGCACCCGGCCAGGGTCGCCTTCCAGTACTCCTCGGTGCCGGCGCCGTTCGGGGCGAGCACGCCCAGGCCGGTGACGATCGCCGCGCTCACCGGCTCAGCCGTTCCGGCTTGCCCAGCACGACCGCGCTCTGGAAGCCGCCGAACCCGCTGCCGACGCTGAGCACGACGTCGACCCGGGCCTCGCGCGCGGTGACCGGCACGTAGTCGAGGTCGCAGGCGGGATCGGCTTCGTGCAGGTTCGCCGTCGGCGGCACCACCCCGCGGTCGATGGCGAGCGCGGAGGCGGCCAGCTCGATCGCGCCGATGGCGCCGAGGGAGTGCCCGATCATCGACTTGATCGAGCTCATCGGCGTCCGGCGGGCGTGCTCGCCGAGGCTGGTCTTGACCGCCGCGGTCTCGTGCACGTCGTTCTGCCGGGTACCCGAGCCGTGCGCGTTGACGTAGCCGACGTCCTCGGGGGCGAGCTTCGCCTCGCCGAGCGCCGCGTCGATCGCCGCCGCCATTTCGCGGCCGTCCGGGCGCAGGCCGGTCATGTGGAAGGCGTTGCAGCGGGCGGCGTACCCGCCGATCTCGGCGTAGATCCGGGCGCCCCGCCGCCGGGCCGCGCCCAGTTCCTCCAGGACGAACATGGCGGCACCTTCGCCGAGCACGAACCCGTCCCGGGAGCGGTCGAACGGCCGGGACGCGGTGGCCGGGTCGTCGTTGCGGGCGGTGGTGGCCTTGATCGCGTCGAAGCAGGCCACGGTGATCGGCGAGATCGGGGCGTCGGTGGCGCCGGCGAGCACCACGTCGGCGGAGCCTTCGGCGACCAGCGCGGCCGCGTACCCCACCGAGTCCAGCCCGGAGGTGCACCCGGCCGAGACCATCGCGACCGGGCCGCCGGCGCCGAACCGGCGGGCGACCTCCGCGGAGATCGAGCTGGGGACGAAGTAGTCGAAGAGGTGCCCGACCGCGCGGCCGGCATCGACCTCCCAGTGCCGGCCCCGGTCGCTGACCACGGCGTACTCCCGGTCCAGCCCCATGGTGCAGCCGACGGCGCTGCCGACGGTGACGCCCCAGCGGTGGGCGTCCTCCCCCGGCGCGGTGCCGGCGTCGGCGAGGGCTTCGCGCGCCGCGACCAGCGCGAGCTGCGTGCTCCGGTCGAGCCGCGCCGCCTCCTCGGCGGTGAACCCGTGCTCGGCCGGGTCGAAGTCGCATTCGGCGGCCACCCGGGACCGGAAGGGCGCGGGGTCGAAGAAGCTGATCGTCCGGGTGGCGGTGCGGCCCGCGGTGAGCAGGTCCCAGAACGCCGCGGTGCCCGTTCCCCCGGGTGCGACCACGCCCAGTCCGGTGATGACGACGCGTCGGTGCACGGATTCCTCCCTCTCCTCGGTCAGGCCGCCGGTCGTGCGGCGGGGCCGCAGGCCAGCGCCTGCAGGCAGGGCACCAGGCTCCGGGCCTGGACGTCGACGTAGTGGCTGTGCCGCAGCAGGCCGGCGAGCTGGTCGACGGTCATCCAGCGGAAGCCGGGCCGTTCGGTGACGTCCGGGGCTTCGAGCACGGTGTAGCGGGTGCGGGTGTGGTGGAACCGGCCGCCCTCCTCGGACATCACCGTGTCGAAGCGGAACGCGGCCGGGTCGGCGGCCAGCACCACGTCGAGGAACGGCGGCCGGGCCGACGGCGGGGTGCGGGCGTGCGTGGCGGGCGTGCACTGCACGGTCGGGGCCAGCTCCACCGAGTCGAGGAACCCCGGCTCGCGGCGCAGCTGGACGAGGACGTGCAGCACGCCGTCGAAGGCCTTCGCGAGGAAGCACACCAGCCCGGTGCCGCGCGCGGCGAACATCGGCTGCGACCACTCCGCGACCTCGCGGCCCTCGGCCTTGACGTCGACGCCCAGCACCTCGAAGAAGGCGCCGCTCTCGTGCACGATCGCCCCGTCGCGGCGGTACCACCCGGACACCTCGGCCAGCGGCACCCGCCGCGCGCTCACCGCGGTTTCGGCGCGGGCCGCGGTGACCGCGCCGAGGATCTCCTCCAGGTGGTGGACTCCCCCGTGTGTCCCGGCCATCGACCGGACGAGGGCGCCGGTGAACCCCGCCGCCGTGACGTCCAGCCGCTCCGCCAGGCCGGGGCCGTGCAGCGGGAGGCAGGACAGCACGGTCCTGGCGTCCATGTTGACCAGGTCCTCGACCGCCAGCGCGGCGTGGATCTCGGCGAGGGTGCACCAGCGGAAGCCGTCCAGGACCTCGAGGCCCGGGTCGACCTCGACGACCATGTTGCGGTTGCGCTTGCGCAGGAACCACGAGCCCTGTTCCGACTGCAGGACGTCGACGACGACCCGGGCGGGCGGGGCGTCGGCGAAGTGGCGCAGGTAGGGCACGGAGCGGCCGCCGTGGGCACGGGTGTAGTTGCTGCGCGTGGCCTGCACGGTGGGCGAGAGCTGGTGGCCCCGCGCGTTGCCGGGCTCGACCTTCGCCTGCATGAGGAACCGCAGCGCGCCGTCGATCCGGGCGACCAGGATGCCGAGCACGCCGACTTCGAACTGGCAGATGATCGGCTGCCGCCAGTGCGGGACCGCGCCGCCTTCGACCCGCACGTCGAGGCCCTCCACGGTGAAGAACCGCCCGGTGTGGTGGCGGAGCACGCCGTCGTCGTGCCAGCCGCGCAGGCCGGCCAGATCCACCCGGGTCACCGTCATCGCCGAGAGCCGGTCGCGCTCGGCGAGCCAGCGGCGCACCGGCCCGGCCTCCCCGGCGGCCAGTGCGGACCCGGCCACCGCGGCGGGCATCCCGCGGTCCCCGGAGACCAGGGTTTCCGGCGGGCGGACGATGGTGAACGGTCCGCTCATGCGGACACCCGGCCGTCCGGCCCGGACTCGTCCGTCATGCGAACTCCTCTGCTAGGCAACGCTTTCTGCGGCAAAGCCTGCCGGTACGGGCTCGACGACGGCTGAAGAGTTCTCGGACGGCTCGCTCGAGGAAGCGCTTGCTCGGCCGCGGGTCCGGAGCCGGGGCGAACCCGGGCGAGTCCCCTCAGCCGCGGGTTCGCAGGGCCACCACGCTGAGCGTGCCGAACACCGCCGCGAGCGCGGCCGACCACAGCACCGCGCCACCCAGCGGCCCGCCGGCCGATCCCCCGGACAGCAGCGCCCGGAGCGTGTCGTTCACCTGCGTCACCGGGTTCACGTCCACCCAGGACCGCAGCCAGGACGGCATCGTGGCCGTCGGGACGAGGGCGTTGCTGGTGAACGTCAGCGGCAGGACCACGACGAATCCGAACACCTGGACCTTCTCCGGATCACGCGCGAGGACCCCGATCCACACCGGCAGCCAGGCGAACGAGACGGTGAACATCGTCAGGACCGCGAAGGCGCCGAGCAGCGCCGGGAACCCGGTCGTCAACCGGAAGCCGAGGGCCACCCCGACCACCAGCAGGACGATCAGCGACCACAGCTGCCGGACGACGTCGGCCAGCACGCGGCCGGCCAGCGGCGCGCCGCGGGCGATCGGGAGGCTGCGGAAGCGGTCGAACAGGCCCTTCTGGAGATCCGTGGACAGTCCGATGGCCGCGTAGATGGAGAGGAACAACGCGTTCTGCACAATCAGCCCGCCGAGTGCGAATTGCAGGTAATCCCGCGGTGTTCCGCCGATCGCACCACCGAAAACGTAGGTGAACAACAGCGTGAACATGATCGGCTGCACCGAAAGGTCGAGCAGCTCGGCCGGTTTGTGCTTGATCTGCAGGATGCTGCGCCAGGCGAAGGTGCCGGACTGGCGCAGGGCGAGCAGGGGCGGGACGTGCCCGGGCGCGGCGGTCACCGGACCACGTCCACAGTGGACTCGCCGCGGGTGATGGCGAGGAACACCTCGTCCAGCGTGGAGCGCCGCAGGGCCAGCTCGCTGACCGGGATGCCCCGCTCGTCGAGCCGCCGTACCACCGCGGGCAGCAGGTCGTCGTCGCCCGCCGTCGTGGCCAGCGCGCCGTCCTCCTCGGTCACCGGGTGGCCGAACGCGGTGAGCACTTCGCGCAACCGTCCCGTGTGGCCGGGGTCCCGGGGCCGCACCACCAGCGTCGACGTCCCCAGCCTGCCCTTCAGCTCGGCCGGGGTGCCGCTGGCGACGACGACCCCGCGGTCGATGACCACGACGTCGTCGGCGAGCCGGTCGGCCTCCTCGATGTACTGGGTGGTCAGCAGCACGGTGGTGCCGTCGCCGACGAGGTCGCGGACCACCTGCCAGAGGTCGCCGCGGGCCGCGGGGTCGAGCCCGGTGGTCGGTTCGTCGAGGAACAGCACCCGGGGACGGCCGACCAGGCTGGCCGCCAGGTCCAGCCGCCGCCGCATGCCGCCGGAGTAGCCGCCCGCGACCCGGCCGCCTGCCGCGCTCAGCCCGAACCGGTCGAGCAGCGCCGCACCGCGCTCCCGCGCGGCCGCGCGGGACAGGCCGAGCAGTTTCCCGATCAGGACCAGGTTTTCCAGCCCGGTCAGCTTTTCGTCGACGCCGGCGTACTGGCCGGTGACGCCGATCAGCCGGCGGACGCGGTGGGCGTCGGTGACGACGTCGCACCCCTCCACCCTGGCCCGGCCGGTGTCGGGCCGGATGAGCGTGCTGAGGATCCGGACCACCGTCGTCTTGCCCGCGCCGTTGGGGCCGAGGACGCCGAGGACCGTGCCCCGGCGCGCGGTGAACGTCGTGCCGGACAGGGCGTGGGTGTCGCCGAAGCGCTTGCCGAGGCCGTCGGCCTCGATCGCCGTCTGCATGGGCCCACTATGGCAAAATCGGCCGCGGGTGTCAGGTTCCTGTTACCCCGCTCGAGCCAGGCTCGAGGTTTCACTCCTCGGGGTCGACCGGGCTGCGCCGTCCGCGCCACTGCGTCCAGGCGACGAGCACCACGATGGCCAGCGCGGCCATCGCCTGCGACAGGAAGGCGGCGACCCCGATCGGCAGCAGGTAGATGACGGCGATCCGCAGCGTCGACTCGCCGAGCAGGCCGAGCCCCCACACCCAGGTCATCCGCCGGTTGAGCCGCCGGAACCCGGCGGCCTCCCGCCACTGCCGGTCGAAGGCGTGCTTGCGCGGTGACAGGCTCCGGCGGATGTAGAAGATCGCGGGGCGGGCGAGGACCAGGCTGGCCAGCACGCTGAGCCCGACCACCGCCGTCACCACGGAGTCCTTGGCCAGCACGAACCGGGCGTCCCCGGTGATCAGCGCGGCCAGCACGCCGAGGAAGAACCGGACCACGAGCAGGATCGACAGCGCGCCGATCTGCCGCTCGCGCACCCAGATCACCACGGCCCGCAGGAACGCCACGCCGCCGGCGGCGGCCAGCGCGGCCGCCTCGGGCACGCCGAACCACACCAGCAGGACCAGGTAGGAGCCGAACGGCAGCGCCACGTCCAGCAGCAGGGTCCAGGCGATGGTCCGCCAGGACGAGGTGGCCCGCTGCCGCTCAGCGGGTGGGTGCTCCGTCGCGTGCGCCAAGGGACGGCCTCCGTGTCGTCGGTATCAGGTGCCGTATACCCACGATCGGGCTCCGGAAGCATCGGGGGTCACCCGCAGCGCTCCTGGCGCACGCCGGGCAGGGAGGGGACGCCGGCCGGCCGCGGCCCGTTCAGCGCGAGCTGCAGGGCGTCGTCGAGGCACGGCGAGGGGTCGATCCCGAGCTCGGCCCGCAGCATCGAGCGGACCGAACGGTAGGCGGCGATCGCCTCCTGCCGCCGCCCGCTCATCGACAGCGCGCGGACGAGCTGGGCGTGGAAGTTTTCGTGGAACGGGTAGGTGTGCACCAGCCGCTTCAGCTCGGAGACCAGCTCTCGGTAGTGCCCGGTGTTCATCCGCGCCTCGATCAGCAGCTCGGTGGCGCATATCCGCAGCTCGTCGAGCTGGGTGACGTACCCGGTGAGCACGGACCCGCAGACGACGTCGGCCAGCGCCGGGCCGCGCCACAGGCTCAGCGCGCCTTCGAGCAGCTCCACCGCCACGTCCGGCTCCAGCTCGAGAACCCGGGCGGCCTGCTCGATCTTCGCCTGGAACTCCAGCACGTCGATGGAGCCGTCGGGCACCTGCAGCATGTACCCGAGCGGCCGGGTGACGATCGTGGTCCGCCGCGACGGGCTCTCGAGCCGGCGGCGCAGCTGGTAGACGTAGGTCTGCAGGGTCGTGTGTCTGCTGACGGGCGGCCGGTCACCCCAGAGCTCGTCCGACAGCTCGTCGACGTAGGTGACCTTGTTGGCGTTGAGCAGGAGCATGGCCAGCACCTGCCGTTGTTTCGGCGCCGACGGGATTCCACCGCGTTCGTCGGATCGAATCTCCATGCCGCCGAGCAATGTGAAATCCACCCAACACCTCCGAATATTTCCGCACCGGAATGGACCGGGGTGCGGACAGATATCGGTGTCGTGAGTCTTTCACCGTGAATGCCGTCCCCCGGTGGCGAATTTCATGCTAGATCCGGTTATAAGGACCCTGACAGCTTGAACCGGTTTTGTGACCTATCTCACATATCATTGCCCTTGGCTTTGATCGACAGATGTGAACGCGCTGCAACGATTTTCTCGACGGTGTGCGACGATTTGCCACCCAGCGGGGCCCCTGCTCCCGGTGACGTGCGGCTCCAGCGGTTGCCGGCCCGCCGGTCGAGCGAGCTTCGAGAACTTCGAGAACTTCTCGAGCCGCGCTCCCCAGGCTGCCCGGCATCCGACTTCCCGAGGGGGTAACCCGATGTCCCAGTGCCGGGTCTGCGGCCGATCCGTCGAGCTCGTGCTCGACCTCGGCAGCCAGCCGTTGTCCGACGTCTTCCCGCCGGCACCCCCGGCCGCGGGCCAGGAGTTCTTCTACCGGCTGCAGCTGGGCCGGTGCGCCGGGTGCGCCACGGTCCAGCTGCTCGAAGAAGTCCCGCGCGAGCGCATGTTCGGCGAGCACTACCCGTACCGCTCATCGGGATCGTCGGTGATGCGGACGCACTTCTCGGACTGGGCGAAGCACCTGCTCGGCACCGAACTCGCCGGCAAGCCCGACCCGTTCGTCGTCGAGCTCGGCTGCAACGACGGCGTGATGCTGGGGACGATCGCCGAAGCCGGGGTCCGGCACCTCGGCGTGGAACCCTCCGGCGGGATCGCCCGGACCGCCGAGGAACGCGGGGTCCGGGTGCTCACCGCCTACTTCGAGAAGGAGACCGCGGCCGCGATCGCCGCCGAGGACGGGCCGGCCGACGTCATCTACGCGGCCAACACCCTCTGCCACATCCCGTACATCGGCTCGGTGCTCGACGGCGTGAGCGAGCTGCTCACCGACGACGGGATCTTCGTCTTCGAAGACCCCTACCTCGGGGACGTCGTCGCGGCGACGTCGTTCGACCAGATCTACGACGAGCACTACTTCCTCTTCAGCGCCACCACGGTCGCCGAGCTGGCCCGCCGCCACGGGCTGGCGCTGGTCGACGTCGAGCGCCTGGCCGTGCACGGCGGTGAAGTCCGCTACACGTTGGCGCGTGAAGGAAAACGGCCCGCGAGCCCCGCGGTCGCCGAGCTCGTCGCCGAAGAAGCGGAACGCCGGCTGCACGACCCCGCCACCCTCGCCGCCTTCGCCGACAGCGTCCGGCACAACGCCCGCGAGCTCATCGCCCTGCTCACCCGGCTGCGCGAGGACGGGCACACGATCGCCGCCTACGGCGCCACCGCCAAGAGCGCGACGGTGACGAACTTCTGCGGGATCGGCCCCGAGCTCGTCACCACCGTCTACGACACCACCCCCGAAAAGCAGGGCCGGGTCACGCCGGGCACCCACATCCCCGTCTCGCCGGCGTCGGCGTTCGACGCGCCCTACCCGGACTACGCGCTGCTGTTCGCCTGGAACCACGCCGCGGAGATCATGGCGCGGGAGACGGAGTTCCGGGAACGCGGCGGCCGCTGGATCACCTACGTGCCCGACGTCCGGGTCCTCTGACCCGCCTTCCCCCCGGGAGTCCCGTTGTCCCTGCCGGTCGACGCGTCCACCGCGGACGCACCCGGGACCCGGCGCGCGCTCGCCGTCGCCGGGGCCTGGACCTTCACCCCGGCCACCCACCGCGACGGCCGCGGGCTGTTCCGCACCGCCTACGACGAGCGCGACCACCGCGCGTTCGCCGGAGCGCCGCTCTTCCCGCTCGCGCAGGTGAGCACGAGCCGGTCGCGGGCGGGCGTGGTGCGCGGCATCCACTTCACGCGCACGCCGCCCGGCGTCGCCAAGTACGTCTCGTGCGTGCACGGCAGCGTCCTCGACTACGTCGTGGACCTGCGCACCGGCTCGCCGACCTTCGGGGCGTGGGACGTGGTGCGCCTCGACGCCGAGCACGGCCGGGCGGTCTACCTCCCCGTCGGGGTGGGGCACGCCTTCGCCGCGCTGTCCGACGACGCCACGATGACCTACCTGCTCTCCGGCACCTACGTCCCGGAGAACGAGCTCGCCCTGTCGATCCACGACCCGCGGATCCGCCTGCGGCTGCCGCGGCCGGTCGGGCGGGACGCCCCGGTGCTGTCGGCCCGCGACCGCGACGCGCCGACGCTCGCCGAGCTCGACGCCGCCGGCCTGCTGCCGGACCACTCCACCAGCACCGCCCTCGAAGCGGCCCTCGGCGGCCGCCTCCCCCGACCGGTTGAGGAGACCGCATGACGATCCGGGTTTGGGACTACCTGAGCGAATACGCCACCGAGCGCGAAGACATCCTGGACGCGGTCGAAACCGTCTTCGGTTCCGGGCAGCTCGTGCTCGGACCGAGCGTCGAGGGCTTCGAAGCGGAGTTCGCCGCCTACCACGGGGTCGCCCACTGCGTCGGCGTGGACAACGGCACCAACGCGATCAAGCTCGGCCTGGAGGCCCTCGGCGTCGGCCCCGGCGACGAGGTGATCACGGTGGCCAACACCGCCGCGCCGACCGTGGTCGCGATCGACGGGACCGGCGCGACGCCGCGGTTCGTCGACGTCCGCGCCGAGGACCAGCTGCTCGACACCGCGCTGCTGGAAGCCGCGATCACCGAGCGGACCCGGGCGATCGTCCCGGTGCACCTCTACGGCCAGTGCGTGGACATGGACGCGGTCAACGCGGTCGCCGCCCGGCACGGCCTGCGGGTGCTCGAGGACTGCGCGCAGGCGCACGGCGCCCGCCGGCACGACCGGCTCGCCGGCACCATGGGCGACGCGGCCGCGTTCTCCTTCTACCCCACCAAGGTCCTGGGCGCCTACGGCGACGGCGGCGCGACGATCACGCGCAGCGCGGAGACCGCCGAGGCCCTGCGCCGGCTGCGCTACTACGGCATGGCCGAGCGCTACTACGTCGTCCGGACGCCGGGCCACAACTCCCGGCTCGACGCGGTCCAGGCCGAGATCCTGCGGCGCAAGCTGCGCCGGCTCGACACCTACGTGGCCGCCCGCCGGGAGATCGCCGCCCGGTACGCCGAGGGGCTCGGCGACACCGAGCTGGTGCTGCCGTCGGTCACCGCGGGCAACGAGCACGTCTACTACCTCTACGTCGTCCGCCACCCCCGGCGCGACGAAATCCTCGCCGAGCTGGCGAAGCAGGACATCGAGCTGAACGTCAGCTACCGCTGGCCGGTGCACACCATGAGCGGGTTCGCGCACCTGGGCTACGGGCCGGGCTCGCTGCCGGTCACCGAGCACCTCGCCACGGAGATCTTCTCGCTGCCGATGTACGCCGCCCTCGACAAGCGCCGCCAGGACGACGTGATCGACGCGCTGCGGCGGACCCTGGGTGCCCGGTGAGTGCCCGCGATCCGCTGGTCGTGGTGCTCGGCGGCACGGGCTACCTCGGCTCGTCGCTGGTGGCGCGGCTGGCCGCGCTCGGCGTCCGGACCCGCGCGGTGGGACGGCGGCCGGTGCCCGGGCACGTCCGCGCGGACGTCACGCGCAAGGACGAGCTGGCTTCGGTGGTGCACGACGCCGACGTGGTGGTCCACCTGGTGGCGCGGATGAGCGACGGCCGCTCCTGGCGGGTGGCCGAAGACGACCCGGAAGCGCACCGGACCACCGTGCAGCCGATGGTCGATCTGCTCGACATCGTCGGCGGCCGCCCGGTCACGGTGGTGACCGCCGGGACCGTCCCCTCGTCGAGCCACGCCGGCTACGACCGGCACAAGCGAGCCGTGGAGGAAGCCCTGCTCGGCGCCGCGTCGGCCGGGGCGGTGCGCGGGGTCGTGCTGCGGCTGCCCACGGTCTACGGCGCGGGCGCCGGCTCGCCGGGGACCGGCGTGGTCACCGTCATGGCCGCGCGGGCGGTGGCCGGCCTGCCGCTGACGCTGTGGCACGACGGGTCGGTGCGCCGGGACCTGGTGCACGTCGACGACGTAGCGGCGGCCCTGTGGCTCGCGGTGTGCCACGCCGAGGCGCTCGACGGCCGCGCATGGCCGGTCGGCTCCGGGCACGCCGTCCCGCTCGGCGACGTCCTGAAGCTGATCGCCGCCGCCGCGGCCCGCCGCACCGGCGTCCCGGCGGTGCCGCTGCAGCGCGTGCCGCCACCGGACTACGCGGCGCCGGGCGACTTCGAGGACGTCGCCGTCGACCCTTCGTCCTTTGTGGACATCACCGGCTGGCGCCCGGCGGTCCGCCTCGAAGACGGCCTCGACGGCGTGGTGCGGGCGGCCCTGACCGCCCGCCCCGGCCTGCGGCTCGTCCGCCCGTGACCCGACACCCCAGGAGGAACCCGTGCCCGAACCCGTCCCGCCGATCCGCATCCGCACCGCGGACGTGCCCGCCGGCCGCCGCCAGGGCGGCCACATCCGCCCCCTGCTGACCCCCACCTCGGCCGGCACCCGCGCCGGCTTCCTCGCCGAAGCCGTGCTGGACGTCGGCGAAGCCGTCAGCGAGCACTACCACCCGTGGTCCGACGAGCACCTGCTGGTCGTCGAGGGTGCCGTGACGCTCGAAGTGGACGGGCACGCCGTCGAGCTGTCCGCCGGGGACGCGAGCTTCGTCCGGCGGGGCGCGCGCCACGTGATGCGCCAGCACGGCCCGGTGCCCGCCCGCGTCGTGCTGTTCCTCGGCCCGCTCGCGCCGAGCCCGGCCGAGGGGCACGTCGACACCGCCCCCGTCCCGCACCCCGACGCGCCGCCGCCGCGCGTCGGCCACCCGTCCTGACCACCACCGCCAGAGAGGGAGCCACCCGTGCCGGCCACGACCGACAACCGCGTCGTCATCGACGCCCCGTTCGCCACCGTCTGGGACCTGACCAACGACGTCGCGTCCTGGCCCACGCTGTTCACCGAGTACGCGAAGGCCGAGATCCTCGGCGAGAGCGCGGATTCGGTGCGGTTCCGGCTGACCACCGTGCCCGACCCGGACGGGTCCGTCTGGACCTGGGTCTCCGAGCGGTTCCCCGACCGCGACGCCCGCACGGTGACCGCGCACCGGATCGAGACCGGCCCGTTCGAGTACATGCGGCTGCGCTGGGACTACCGCGACGTCGACGGCGGGGTGGAACTGCGCTGGCGGCAGGAGTTCGCGGTCCGGCCCGGCCTGCCGTTCGACGACGCCGCGATGACCGAGCGGCTGAACCGGACCTCCGCCGAGCAGCTGCAGCACATCAAGTCCGTGATCGAGGCCCGCGCCGGCGCCGGTCCCGGGAGCGCCGACGCCCACCGCGAGCGGCTGACCATCCTCACCTGCGGGCTGCGCCTGGCCCACGTCGTCGGGGCGCTGGCGGAACTGGGCGTCGCCGAGATCCTCGCCGAAGGACCGCGGCCGGTGGACGAGCTGGCCGGGAAGTGCGGGGCCGACCCGGACGCGCTGTACCGGGTGCTGCGGATGGCCGCGTCCTTCGGCGTGTTCACCGAAACCGAACCCGGCGTGTTCGACGGCACGCCCCTGTCCGGCCCGATGCGCGCCGACGTGCCCTACAGCCTGCGGCCGCTGATCGCCTACGGCCGCAAGCGGTTCTTCACCGAGCCGTACGGGGCGCTGCTGCACACGCTGCGCACCGGGCGGCCGGCCACGGTTCCGGTGCTGGGCACGGACTTCTGGGGCTACCTGCGCGAGCACCCGGACGACGAGCAGTTCTTCGACGCGATGATGACCGAGCTGGGCCGGTGGGAGACCGAGCGGCACCTGGCGCGGATCGAGCCCGAGCGGTACGCCCGCATCGCCGACCTCGGCGGCGGGCACGGGCACTTCCTCGGCGCGGCCCTACGCCGGGCCCCGGACACCCGCGGCATCCTGGTGGACCGGCCCAGCGTGCTGGCGGACGCCGGGCCGGTGCTGTCCGCCGAGGGCGTCGACGACCGGGTGGAGCTGCGCCCGGGCGACTTCTTCGGCGACCCGCTGCCGGCCGACGCCGACGCGTACTTCCTCAAGGCGGTGCTGCACAACTGGCCCGACGCGCAGGCGGAGGCCCTGCTGCGCCGTGTCCGCTCCGCGATCGGCGACCGGGAGGCGCCGCTGTTCGTGGTCGAGCAGGTGGTCTCACCGGGCAACGGCTTCGACCACGGCAAGGTCCTCGACATCGACATGCTGGTCCTCTTCGGCGGCCGCGAACGCACGGTCACCCAATGGCGGGACCTGTTCGCCGACACCGGCTTCCGCCTGACCGGCGAGCCGGAAGCCGGCCGCTGGACCGTCCTCCGCGCGGACCCCGCATGACCGTGTCGTCCCCCCGATCACGGGTGATGCCCCTCCCATCACGCGAGATGCCTCCCCCGTCACCCGAGAAACCCCTCCGGACACACGAGGTCCGCCCCCGATCACGCGAGTTCCGCCTCCGATCACGCGAGAACCGGATCACGCCCCACAGGGAAGCCGCATGACAGCACAGACGCAGCCCACCACCACCTACCCCTTCGCCGCCCGCGACGGCATCGACCCCGATCCCGGCTACGCGACCGCCCGGGCCACCCGGGCCCCCGTCCCGGTCTTCCTCGGCGAAGGACGCTGGGCGTGGCTCGCCACGACCATGGCCGACGTCCGGACCGTGCACACCGACCCCCGCTTCTCCCGCGCGGCCGCCGTCGAAGCCGCCGGGGCGCCCACGGCCGGGCTCTCCCCGCCCGCCGGGTCCCTGCTCGCCCTCGACCCGCCGGAGCACACGCGGCTGCGCAGCCTCGTCAGCGGCGCCTTCTCGGCCCGGCGGATGGCCGCCCTGCGCCCCCGGATCGCGGCCCGCGCACAGGCTCTGCTCGACGTCTGCGCGCAAGACGACCCGGCCGACCTCGTCGCCGGCTACACGCGGCCGCTGTCCACCGGTGTCATCGGGGCGCTGCTCGGCATCCCCGAGGCCGACCACGACCGGTTCTTCGTCTGGGCGCAGGCGTTCCTCTCCACCGCGCCCGGGTCCGCGCCGGAGGTCGGCCGGGCCCGCGGGGAACTCGCCGGCTACTTCGGCGAGCTACTGGGCCGCCGGGCC
The DNA here is from genome assembly GCF_040610315.1 of Amycolatopsis sp. NPDC004169. NCBI lineage: Bacteria > Bacillati > Actinomycetota > Actinomycetes > Pseudonocardiales > Pseudonocardiaceae > Amycolatopsis > Amycolatopsis sp. NPDC004169. The sequence goes on from NZ_JBEXMD010000031.1 coordinate 94,983, forward strand.
GCCCGGCCGCAGGACGACCTGCTCTCGGACCTGGCCGCGCAGGACGCGAGCCCGCGGGAACTCGTCCCGCTGGCCATGGCGATCCTCATCGCCGGGCACGAGACCACCAGCAACCACCTCGCCAGCTCGCTGATGCTGCTGCTGTCCGACCCGGCCGCGGCCACGGCCCTGCGCGGTGACCCGGTCAAGGTCGGCCACGCCGTCGAGGAGCTGCTACGGGCGATCTCCCTCGGCTCGGTCGGCGGCTTCCCCAGGGTCGCGACGTCCACAGTGGACCTCTCCGGCGTCACCGTCGAGGCGGGCGACCTCGTCATCCCGGCGCTCAACGCCGCCAACCGCGACCCCGCCGCGTTCGACGCCCCGGACGAGCTGCGGTTCGACCGGTTCGCCGCCACCCCGCCGTCGCACCTGGCCTTCGGGACCGGCCCGCACTTCTGCCTGGGTGCCGCGCTGGCCCGGATCGAACTGGCCGAAGGCATCACCGCGGTGCTGGACCGCCACCCCCGGGCCGAACCGGCCGAAGCAGACCTCGTGTGGAGCCGCGGCTCGCTGGTCCGCGGCCTGCGCACGCTGCCGGTCCGGCTCGGCCCGGCCACCACGTCTCCCGCCGCGGAGACCGGAAAGGAGAACCCGTGCACCGCGCCCTGATGGTCCGCCGGTGGAACCCCGCCGACCGCGACCGGATCACCGAGCTGTTCGCCGAGCACGACCGCACCGCCCTGCCCGCGCAGATCGGCGCGACCCGGCGGACCCTGTTCGGCTTCCACGACCTCTACTTCCACCTCATCGAAGGCGAGGACGGCTTCCAGCAGCGGCTCTACACCGCCGTGCGCGACCAGCGCTTCCGCGCCATCGACGGCGAGCTGGCGCAGCTGCTGCTGCCCTACCGGCCCGACGAGCCGTCGATGGCCCAGGCGCAGGCCGAGCCCTTCTACGACTGGCGGAGGCCGGCATGACCACCACCGAAACCGGGGTGTTCCGGGTGCTGCTGGAGATCGACATCGGCGACACCCCGCCGTCCGACTTCTTCGCCGCGTGGGACCGGATGGCCGCCACCGCAGGCCGGGCGCCCGGCATCCTCGCCCAGTCCCTCAACGCCCACACCCGCGAAACCGGCCGCTACTTCGTCGTCAGCGAATGGGACACCCCGGAGGACTTCCGGGCCTTCTCCGCCGGCGAAGCGCACGAGGAGCTCGCGAAGGCGCTCAAGGCGCTCGGCCGCACCGTTTCGATGACCGGCATGCGCCAGGTCCGCACCAGCCCGCCCGCCGACCCGGAGGAACGCCCATGACCACGCTCGAAGCCGCGCCGGTGACCCGGGAGCGGCTGTACCGGATGATGCGGGTCTACAAGGAGACCAGCCTGCTGCGGGCCGGCCTGCGGGTCGGCGTGTTCGACGCGCTCGGCGCCGGCCACGCCACCGCCGCCGAGGTCGCCGAAGCGACCGGCGCCGAGCCGCGCGGGATCCGGCTGCTGCTGAACGCCTTGACCGCGCTCGGGCTCGTGCACGGCGGCGCCGACGGACCCTACACTTTGGACGAAGGCGCGAAGTCCCTGCTGGTGACCGGCGAACCGGGCTTCTACGGCGGCATGGTCGACGTCGTGGCGAGCGACGAGGAGTGGGACGCGATGCGCGACCTCGCCGGCGCCGTCCGGCAGGGCGGGTCGGTCCGCGACGTCAACGCCGAGACACCCGGCTACCACTACTGGGAGACCTTCGCCCGCTCGGTCGGGCCGGTCACCGTGCCCACCGCCGGGCTGCTGGCCGAGCTGCTGGAGCCGTGGTCGGCGGGCCGGGAGGCGCCGCGGATCCTGGACCTGGCCTGCGGGCACGGCATCTACGGGTTCACCCTCACCCGCCGGCTGCCCGGCGCGACCGTCACCTGCGTCGACTGGCCGAACGTGCTGGCCATCACCCGGCAGCACGCCCAGGACCAGGGCCTGGCCGACCGCGCGCGGTTCGTCCCCGGCGACATGTTCGAGCTCGACCTCGGCCCGGACCACGACCTCGTGCTGGTCACCAACGTGCTGCACCACTTCTCCGAACAGCGGTCCGCGGAACTGCTGGCCCACGCCGCGGCCCAGCTCGCCCCCGGCGGCCGGATCGGCGTCGTCGGGTTCGTCGCGGGCGACGCCCCGGCCGACGACCCCGAGCCGCACCTGTTCTCCGTGCTGATGCTGGCCTGGACCGAGGCCGGCGAGGTCCACACCACCGCGGCGCACGAGCGGATGTACGCCGCCGCCGGCCTCGAAGCCGAGGCGACGCGGCAGGTGCCGGGGCTGCCCTTCCACGTCACCGTGCTGAGGAGGAAGCCGTGACCCGCGTTCTCGCCTTCACCTCCTCGGGCCTCGGGCACCTGTTCCCGATGGTGCCCAGCCTGTGGGCGGCGCGCTGCGCGGGCGCGACGGTGCTCGTCGGCGCGACCGGGCCCGCGGTGGCCGGGGCGGTGTCCGCCGGGCTCCCGGCCGTCGACCTGCTGCCGGGCGGGACGGACGAGCTGGCCGCGATCCGGATGTCGTTCCTGCGCCGGATGCCCGGTGCCGCGGAGGCCGAGCGGTTCGACCTCGCGATGCAGTTGTTCGCGGCACTGGCCGACCGGGTCGCCGACGCGGCCGTCGCGCTCGGCCGGGCGTGGCGGCCGGACGTCGTCGTGCACACCGCGCTGCAGCCGGTCGGCCCGCTGGTGGCCGCGGTGCTCGGTGTGCCGTCGGTCGAGCACGGGTTCCAGCTCACCGGTGTGGCCCGGACGCAGGACCGGATGGCCCCGCACCTGGCCGAGGCGTGCCGCCGGCACGGCGTCGCCGGGCTGGCCGACCCCGACGAGGCCCTCGACGTCTGCCCGCCGAGCATGTACCCGGGCGGGCCGACCGGTCTGGTGCTCGGCTACCGGCCCTACAGCGGCGCCCGGGTGCTCGACCCGGGCGGGTTCGCCGCCCGGCCGGGCCGCCGGCGCGCGCTGGTCACCCTGGGCACGACCGCCGAGCACGGCGAGCTCGCCCCGCTGCTGCTGCGGGCACTGGCCCGGCACGACCTCGACGTGCTGGTCGCCGGCGACCTCCCGCCCGGCACGGACCCGGGTTCGGTGCTCGCCCACGGCTGGCTGCCGCTGGAAGCCGTGCTGCCCGGCTGCGACGTCCTGGTCCACCACGGCGGGGCCGGCTCGACCCTGGCCGCGCTCGCCCGCGGGGTGCCGCAGGTGATCGTCTCGCGCGAAGCGGACCACGCGTTCAACGGCGACGCGGTCACCCGCCGGGGCGCGGGCGTGTTCGCCGTGCCCGAAGGCGGCGACACCGGCGTGCTCGACGACGCGCTCGACCACGTCCTCCACGACCCGCGGCCGGCCAAGACGGCGCGGGACGTCGCCGACGAGATCGCCGGCCTGCCCGGCCCCGAGCAGGTGGTGCCGAACCTCCTGGCCGAACTCACCGCCGCCCGGAAGGAACCCGCATGAACCTCGTCGACATCGCCGCCCGTGGCCACCTCGACCCGCGGGCCGGCTGGCTGGGCGTCACCGCCCTCGTCGTCCACGCACTGTCCATCCGGGACAGCGCGGTGCCGCGCGAGGCCGCGCTGGGCTGGCCGGCCGGCAGCACCGGCGGTCCGGAGTGGACGGTGGACCGGCCGGTCGACGCGAGCGGGTGCGTCGTGCTCGCCGGCCGGTCGGACGACGGCACCGCGACCTGGACGGCCTACGCGGGCGAGGCGGTGACCACCGAGCCGGTGCCGCTCGCCCCGGCGATGGACGTCTGGGGCGGGCACCGCGTGCGGCTGCGGGACGGCGCCCGCGCGGGGACGGTCGTCGACGACACCGCCGCGCCCGGCGACGACCTGCTGTCCCTGCCGCCCAGTGTGCTCGCGGTGGTCGCGGCGGGTGCGCACGCCCTCGGCGTCGCCGGGCGGTTCCGGGACTCCTTCCTGCGCAAGGCCGCCGCCAGCGCCCGTGGCTGGGCCGCGGTCAAGACGATCGACGACCCGATGGTGCTGTCGATCCTGCTGTCGGCCGAAGCGCTGCTCGACGGCGCCGCGGCGCTGCTCACCGCCCGGACCGCGAAGCCGGCCACCGGTCCGGCCGCGCTGGCCCGGCTGGTCGTCACCGGCATCGGCGCGCTGGACGCCGCCCGCACCGCGACCACCCAGGTGATGACCCTGACCGGCGCGAGCGCGCTCTACGACGGCAACCCCATGCAGGAATCCTTCGCCCACCTCGCCGCGCTCGGCGCGCACCCGTGGTTCGACCGGCCCGCGCGGCTGCTGGCCGAGCGGGCCGCGCTCGAGTCCGACCTGGACCGGCTGTTCTCCGACGAACCGAGGAAGGCGTCATGACCGCAACGGAAACGGTGCGCACCCCCGAGCAGCTCCTCGGCGACGCCCGCCGGATCGCCCGGGACCTCGTCGGCGGCGAAGCGGCGACCGAACGCGCGCGGACCCCGAGCCGAACCGCGGTGGAGGCCCTGCGCGAAGCGGGCCTCTTCTCGCTGACGCTGCCCCGGGTGCTCGGCGGTTCGGAGACCGACCCGGCCACCGTCCTCTCGGTCGTCGAGGAGATCTCGTGGGCCGACCCGTCGGTGGGCTGGACGCTGATGATCGGCCAGGCGTCCGGGTTCCTCGGCTGGGGCTCGGCCGAACTGGGCCGCCGGGTGGTGGCCGAGCGCCCGGACCCGCTGATCGCGTGCGCGCTGGCGCCGATGGGCGAGGGCACGATCCTGCCGGCGACCGAAGCCGAGGGCGAGGACGGCCCGGTCTACCGGCTCGACGGCCGGTGGGCGATCAACTCCGGGTGCCGCCACGCGGACTGGTTCATCGCGGCCTTCGCCAAGAAGGAACCCGGCGTCGACTCCCCGCAGTGGGGCGAGGACGTCGTGCGCTTCGCGGTGCTGCCGGCGAGCGAGGTCCGCGTGCTCGACACCTGGCACGTGCTGGGGCTGCGGGGTTCGGGCAGCGACGACGTCGAGATCCGCGGCGTCGAGGTGCCGCACTCGATGACGTTCAGCCCGTTCTTCGAGCCGGGCGAGCACGAGGGGCCGCTGTACCGGCTGTCGTACTTCGCGTTCCTCATGATGATGATGGGCGGGTTCTCGGTCGGCCTGGCCAGGCGCGCGGTCGAGGAGTTCCGCGCGCTGCCCGAGGCCGATCTGGCCGACACCGCCGCCCAGGTCGAGTTCTGGCGGCTGGACAACGAACGCCTGGCCGCCCGGTGCCTGCTCCACGAGGCCGCGGCCCGGGTGTGGGACGAGGTCACGACGGCGGGCTCGGCCCGGCCGGAGACCCGCGCGCGGTTCGCCGGTGCGGTCCAGCACTCCCAGCGCGTCGCGGAGCGGGTCGTCGACGGCGCCTACCGGCTGGCCGGAGCGGCGGCCCTGCGCGACGAGCACCCGCTGCAGCGGCTGTGGCGGGACGTGCACGCCGCCGGGGCGCACCTGGCCTTCGGGCTGGTCACCGAGCGCCGGATGGCCCGCGTCTGCTACCTGGGAGACCACTCGATGCAGTACATGATCTGACGCTCACCCGGCGTCGCCCTTGCCGGCGAGGGTCCGCAGCAGGGTGCGGATCCCGCCGGCGGACTTCAGGCCGAACTTGCCCAGCCGGAACGACACCGGGCCGTCGAGGCGTTGCGCCCACTGGAGGTTCGCCACCGACGCGCGGATCGCCTCCTGGCCGCGCTCGAGCATTTCCCGTTCGTAGGCGGCGATCGCCGGCACCGGACGGCCCAGGCCCTGCTCGCACAACGCCAGCGTCTCGGTGAGCGCGGCCGCGTCGCGCAGGGCCGTGCTCGCGCCGATGCCGCCGGTCGGGGGCATCACGTGCACGGCGTCGCCGAGCAGGGTCACCGTCGGCTGGGTCTGCCACGGCTCGATCTCCGGCGCCACCCAGAACGTCAAGGGGGACAACGAATGCGGGTCCGCGGCGGCGATCAGCTGCCCGGCGGCCGGGTGCCAGTCCGCCACCATCCCCATGGCCGCCTCGCCGAGGTTCCCGTCGCTCGTGCGGGGATCCTCGGGCCACTCGGCCGACGGCGCGCCCACCGACCAGAGGACGTAGGCGTCGTCCGGCTCCCGGGGGCCGCCGCCCGGCGGGAGGTCGGGACGGCTGCGCCCGGCGGGGTCGTGGCCGGAGAAGAACATGTTGTGCCCGGCCGGGCCGATCGCGAACCCGGCCCCGTCGACCATCGCCGCCGGGACACCCGCGGCGACGGCCGCCTCGAGCGGGGTCATCCCCGCGACGCAGGCGACGTCCCACGCCTCGGGTTCGGCGTGCGGCAGCAGCTGGCGGCGCACCGCCGACGCCCGGCCGTCCGCGCCGACCAGCAGCGTGCCCTCGTCGGTCGTGCCGTCCGCGAGGTCGACGGCGACCCGGTTGCCGGGCAGCAGCCGGTACCGCTCGACGGCCCGGCCCCACCGGACCACGTCCTCGAGGCCGCGCAGGAGCAGCCGCCGCAGCGGGCGGCGGCCGATCAGCGTGTCGTCGTCCACCAGCAGCGCCGGGTCGGCCTCGGTCGGCGACACCAGCAGTTCTTCGAGGTGCTCGTCGAGGATGCGGAAGGCGTCCAGCGGCCGGGACGCGCTGTCGAGGATCGCCAGGTAGGTCTCCAGCGGCAGGCACGCGTGCAGCGCGCGGTTGGCCTGCCCGGTGAGGTGCAGGCGGTACCCCGCCCACCGTTCGTCGGGGCCGGTGTCGCGTTCGTACACCGTGACGTCGATCCCGTGCCGGCGCAGGCCGTGCGCCAGGCAGAGCCCGCCGATGCCGGCGCCGGCGATGATCACGTGGCTGCGTCCGGACATCCGGCACCCTCCCGAAGAGTAAGGTTCCTTATGGATGTGGGCTACGATATCGTGATGCCGTGCCCAACGCAGAACATCCGGTCCGCACCGGCAAAGCGCCGGTGTGGACCGACAGCGACATCGACGGCCTGGCCGGCTGGAACGTCATCCGCGCCTACCTCGCCTTCGTCCCGCGCATGGCACAGGCACTCGCCCCCGCCGAGCTTTCCCCGGCCCAGTTCGGGATACTCGTGCAGATCGACAACAGCCCCGGGATCGCCCAGGGCGCGCTGGCACGCCGATGCCTGGTGACGCCGCAGAGCATGGGCGAGGCCCTGCTCCCGCTGGAGGCGCTCGGCCTGATCGTGCGCGGCGAACGCCCGGGCCGCGGCCACCCGATCCCGGTGCACATCACCGACGCCGGCCGCCGGCTCGTCCGGAAGGCGACGAAGGCGGTGCTGGAGGTCAACACCCCGGCGGCGATGGGGCTGACGGCGGCCGAGCAGCGGACCCTGGTCCAGCTGCTGCGCAAGGTGGTCGGCACGCTGGTGCCCTGATCCTGCTGGCGGCCTGCCTCGCCCAGTTCATGACGGTGCTCGACGTCTCGGTCGTGAACGTGGCGCTGCCGGCCATCCAGGACGCTCTCGGCTTCGGCGACAGCGGCCTGACCTGGGTGGCCAACGGCTACAGCCTCGCCTTCGGCGGCTGCCTCCTGCTGGGCGGCCGCTGCGCGGACCTGTTCGGGCACCGGCGCGTGTTCCTGGCCGGCGTGGCCGTGTTCGGCGCGGCCAGCCTGCTCGCGGGGGCCGCGCCCGGGCCCGGCTGGCTGGTGGCAGCCCGCGTCCTGCAGGGCCTCGGCGGCGCGGTGCTGTCCCCGGCGACGCTGGCCATCGTGACGACGACGTTCACCGGCGAGCGCGCCCGGCGCAGCGCACTGGGGACGTGGTCGGCGGTCGGCGCGGTCGGCGGCGCGGCGGGCGGCCTGCTGGGCGGCGCGCTGGTGCGGTGGGCGGGCTGGCGGTGGATCTTCCTGATCAACGTGCCGATCGCGCTGGCGATCGGCGTCATCGCGGTGCTGTTCCTGGCCCGCACCGGCGGCGCACGGGAACGGCCGCGCCTCGACGTCGTGGGGGCGGCGCTGGCGACCGGAGCGCTGGTCTCGCTGGTGTACGGCGCCACCCGCCTCCAGGACGGCGGCGCGGCGTACCTGCCGTTCCTGCTGGCGATCGGGCTGTTCGCGGCGTTCGTCCGGACCGAGCGGCGCTCCGCGGCACCCCTGGTCCCGCCGGGCACCCTGCTGCGGCGGCCGGGGCTGACGATCAACCTGACGATGGCGGTCCTCGGCTGCGTGGCGTTCACGACGTGGTACTTCGGAGCGCTGTTCCTGCAGCGGGTGGCGGGTCTCGACGCGTGGCACACGGGTCTGGCGTTCCTCCCCCAGGCGGCGTGCATCATCGCCGGCGCCCGCCTCGCCGGCCGGCTGCCGGGCCGGATCCCGCCGAAGCGGATCGTGCTGGCGGGCACGGTGTGCGTCGTGGCCGGGCTCGGCTGGTATTCCACTGTGGACGCGGGCAGTGCGGCGCTGACCGGGGTGGTGCCGCCGGGGATGCTGGTGACGTTCGGCCTCGGGCTGTCGTTCGGCCCGCTGGCGGCCTTGGCCACCGGGGCGGCGGCCGAGGGCGACACGGGGCTGGCGGCGGGTTTGCTGAGCACGTTCCGCCAGATCGGGGCGGCGTTGGGACTGGCCGGGCTGGCATGGGTCGCCCACGCGCGTTCTTCCGGGCTCACGGCATCGGGGACACCGGCGGCGGTCGCGGAGGCGGCGGGGTTCGGCCGGGCGTTCCTGGTGGCGGCGGTCCTGGCCGCTGCAGCCACGGCCCTTGCGGCGGCGATCCCGGGAGGTGAGCGGAGGGGGTGAACCGCGCCCGCCGGCCACCCCGAGTGGGTGCCGAAGCCCCGGCACCCGCGAACCACCCGTGCCCACCGGCCACCACGAACGGTGCGGCTCGGCCGCGCCAGGCATTTCGAGCGACCGACACCGGCCACCGATGCCACGTTGGGGCTGTCCGTGCTAGCGCGGGTCGCCCACGCCCGCTCGGCGGGCGCTCCCGCGGCCGCCGCCGAGGCGGCGGGGTTCGGCCGGGCGTTCCCGGCGGCCGCGGTGCGCGCCGCCGCAGCCACGGCACCGGCAAGGTCGGTGCGGCTCGGCCGCGCCGGGCACCCGAGGGCGCACCAAGCCCGGTCACCGGGATCGCAGGCCACCCCGGCCCCGGCCCCCGCGCCGAACTCCTTGCCCGAACTATAAGGATCCTGATACCTTACCCGTCAGGGCGCCCGGTCGCCGCCCACACCAGATTCGGGCGGTCTGCGTCCGGCGGGAGGGATGACCATGAGGATCACCACGGCCGCCCCCGAGCTCGCTCCTGCGACGTGGCTCGGCGACATCCGGGCCGGCAGCCGGGCCGCCGCGCTCGAGTTCGTCGAAGCGCGGTGTGCCGAGCTGTTCACCGGCCGGCGGGAGGGCGCGCTCGCCACCACCGCCCTGCCGTCCTATGTGTCCGGCGGGAAGTTCCTGCGGTCCGCCTTCGCCTTCGTCGGCTGGCGCTGCGGGCGCGACGGCTCGGACGCCGCCCTGCGGGCCGCCGCCAGTCTCGAACTGCTGCACTGCTTCGCGCTCGCGCAGGACGACGTCATGGACGGCTCGCCGCTGCGGCGCGGGGCTCCGACCCTGCACACCCAGTTCGCCACCTGGCACGAGGGCCAGGGCTGGCGCGGCGACCCCGGCCGGTTCGGCGAGTCGGCCGCGGTGCTCTCCGGCGACCTGTTCCTCGTCTGGTCCGAGCAGCTGCTGCGCGAATCCGGCCTGGCCGCCGCCGAGCTGGCGCGCGGGTGGCCGGTGTACGACGCCATGCGCGCCGAGCTCGCCGTCGGGCAGCTCGGTGACCTGGTGAACGACGCGCGGTCGGTGCCCAGCTGGGCGTCCGTGCTCGACGTGCTGCGCCGCAAGTCCGGCAACTACACCGTCCGCCGCCCGCTCGAGTTCGGCGCGGCGCTGGCCGGCTGCGCGCCCGCGGTGTCGGCGCTGCTCGGCAGCTACGGCACGCACATCGGCGAGGCCTTCCAGTTCCGCGACGACCTGCTCGGCGTGTTCGGCGACCCGGCGGTCACCGGCAAGCCGGTGGGCGACGACCTGCGCGAGCACAAGGCGACCAGCGTGGTCGTGCTCGCCCGGGAGCTCGCCACCCCGGCCCAGCGCCGGGACCTCGCGGCCTTCGACCGGCTGCGGGCCATCGACGACGCGGCCGTGCGGCGCTGGCAGGACGTCATCGAGGCGACCGGAGCGCGGGAAAAGCTCGAAGAGCTGATCACGGCCCGGGTCGCCGCGGCGCACGAGATCGTCGACCGGCTGGCCGTCCCGGCCGAACCCCGGTCGGCGCTGTCCCTGCTGGCCCTGCGGTGCACCGACCGGATCCGGTAGCCGACGACGGCGAGTCAGCGGTGATCCCCTCGCAGCGCGTAACGCCGTTCGGCGTACGCGAGATCGTCCCGCCACAACCGGGCCGCGGCCCGGCGCATGAGCGGCCGCAACGCCGGGGCCAGCCGAGCCGCCGCGGCGAACCCCGGCCGGTCGGACGCGGCGATCGTCGCCTCGATCACCGCGGTGCGCGGGCGGCCGTCGGGTCCGGGGCCGAGCGGGGTGGCGTGCGTCTCGACCACGCTGCCCGCCCCCTCACCGTCCACAATGGTCATCAGCACCGTGCGCGGGCCGGGGCAGGTGAACTCGGCGACCACCGGGACGCCGAGCTTCCCGGCCAGCCGGAACGTCACCTCGACGACGAACCGGTCCTCGGCCTCCGCGACGTCGACCCCCTGCGGCGCCGAGAGCACGCGCAGCCGCGCGAACGAGTACGGGTGGAACCACGCGCCGTGCCACGGGTCGAGCCGGTTGGCGACGACGTCTTCCGGCTCGCAGACCCCGGTCAGCGTGGCCACGGCGTCGACCGTGGTCCCCACCGGGCGGTCCGGCACGATCGGCCGGTCGGTGGGCTGCTCGCCGCCGATCCGGTCGAGGCGGACCCACGCCAGCACGCCGTCGTCGTGGGCCGGCAGCGCCGTCCACCCGGGACGGTCCGGGCCGACGCGCAGGCCGTGCCAGCGGCAGACCAGCTCCCCGCAGTGCACCCGCGCCTGCTCCAGCGGCGCGCCGAGGTGCGGGCAGGCGCCCGGGCCGATCTGCAGTGCGCCGTCCGGCCCGCGCCAGGCGACCAGCTCCCGGCCGCCCACCCGCACACCGAACGGCCGGTCGGCCCGGATTTCCCGGGCGGCGGCGAAGACGAACCAGTTGCCCGACGGCCGGGCACCGGCCCGCTTGACCGCCGCCTCGATCAGGGCGGGGCTGCACTCCGCGTAGGTGGGTTCCTGGCGAGCCCAGGCCGGCTCCCGGAACGGCTGCACCGGCCACCGCGCCGGCCAGCGCTCGATCACCTGCCGCTTGAGATCCACCGGAGACGCTCCCGTCCGCCACGGCCGGCCGAGAGGACCGGCACGCGAGTAATCCTCGGGCATCTGGAGCGATTGCGCAACGCTTTCGCCCGGTGCCCGGGCACGGGTTCACGCCTTCAGGCGTTCGGTGGCCAGCTCGAGGGCGCCGGGCAGGTCGTTGACGAACGGGACGTCCCGCTCGGTGAGGTTCTCCCAGCCCGGGCCGGCCGTGGCGGTGTCGAAGCCACGACGGCGCAACCGCTGGACCAGCAGGTCGTCGACGGTGTTGGCGGACATCGACCACAGGAACACCACGACCGGGTCCAGCTTGGAGGCGATCGCGATGGTGGTCTCGGCCGGCACCATCTGCCCCAGGTACACCGCCGGGATGCCGACCTCCACCAGCGCGGCCCGCAGCACCTCCATCGGCAGGCTGTGCCGCTCCTCCGGGCAGCAGGCCAGCAGCACCAGCCGTCCGGGCGGGGTGTTGGCGAACCCCGCGCTGTAGCGCTGCAGGGCCAGCGAAATCTCGCCGGTCAGCGCCCATTCGGACTCGAAGCAGACGTCACCGCGCAGCCAGCGGCCGCCGAGGTGGTGCAGCACCGGGACGAACACCTCGGTCCACGCCGCGGCCGGGCCGAGCGCGTCCAGCGTTTCGTCCAGCAACGCGGCCAGGGAGGCGAATTCGAGGCCTTCCGCGGCCCGCTCGAGCTCTTCGATGTGCCGGTCGACCGACACCTCGGGCACCGTCTCGTCGGCGCCGGAGAACGCCGCCGCGGCGGCTTCCCTGGCCCGCATGCCGCGGTCGATGAGCCGCTGCATGTACTGCAGGCGGCGGACGTCGGCGTCGGAGTAGCGCCGGTGCCGTCCGTCGTCGCGCAGCGTCGGCCCGACCCCGTAGCGCGCGGCCCAGGTGCGCAGGGTCACGGGCGAGACGCCGAGCAGTTCGGCGACCTTGCCCGGCGTCCACGAACCCCCGGCCCGGGGTTCCCGGCCACTCACCCCGTCGACGTCCATCAACACCACGTTCCCACACGCCAGGGACGTCCGCCGGTGTGGTCACACGCGACGGAACAGCCTGCGACCGGCTATGTCCGCTTCAACGGATACGGCATCCGACGCCCGTTCGACACTCCCAGTGCCCAAGTTGCACGCCACAGAGGTGCCTTTGTGACTCAAATCACAGTTTACCCAGCGCTTGCGTGCGCGTTCCGCGAGCGGGGGCCGAACCGGTCAGGGCCACACGCGTCCGGCACGCGCGGAAGCTTCCCGCAGAGCGACCCGGAGGCCGTTGAGCACCGGCCCGTTCCGGCCGCCGACCGGGTACCAGCCCGGCCCGGCCGCGCGCACCGGCACGCCCCGGCGGGCCAGCTCGGCCAGCAGCGGGGCGTCGGCGGTGTAGGGCGTCATCGACCAGAGCAGCACGAGCACCGGCTCGATCCGCACGGCCGTCCGCACGAGGACGTCGGGCGCCACCATCTCGCCGAGGAACACCACCGGGATGCCGGCTTCCCGCAGCACCGTCGCGAGCACCTGGAGCGGCAGCGGGTGCCGCTCGGTCGCGCAGCAGGCCAGCAGCACCGGCCGCTCACCCGAGGGCGGCGGGGCGCCGACGACGTGCCGCTGCAGCGCCGCCGAGATCGCCCCGGCCAGCGCCCATTCGGCCGCGAAGGCGCTTTCCCCGGCCCGCCACCGCTCCCCCTGACGGCGCAGCACCGGCGCCAGGACGTCGACCCAGGCGGCGATCGTGCCGTGCCCGGCCAGCAGCTCGTCGAGCAGGACGGCCAGCGCGGGGAGGTCGATGGCGGCGGCGGCTTGGTCGATCTCGTCGGCCCGCAGCCGCGACTGCGCGGGGGTGACGGCCTCGGAGAGGACCAGCCCGGCCGCGGTCCCGGCCCGGACGCCCTGGTTCACCAGCGCGCTCATCCGGCGCAGCCGCTGCAGCTCGCGCGGCCCGTAGAACCGCTGCCCGCCGGGCCCGCGCCGGGCGGGCCCGACACCGTAGCGGCTGTCCCACGCGCGCAGCACGACGGGCGAGACCCCGATCGCGGTGGCGATCTGCCCCGTCGTCCACCAGGAGGCCCGGTCGGTGACCTCCGGTTCCGGTCTGGTCGTCACTCGTCCCCACCACTGGTCCGGCGTGCGCCGGCTCTTCTGTCCGGCTCCGGCACGGCCGATGATGGCCCAAACGAATCGCTTGTGCAACGCTTTACTGATGACGGGGGCGTTAAAAATCCAGGGTCTCAGCCGGTGGCTCGGCCGGACCTGCAGGAACGGCCGGGATTCTCGCTCGCTTCTGCATCGTTTTCCGCGGGCTCCTCGGCACCGAGCCGGGTGCGCTCGGCGCTGAGGGCCAGCCGGTAGCCGAGCAGGAGCAGCACGTGGAGCAGGTAGAGCCACAGGAGCAACGCCGAGACCGCACCGACCGCCGCCAGGCCGCCGAACGGCACGCTCCAGTCCAGCGGGATGGCCAGGAACAGGAGGAACCCGTGGAAGAACCCCGCCAGCACGGCGGCCACGGCGAGCGCGCCCACCACCAGCGGCCCCCGGCGCACCCCGCGCGGGGCGCTGCCGGCGAAGACGATCGCGGTCACCGCCGCGATGATCAGCCAGTCGATGTGGAACGACAGCGTGATGCCCCAGAACGTCGCCCAGCCGCCGCGCGCGTAGAAGCCGGCCACCGTGTCGGCGGTGGCCAGCGGCGCGATCGCCAGGGTCGGGCTGAGGACGAGCACGGGCACGAACATCAGCCGCCCGCGCCAGCCGACGAGCGCCCCGGCGGGCTGCCCGGCCACCTGGACGAGGCCGCGCAGCAGGCCTTCGCCGTAGAAGGTGGCCGGCAGCAGGGTGACCAGCAGCGCGGTCCACGGCGTCCCGAGCGCGGCCGTGGTCAGGGCCTGCAGCGCCGGTCCGGGCCCGTGGCCGGGCGGCAGGGCGTCGACCCAGCGCGAAACGCCGTGCCGGACGAACGCCGGCGACCCGAGGAACGCCGCGCCCCGCAGGGCGACGAGCGCCAGCGGGACCACGGCCAGGACGGCGAAGAAGGTGACACCGGCGGCCCACAGGGACAGGTCCCGGCCACGCAGCTCCCGGCCGGCGTCCCGCAGGACGGCGCCCGCCCGGCGGGCCACGTCCCGGCCGCTCACGCCGGTGCCCCGGCGGTGTCGGTCGAGGACGACGGGGTGGCGGGCTGGTCCCGCGTGCACGAGCACGACGTTTCGGGGAGCGCGCTCGCCGTCGGCTGGCTGCGGGCGATCCACCTGCTGGCCCGGCCGGTGCTGGGCGTGCCGCCCGACGTGCTGACGGGCTTCGGCGTGCTGAGCGCGCTGGCGGCGGTCTGGCTGGCGTCACTGGGCGGCGACGCGCTGTGGCTCGCCTTGGCCGCGATCGTGGCGACGGGGGTGTTCGACGGACTGGACGGCGCGGTGGCCCTGCGCACCGGCCGCGCCCGCCCGCTGGGAGCGGTCCTCGACGCGGCGTCGGACCGCGTGACGGAGCTGTGTTTCGTGGCGGTGCTGCTGGTCCTCGGCGCACCCCCGGGCTGGTGCGCGGCGGCGGCGGTGACGTCGCTGCTGCACGAGTACATCCGCGCCCGCGCCCAGGCGGCGGGCATGCGCGGAGCGGGAGCGATCACGGCGGCCGAGCGCCCGACCCGCCTGGTGGTGACGGCGGTGGCGGTGACCGGGGCGGCGTCGGCCCCGGCGGGGACGCCGTGGACGGGCTGGCCGTGGGGAACGACGTGCGCGGTGCTGGGGACCGGGTTGTCGGTCATCGGCTTGGCCCATCTCTGGGTGGGGGTCGTGCGGGCGTTCAGGCAGGCCGGGTAGGTCGGGTAGGTCGGCGCCGCGCGGCTTCCGGCCGAAGGGACCGGCAACGGCCCCAACCACCGCGGCGTGAAGCCGAAGCGCGGCGCCCTGGTCGGCTTGGCGCCGGTTCCCGACGGGAGGCGCCGGGGAACCGGCCTGACCGCCATCAACCCCACCCACCGCGACGCGAAGCCGCAGCGCGGCGTCCTGCCCGGCGCGGCTCCGGTTCCCGGCTGGAGGCGCCGGGGAACCGGCCTGGCCACCACCAGCCTCACCCACCGCGGCGTGGGCGCCAGGAAGCCGAGGCGCGGCAACCTGCCCGGCGCAGCGCGCGTTCCCGCCGACCGCGACGCGAAGCCGCAACACGGCAACCTGCCCGGCGCAGCGCGGGTTCCCGCCGTCGGCCCCACCCACCGCTCCGTGAAGCCGTAGCCCTGCGCCGGTCCCTCTCTCATCGGCTCGGTCCTCCCCCGGCGAGCCCGGCCACGATCTCCGCCGACATCGCCACCAGCGGCAGCCCTCCTCCCGGGTGGGCCGAGCCGCCGGCGAGGTACAACCCCGGCACCGGCGTCGCGTTCGCCGGGCGGAGGAGCGCCGCCCTCGGGCCGTTCGACGATGAGCCGTAGATCGATCCTCCCGGGGCGCCCGTCGTGCGTTCCAGGTCCGCCGGGGTGCGGATCTCGCGCCACAGCACCCGGTCCCGCACGTCCAGGCCCCGGGCCGCCAGGACCTCCAGCACCCGGTCCGCGTAGTCCTCCGCCAGCCCCGGGGTCGTCCAGTCGACCGCCGTCGCCGGGTCGTGGCGGGGGGCGTTCACCAGGACGAACCAGGCTTCGCAGCCCGGCGGGTGCAGCTGCGGGTCGCCGGGGGCGCAGACGTACACCGTGGGGTCCGCCACCGGCCGGGGCGCACGGCCGAAGAGCGCGTCGAACTCGGCGTCGTAGGCGGCCGGGAAGAGCACGCGGTGGTGGGCCGGGTCCGGTGTCGTGCCGCGCAGCGCGAGCAGCAGCACGAACCCCGCCGACGACGGTTGCGTCCGGCGCAGGGCCCGGCGCGGCGCGCGCGTGCGGGGGTCGTCGAGCAGGTCGCCGTACACGTGCGCCGCGTCCGCGTTGGCCACCACGATCGAGGCCGGGAGCCGCTCGCCGTCCGCCAGCCGGACTCCGCGGACGCCCGCCGGGCCGGTCTCGATCGCGGTGACCTCCGCGCCGGTCCGGACGTCGACGCCGAGCGCCGCCAGCCGGCCCAGCAGGGCGTCGGCGAGCCGGCGCAGCCCGCCGCGGACGTGCCAGGCGCCGAACTCCTGTTCCACGAACGGCACGACGCTCAGCACGGCGGGCAGCCGCCGCGGGTCCGAGCCGGTGTAGGTCGCGTAGCGGTCCAGCAGCATCCGGGCCCGCGGGTCGCTCAGCCGGCTGCGCCCGATGCCGCGCAGGGTGCGCCACGGCGCGATCGCCAGCAGGTCCCGGACGCCGCGGGCGTGCCGGAGGAGGTCCCGGGTCCCGTTCAGCGGGCGGCGCAGCACGGGCTCGCCGACGAGACCCCACAGCCGCTCGGCGTCCTGCATGAGCTGCCGCCATTCTTCGCCGGCACCGCCGCCGAAAGCCGCTTCCAGGGCGTCCGGGACCGCGGCACGCTCGTGCGGGACGGCCAGTTCGGTGCCGTCGGCGAACCGGTAGCGGCAGGCGGGATCGACCGGGACGACGTCGACGAGCTCGTCGAGGTCGGCGCCGGTGGCCGCGAAGAGCTCGCGGTAGACCGACGGCAGGGTGAGCAGCGAAGGCCCGGTGTCGAAGGTGAAGCCGTCCCGGGTGAAGGTGCCGAGCTTGCCGCCGCAGGAGGCGGCGCGTTCCAGCACGGTGACCCGGTGCCCGGCCGCGGCGAGCCGGGCCGCCGCGGCGAGCCCGCCCATCCCGCCCCCGACCACGACGACGGCGCTCATGCGGCACCTCCGCCCGGCAGGCGGCGCGCAGACGCCACCGAACGCCCCTTCCACACCAGCCGGCCCGTGGTCCTGGCCCACCAGGACCGGCCGATCAACCCCGTCAGCGCGAGCACCGACACCGGGTGCGCCAGGCTGTCCGGCCACACCCGGCCCCCGGTCCGCCGGGCCGCCACCGCGCGCCCGGCCACCCCGGCCGCGTACCCCACCAGGCCGGCCCGCGAACCGCACAGGGCGGCCACCGCGGGAAGCACCCACACCGCCAGGAACAGCCCGGCGATCGCCGCCGCCGCGGGGGCCGAGCCCGTCGCCGACCACAGGGACTTCGTGTAGCCCTCGCGCAGTTCCGCCCACGTCGCGTACATCCGGCACTCCGCGACACGGCTGCCGTCCGCGACCACGCCGCGGCCGCCCGCCCGCTTCACCGCGCGCATCAACGCGATGTCGTCCAGCACTTCGCCCGCCACCGCCGCGAAGCCGCCGCACTTGCGCAGCATCGCCGCGTCGATCACGAAGAACTGGCCGTTGGCGGCGGCCAGCGACGGCCGCGGGGACCTCTCCGCGAGCCGCAGCGGCAGCAGCACCAGCCACGACCACTGCAGCAGCGGCTGCACCAGCCGGGCCCCGAGCCCGTCCGCGCGCTGGCGCGGGAACGGCGACACCGCGTCGAGCTCCGCCTCGCGCAGCAGGGAAACCGCGGCCGCGACGGCGTCGGGGGCCAGCACGACGTCCGCGTCGACGCAGACCAGCACGCTCCCCCGCGCCCGCTGGGCGAGCTGGTGGCACGCGTGCGGCTTGCCCAGCACCCCCGGCGGTGGCTCGGTGCCGGTCAGCAGCGTGACCCGCGGCCCGGCGAGCCGGCGGACGACGTCGGCCGTCCCGTCGGTGGAACAGTCGTCCAGCACCAGGATTTCGGCGTCGTCGAGGCCGCGTTGCGCCAGCAGGGAACGCAGGGCCGGGCCGACGCGCTCGGCTTCGTCGCGCAGCGGCAGCAGGATCGAGACGGCTTCCCGGCACCGGGCCCGCCCTTCGCGCGGTGCCCGGACGATCCGCGCGTTGTACGCCGCGTGCGCGGCACCGGCGACCGCCGCCGCGGCGGCCGCGCGGACGATCACGCGGAAACGCGGGCCCACCGGATCCCCTTTCCCAGCCGGATCGCGAACGGCACCGCCACCGCGCCCATGAGCACACCTCCGGCGACGGCCACCCACGGCCGTCCGAAGAACGCGAAATGCGCCCACACCGAGGAAAACCACGTCCAGAGGTACAACGCGGGCGCCGGGCCGGCCGCCAGGGCCGGGACCGGGTCCGGCGGGCGGGGCACCCAGCGGTGCAACGCCGCCTGGACGAGGACGGCGACCAGCAGCCAGCCCGCGAAGTTCGTCACCGGGATCCCGGTGACCAGCGGCAGCGACGGCTCGGGCGAGGCCCAGGTCCAGTACCCCTCGTCCACCATCTGCGGGTCGAGGAAGACGTCCCACGCCGCCAGCGCGGCCGCCGCCACCGCGACCACGCCGGCCGGCTTCACGGCCAGCGCGCGCCCGGCCAGCAGCGCCGGCCAGGCCATCATCAGCCAGGCGAGCGGGACGACGGCAGGCACACCGGCCAGCGGCAGGCCGAGCAGGCCGGTGTATTCGTAGTGCCCGAACGGGAATCCGGTGTGCAGGCCGACCACCTCGGCCAGCAGCCCGCCGCCGCCCGCGACCAGCGCCAGCGTGGCCGCCGCGCGGGCGCCGCAGCGGGACCAGGCGTCGGCGAGCGACGCCGCCGCGAAGCACAGCACGGTGAGCACGGTCAGCGGCGTGCGGCCGCCCGGGTCGGTCACCGAGTAGAGGATCTGGCAGAGCACCGTCGCCGCGGCGCAGAGCCAGGCGGCCAGTGCGGGCGGGGCGGGGCGGAGACGGGTGAATGCGGCAGTCCGCGAAACCATCACGGCAGCAGAATAGACCGGCGCGGAAAGCGGCGGGGCACTCGGCCTCGATTTCTTCGGCACTTCCTTAATTCGCCGCCGAATCGCGACGTAAATGCGCGCGGAATTGCACGACGAACACCCGGCGACGCCCCGGGTGTGGGCGGGGCGCCGCCGGGTGCGCGGCCCGCGTCCGAGGGGTGTGACGACGGGCCCGCCGGGACGGCGTGTGGCATCGCCCTCCCGGCCACGGGGTGGTCTTGCGTTTCGGCACCGATCCACGCCGAGCCACGCCGATCCGCGCCGCCGCGCGAACTTCGGCGACCGCGCGGGCATACCGGCGGGTTCGACGGTGGTTACCCGGTTTTCACCGGGTTCAAGTAGACAAGCTACACCACATGTGAAACGGTTGCGAATCGAATGGCCGACACCGGGAGGGGCGGATGACCGCGACCATGACGACGGGGGTGACCCCCGCGGACGAGGCGCCCGCCGAGCGGCTGGACGCGCTGGGCCGCCGCTGCCTCGCCGCAGCGCAAGGATTCGTGAGCGCGCGAGCGGCGGAACATTTTTCCGGGCGCAGTGAGGGAACGCTTGCGGAAACCGTGGTGCCGGAGTTCGTGGCGGGCGGAAAATGTCTCCGCCCGCTATTCGCCTACGTCGGGTGGCGGTGCGGGCAACCGGATTCCGACGCCGCCGTCCGCGCGGTCGCCGCGCTGGAACTGCTGCACTGCTTCGCCCTCGTCCAGGACGACGTGATGGACGGCGCCGAGCTGCGCCGCGGCCGCACCGCGCTGCACGTCCGGTTCGCCCGGTGGCACGAGGAGCAGGGCTGGGCCGGCTCGGCACCGCGGTTCGGCGAGTCCGCCGCGATCCTGTTCGGCGACCTGTTCCTGGTGTGGTCGGAGCAGATGCTGCGGGAGAGCGGGCTCGCGGCCGAGCAGCTGGCGCGCGGCTGGCCGCACTACGACGCGATGCGGGCCGAGCTGGCGGTCGGCCAGCTCGCCGACCTGGTGAACGACGCACGGGCACTGCCCAGCTGGGACACGCTGCTCGACGTCCTGCGCCGCAAGTCCGGCAACTACACGGTCCGGCGGCCGCTGGAGTTCGGCGCGGCGCTGGCCGGCTGCGGCCCGGAGGTGCTGGCCGGGCTGGGAGAGTTCGGCGGCCTGGTGGGCGAGGCGTTCCAGCTGCGCGACGACCTGCTGGGCGTGTTCGGCGATCCGGTGGTCACGGGCAAGCCGGCCGGGCAGGACCTGCGCGAGCGCAAGGCTTCCAGCGTGGTCGTGCTGGCCGCGGCGATGGCCGACCGCCGCCGCCAAGCCGAGTTCGCCGAGCTGATCGACCTGGACGCGGTGGACGACGAGGCGGTCGAGCGGTGGCGGGAGCTGATCGAGGCCACCGGCGCGCGCGAGCGGATGGGCGAGCTGATCCGCGAGCGGGCGGACAAGGCCATGGCGGCCATCGACCCGGCGGTGATCCCCGGCCACGCCGTCGACCTGCTCGCCGCCCTGGCGGCCCGCTGCACGGAGCGCGACCGATGACGGGCCACATCGCCGGCGAACACGCCGCCACGGCAGCGGGCCGCCGGTCTGCTTGCCGGCCGCGCCACGCAGCACGGCCCACACCCGGCCGGCCGACCCACGAACACCCCACCACGGCAACCGCCCGGCAGCCTGCCCACCGGCCGCGCCACACAGCACGGCCCACGCCCCACCGTCCGATCCGCGAGCGCGCCGGCCGCACTTGCGCGACCACTTCCCGCCGAGGCGTGGAGGGTGACCGATGAAGACCGTGCCCGGCCCGGTGAACCGCGTCGTCGTCGTGGGCGCCGGGCTCTCCGGGCTCGCCGCCGCCCTGCACCTCGCCGGGCGCGGGCGGGAAGTCACCGTCGTCGAACGGGATGCCGGCCCCGGTGGGCGCGCCGGGCGGGTCGCACGCGACGGCTACCTGCTCGACACCGGCCCCACCGTGCTGACCATGCCGTCCATCCTCGCCGACACCTTCGCCGCCGTCGGGGCCGACTTCAGCACCGAACTGCCGCTCACCCGGCTCGATCCCGCCTACGTCGCCCAGTTCGCCGACGGCAGCACGCTGCCGGTGCACACCGACGGCGCCGCGATGGCCGAGGCCGTCCGCGAGTTCGCCGGGCCCGCCGAGGCGGCGGGCTACACCCGCCTGCGCGACTGGCTCACCCGGCTCTACCGGGCCGAGTTCGGCCGGTTCATCGACGCGAACATCGACTCCCCGCTCGGCATGCTCCGGCCCGAGCTGGCCCGGCTCGTCGCGCTGGGCGGCTTCCGGCGGCTCGACGGCCAGGTCGGCCGGTTCCTGAGCGACGAGCGCCTGAAACGCGTATTCACCTTCCAGGCGCTCTACGCCGGCGAATCCCCGATGCACGCGCTGGCCCTGTACGCGGTGATCTCCTACATGGACACCGTCGGCGGGGTGTACTTCCCGCCCGGCGGGATCGCCGCCCTGCCGCAGGCGCTCGCCCGCGTCGCGGCCGACGCCGGGGTCAAGTTCGCCTACGGCGACGCCGTGCGCGAACTGGAACGCTCCGGATCGCGGGTCACCGCCGTGCGCACCGCCGCCGGGTCCCGGTACCCGTGCGACGCCGTCGTGCTCACCACCGAACTGCCGGAGAGCTACCGGCTGCTCGGGCGGCAGCCGCGGCGGCCGGTCGCGTTGCGGGCCGCGCCGTCCGCGCTCATCGTGCACGCCGGCGGCCCCGGGACACAGCCGGAGGTCGCGCACCACACGATCTCCTTCGGGCAGGGCTGGCGCTCGACCTTCGACGAGCTCATCACCCAGGGGAAGCGGATGAGCGATCCGTCGCTGCTGATCACCCGGCCGACCGCGTCCGACCCCGGGCTCGCCCCACCGGGCCGCCAGCTCTACTCCGTGCTCGCCCCGGTGCCCAACCTCGACCGCGGCCCCGCCGACTGGGCCGCCGAAACGGATTCCTACGCCGAAGAAGTCCTCGACGTGGCCCGGACGCGGCTGCTGCCCGGCTTCACCCCGGATTTCACCCACGTCATCGGCCCGGCCGAGTGGGCGGAGCGCGGCCTGGTCGCCGGGACCCCCTTCAGCTACGCCCACTCCTTCGGGCAGACCGGCCCGTTCCGGCCGCGGAACCTCCCCCGCGGGACGGACAACGCCGTCCTGGCCGGCGGCGCCACCGTGCCGGGCGTCGGCGTGCCGACCGTGCTCATCTCCGGCAGACTGGCTGCCGACCGGATCACCGGAGGGACCCGATGACCCGACGTGAACTCGACGCCGCCGGCATCCGCGAGCCGGAGCTGCGTGCCGCCTACACCTGGTGCCGCGAGCTCAACGCCCGGCACGGCCGCACCTACTTCCTCGCGACGCGCCTGCTCACCCCGGCGCAGCGGCCGGCGATTCATGCGCTCTAC
The DNA here is from genome assembly GCF_040610315.1 of Amycolatopsis sp. NPDC004169. NCBI lineage: Bacteria > Bacillati > Actinomycetota > Actinomycetes > Pseudonocardiales > Pseudonocardiaceae > Amycolatopsis > Amycolatopsis sp. NPDC004169. The sequence goes on from NZ_JBEXMD010000031.1 coordinate 117,297, forward strand.
GGCTTCGCCCGCTGGCTCGACGACATCGTCGACGAGCCCGAAGACGACGCCACCCCCGAAACCCTCGACACGCGCCTGCAGGAGGTCGAGAAGCGCTTCCTCGCGGACCTGGACGCCGGTGCGAGCGACGACCCGCTGCTGACCGCGGTGATCGACACGGCGGCCCGGTACACCCTCGCCAAGGCGTACTTCGAGGCGTTCTTCACCTCGATGCGGATGGACCTCACCGTCGACGGCTACGCCACCCGCGAAGAGCTGGACACCTACGTGCACGGTTCGGCCGAGGTGATCGGCCTGCAGGTGCTGCCGGTGCTGGGCACCGTCGCCCCGCGCGAAGAGGCCGAGCCGCGGGCCGCCGCGCTGGGGAAGGCCTTCCAGCTCACCAACTTCCTGCGCGACGTCGCCGAGGACCTCGGCCGCGGCCGGGTCTACCTGCCCGCCGACGAACTGGCCGTGCACGGCGTCGACCGCGACCGGCTTCAGTGGTGCGCCAAGGAGGGCCGGGCCGACCAGCGGGTCCGGGCCGCGATCCGCAACCAGATCGCCGTCACCCGCGACATCTACGCCGAAGCCCGGCCGGGCATCGCCATGCTGCACCCGATCTCCCGCCCGTGCGTGGCCACCGCGGCGCGGCTCTACGGCGGCATCCTCGACCGCATCGAGGCCGCCGGCCACGACGTCTTCGCCGGGCGCGCGGCGGTTTCGCGCGGGCAGCGGCTGGCGGTGGCGTGCGGGGCGGTCGCGCGGACGCAGTGGGCGCGGCGGCGCCACCCCGCGCCGGTGCAGCCGGTGGCGGTGGGCTGAGGTGGGCAAGGCCGAATACCTGGTCGTGCTGGCCGCGTGCGTCCTGGTCACGCTGCCGCTGGAGATCGCGGGCGCGCGGGTCTACCGGCAGCCGCGGCGGCTGGCCCGCGCGGTGCTGCCGGTCGCGCTGGTGTTCCTGGTCTGGGACGCGGTGGCCATCGCGGCCGGTGTCTGGGACTACGCGCCCGAGCACGTCACCGGCATCCGGGCCCCGTTTTCCGTGCCGCTGGAGGAAATCCTGTTCTTCGTGGTGATCCCGGTCTGCGGGGTGCTGACCTACGAGATCGTCCAGCTCACCCTCGCGGTGCTCCGGCGGCTCGTCCGGCAGGAGGCGCGCCGGTGATCCCGTGGGGCTACACCGTGCCGGCGGTCGCCGCCGTGGCCGCGGTCGTGCTGGCCGAGCTCTTCCTGCTGCGCACGGGCCTGTTCCGGCGCCTGGCGTACTGGATCACCATCGCCATCGTGACGGCGTTCCAGATCCCGGTGGACGGCTGGCTGACCAAGCTCTCCGACCCGATCGTGCGCTACGCCCCGCAGCACATCAGCGGCTGGCGCTTCCCGTGGGACATCCCGGTCGAAGACTTCCTCTTCGGCTTCGCGCTGGTGACCGCGGTGCTGCTGGTGTGGGAACGAACCGGTCCCCGGGAGGAGCGAGCGTGAACGCGATGGCCAAGGACGGTCTCCCGCGCGGTGCGGTGCCGTCGGCGTTCGACACCGAAGCGCGGTGGTACGACAAGCTGGTCGGCGCCAACCCCGGCTACCACGAGCACCTGCGGCTCTCGGCCCGGCGGCTGGAGCTGCCGCCGGACGGGACGGGCCTGCGGCTGCTGGACGCCGGCTGCGGCACCGGCGCGTCGACGGCCGCGCTGGTGTCGACCGTGCCCGGCGCCGCGATCACCGCGTTCGACGCCTCCGGGGAGATGCTCGCGCAGGCCAGGGCGAAGGACTGGCCGGACGACGTCACCTTCGTCCACACGCCGGTGGAGGACCTCGACGGCGTTTCCGGGCCGTTCGACGCGATCCTGGCGGCGTACCTGCTGCGCAACCTGACCGACCCGGCCACGCAGCTGCGGCGGCTGCGCGGGCTGCTGAAGCCCGGCGGCCGCATCGCGATCCACGAGTACTCCGTGCGGGATTCGGCGCGCGCCCGCTGGGTGTGGAACGCCGTCTGCGCCGGCGTGATCATCCCGCTCGGGAAGGTCACCACCGGCGACGCGACCCTCTACCGCCACCTGCGCCGCAGCGTCCTCGAGTTCGACGGGATCGCGGCGCTCTGCGGCAGGCTCACCGACGCCGGCTTCACCGACGTCCGCACCGGCACGGTGCCCGGCTGGCAGCACGGCATCGTCCACACCGTCCTCGGCACCAACCCGCAGGAGCACCCGTGACCCGCCCCCTCGGCACCGACCGCCGGATCGAGACGCACCCGGCCGCACCCGGCCTGGCCGACGCCGGGCTGCTCGGCCGCCGCCCGACCGCGGCGGTCGTCGGCGGCGGCATCGCGGGCCTCACCGCGGCCACCGGGCTGGCCGAGCGCGGCGTCACGGTGACGCTCTTCGAGCGCGACGGCTTCCTCGGCGGGCGGGTCGGCGGCTGGGCGGACCGGCTGCCGGACGGCACCGGCGTCACCATGAGCCGGGGCTTCCACGCCTTCTTCCGCCAGTACTACAACCTGCGGTCACTGCTCATGCGCACCGATCCGCGGCTCGACCGGCTGACCCCGCTGGCCGACTACCCGCTGCTGGACGCCCAGGGCCGCACGGACACCTTCGCCGGTCTCCCCCGCACGCCGCCGTGGAACGCGCTGGCGTTCGCCTGGCGCAGCCCGACGTTCACGCCGAAGGACCTGGTCCGCATCAACGGCCGCGGCGCCCTGCCGCTGGCCACGGTCAGCGTCCCGGAGACCTACCGCCGGCTCGACGAAACCGACGCGGCGAGCTTCCTCGACGCGATCAACTTCCCGGACGCGGCCAAGCACCTGGCCTTCGAGGTGTTCTCGCGCAGCTTCTTCGCCGATCCGCGCGAGCTGTCCGCGGCGGAGCTCGCGACCATGTTCCACCTCTACTTCCTCGGCTCCAGCGAGGGCCTGGTGTTCGACGTGCCGACCGAGCCGTTCCCCCAGGCGCTGTGGGACCCGCTGGCCGGCTACCTGGCCGACCGGCGGGTGACCATCCGGACCGGCACCCCGGTGGCGGCGCTCGAGCGCACGTCCGACGGGTTCGCCGTCACGACGTCCCACGGGAGCGGGCAGTTCGACACCGTCGTGCTCGCCTGTTCCGTGCGCGGGCTGCAGTCGATCGTCGAAGCGTCGCCGACGCTCGGGACGCCGGAGTGGCGGGAGGCCGTGGCCGGGTTGCGCACGGCACCGCCGTTCCTCGTCCGCAGGCTCTGGCTCGACCGGCCCGTCGACGCGGCGCGGCCGCCGTTCCTCGGCACCGGCAGCGTGCCGCCGCTGGACAACATCAGCCTGCTCGACCGCTACGAGGGCGAGGCCCGCCGGTGGGCGGCCGGCACCGGCGGCTCGGTCGTCGAACTGCACGCGTACGCGGCCGCGACCGACGACCGCGAAACGCTGGTGAAGGCCGTGGACGACCGGCTGCACGCGATCTACCCCGAAACCCTCGAGGCCCGGGTGACGGCGTCGATTTCGTTGTGGCGCGAGGACTGCCCGCTGTTCGGGCTGGGCGACTTCGCCCGCCGCCCCACGGTCGTGACCCCCGACCCGGCGCTGGCGCTGGCCGGCGACGGCATCCGGATCGACCTGCCGGTCGCGCTGATGGAACGCGCGGCGACCACCGGCTGGGCCGCGGCCAACACGCTGCTGGCGGGCTGGGGGCTGGCCGGGCACCCGCTGCGGTCGGTGCCCAACCGCGGCCGGATCGGCCTGCTGAACCGGCTCGCCTCGACCCGGTACTTCGGGGGGTGACCGGCGTGCCGGAAGTCGTCATCGCCGGAGCCGGGCTGGCCGGGCTCGCCGCCGCGATCACGCTGCACCGGGCCGGCGTGCCGTGCGCGGTGCTGGAGGCCTCGGACGACGTCGGCGGCCGCGTGCGCACCGACGTAGTCGACGGCTTCCGCCTGGACCGCGGGTTCCAGATCCTCAACCCGGCCTACCCGGCGATCCGGCGGCTGGTCGACGTCGACGCCCTGCGGCTGGGCCGGTTCCAGCGCGCGGTCCGGGTGGCCGACGACGACCGCGTCTCACTGCTCGGCAACCCGGTGGACACGCCCAAGGCGCTGCGCGACATCGTGGCCCGGCGGTACCTGTCGGCGAAGGACCTGGCGGCGCTCGGCGCGTTCACCGCCCGCGTCGCCGCGGGCCCGGCCCAGGCGGTGATCGACCGCGCCGACCGCACGACGGCGGAGGAACTGCGGCGCGCCGGGGTGTCCGAGCGGGCGGTGGAGACGGTGTTCCGGCCGTTCCTCTCCGGCGTGTTCCTGGAACCGGAACTGGCCACCTCGGCCCGGTTCTTCCAGCTGGTGTGGCGCAGTTTCGTGCGCTCGGCGCCGTCGCTGCCGGCACGGGGCATGGGCGAGCTCCCGCGGCAGCTGGCCGGGCGGCTGCCGACGTCGGCGATCCACCTGCGCACCCCGGTCGAGGAGGTCCGGCCCGGCCGCGTCCGCACGGCCGACGGCGTGGTGTGGCCGGCCCGCGCGGTGGTCGTGGCGACCGACGGTGCCGCGGCCGCCCGGCTGGCCGGGGTCGGGGAACCGCGCTGGAACAGCGGGACGACATGGTACTTCGCCCCACCGCGCTCACCGTTGCGCGAACCGGTGATCGTGATCGACGCCCGTGGCGGGCCGGTGGTCAACACGAGTGTGCTCAGCGAGGTGTGCCCGGAGTACGCCCCGCCCGGCTCGGCGCTGGTGAGCGCGACGGCGTTGACGGCGTTGCCGGAGCCGGAGGTGCGCCGGGCGCTGGGCCGGATGTACCGCACGGACGCGACGCGGTGGCCGCTGGTGGCCCGGTACGAGATCCGGCACGCGCTCCCGGCGATGCCGCCGCCGCACGAGCTGCGGCGCGAGGTGCGGCTGGGCGACGGGCTCTACGTGTGCGGCGACCACCGGGACACGAGTTCCCTCCAGGGCGCCCTCGCGTCCGGCACCCGGGCGGCCCGTGCGGTGCTCGCCGACCTCGGCGTGCCGAGCCGCGCGAACCGCTGAGCGCCCGGGGCGCTACGGCATTCGGGCGGAAATTCGCTCCCCGCGCCGCGAAACCCGCCGTGGTTCCGCCGAGCGACCGGCACCGTTCGTACCGGACGCACTGCCTTTCGTCGCTGGATCGAGTGAATTCCCCGCGGTGATCTTCAAGTTTCCGGCCCAGTGAACTCCCGGTTTGCGTAGCCCGGATCCGCCGCCGTGACCCGTTGAGCACCTTGACACAGGGCACTCCGAGTGACGTTCGCCCGGCCCGCTAACGAATTTCCGCCTTTTCCGTCTTCCCGAGGCAACCCGCAGTAATCCGGCCTTCGGAAAGGAAGTCCATGTCGCGGAGATCCTTGTTCGTCGCGCTGACCACGGTCAGTGCCTTGCTCACCCCGGCCGCGGTCGCGGCCGCGGCGCCGCCCGGGGTCGATCCGGCCACCGTCGACCTGACGCTCTCCGCCGGGCAGAGCGCCGACGTCACCAAGCACGTCACCACTTCCGCCGTGCCGCCGAACCCCGACCTCGTGCTGCTCGCGGACACCACCGGCAGCATGGGCGGCGCGATCTCCAACGTCAAAACCAACGCCGGCGCCATCACCGGTGACGTGCTCGCCGCGCAGCCGACCGCCCAGTTCGGCGTGGCCGAGTACAAGGACTTCACCGACTCCGTGCCCTTCAAGGTCAACCAGGGCATCACCGCGAACACCGCCGCGGTGCAGGCCGGCATCGACCAGTGGGCCGCGGCAGGCGGCGGCGACCTCCCCGAAGCCGACCTCAACGCCCTCTACGAACTGGCCACCGGCGCGGTCACCTTCCGCCCGGACGGCACCCGCATCATCGCCTGGTTCGGCGACGCGCCGTCGCACGACCCCAGCGGCGGGCACACCCTGGCCCAGACCATCGACGCGCTCAAGGCGGCGAAGGTCCGCGTGGTCGCGGTCAACGTCGGCAACCTGGACGCCGACGGCCAGGCGAGCGCCATCGCCACGGCCACCGGCGGCGTGCTGCTGAACAACGTGCCGTCGAACCAGGTGTCGCAGGCCATCCTCGACGGCATCAAGTCCATCGAGGTCACGGTCACCCCGAAGGTCACCGCCTGCGATCCGCAGCTGACGCTCACCAACGCCCCGGCGAGCGTGAAGGTGGCCAGCGGGGACGTCGCCACGTTCACCGAAACCGTCGCCGCCGCGGCCGACGCCGCGCCCGGCACCTACCACTGCACGGTCGACTACCAGGTCGACGGCGTGTCCCGCGGGTACGTCGAGACGACGACCGTGCGCGTGCTCGGCCTGAGCATCAACGACGTCACGGTGGACGAGGGCTCCGGCGGCGCGCCGGTGCCCGCCACCTTCACCGTGTCGCTGCTCGGCGGCGCCTCGCCGAACCCGGTGTCGGTCCACTACGCCACCGCGAACGGCACGGCGACCGCGCCGGCGGACTACCAGGCGGCGGGCGGTGACGTGACCTTCGCGCCCGGCGAGACGAGCAAGCCGGTGACCGTGCTGGTCAACCCGGACACCGTCGACGAGCCGGACGAGACGTTCACCGTGACGCTGTCGAACCCGGCCGGCGCCGGGCTGGTCGACCCGACCGGCGTCGGCACGATCCGCGACGACGACCGCGACGGTGTCTTCTCCTGCACCGGCACCGCCGCGAACGTCATCGGCGTCACCGCGGCCGTGGCGAACCCGGCGAACCTGCCCTGCGCCGACGACAGCAAGTCCGTCCTCGACGCGACGCTCAACGCCGGCCTGATCAAGGTGCAGACGCACGCGCTGACGTCGTCGACCGACCTGGCCCCCGACAACCAGTCGGCGGCCCCGGCGGCCGGTGACCACGCGCAGGCGACGGCCAAGATCGACAAGACCGTGATCAGCACGGCCGGGCTGACGATCGAGCTGGGCGTGATCCAGTCCCAGGCCGCGGCGACCTGCCAGCCGGCCCCGGGCGGGCTCGCCCCGGCGCTGACCGGCAGCTCGAACGTCGCCTCGCTGAAGATCAACGGCGTCCCGGTCACGGTGGGCTCGGCGCCGCTGACCATCGCGCTGGTGATCGGCTCGCTGAAGCTGAACGGCCAGACCATCGCGAACGGCGTCGTGAAGCAGCAGGCGGTCGCGCTGGAAACCCCGCTGGCGAAGATCGTGCTGGCGGAGTCCCAGGCCGACGTGCACGGCACCGCCGCGCACCCGGCGGGCAACCCGTGCCGGCGCTGATCCGGTGAGTCGCAGGAGCAGTGGTCAGTCGAGAGGCAGGTCGAACGCGACGAGCGTGCCGAGGCTGGGCGAGGAGTTCAGGA